>NZ_CAJRAF010000004.1:0-318480 GCF_907164905.1 Dyadobacter sp. CECT 9275 | reverse complement strand
AACCTTCCGGTCCGGAGAGTCCCACAATTTGTGATCATACGTCTCCCACGCTCAGGATGCCTAAGGGGCAATAGGTTAAATTTATCTTTTGGGTGCGGGTGTTGGCTGATATTTGGGCCTGGCAAATTCGGTGCGTTTCTTTATCCCCGTGTTGAGCGGGCTTATAATTTTTGTTTCCCAGTCGTCACCTTTTGCCTGGATAAAGGAATTGATACTGAGATCAAAAGTTTTCGTCAGCTGCTCGTTAATCTGTTCTGTAGCATGGATTCCGAGTGCCCGGTAACTCTCAAACTGGCTTTCGCTAAAAAACTGGTCTGCGGTTGTTTCGTGGGGAAAGGCCGGGTTTACACTGGCATAGTTAAAAATATCCTTGGGTTCGGTACCATAAAAACCGGGTTTGACGTAAAGCAATATTCCATCGGTTTTGTGAAAAACAGGACTATTGCTGTCTGTTTCGTTTTGATTTTCGGGATACCTGATCCGGCCTATTGCCCAGTATTTTCCATTGGTTTTGTCAGCATCAAGGCGCGAAAACATATCAAAACCCAGGGGGAAATCTATGATCGTGCCGAAATCTATCCTGATTTTACGGATTGCATTTCCAAGATCTTCCAACTGACAGGATGCATCGCAGGAGCCATCACTGAGGAGTATGAACCGGTTTCGGCGTAAGATCATTTCATAAAGTCCCAGGTTCTCAAAATGCCCGCCGTCGGATAGGTTGACATACTGATTCAGGTCGTTGGTCTGCGCAAACATTTCGCTCATGATGGGTACAATGGCCAGCTTGGGAGAAGAGCGGAAAAATGACTGGTCGCCTACCGGGCCGGGATTTCCCAGCCACCAGCCCAGCCGGAGATTGAACAGGGTCATGAAAAACGCAACAAGCGGCGAGGTACTATACCCCATATTCGGGCTTACAGCAGCCCCGGAAATGGTGAGGGCTGTTCCCAGAGAAATCCCGTCATCGCCGCCATATTGTAGTTTTTTGGCACCCGGCTGACTCTCCAGATACACCCTGCGGTAACCCAGTCCAAGTGAACCGGCATGTAAAGAAGATACTGTAAAGGAAGAGGCTTTGCGTTCCTGCCAGGCAAGATTTTTCCCGGCCACCAGGTTCATAGCCAGGTTAATGATATGAAAAGGCTTTTTTAATTGCCCCGAAGCATCTTTTCTGGCCAGCTTACCCATATCAATGTTGTCTGATTCGTCAAATCCGGTAAAGGGATCGGGGCGCCGGACACCTTCCGGCCGTGCTGCGCCAAGGTAGGCGCGGATCAGCCGGGACCGGTACATGGCGTGAAGGGAAAAGCGGTTACTGTCTATCAGTTTGGAAGAAATAAAGGTAAGCACCAGCATTCCGGCAAAAACCAGGACGGCATAAATGGGATTCTGCGCAGCTGCCTTCAGAGGTGAAAAATTTCTCCAGGAAAAGTCATTTCCTTCGATCAAAATTCCCAGGAATGTCATTACCAGGTAGGATAACGCAACCAACAGCGCAACCAGCGCCAGCAGCGCCAGTAACGGCAGGCTCAGGTAAGAAAGCAGGCCGGTGTTTTTTTCTGCATCTTTTCCTGACTTTCCATTGGAAGAAGAGCGTTGTCCCAGGTATGCGGTGAGGTAACTGATAGCAGCTCCAAAAGTAAGAACATAACCCATCCCCAGGAGTTTTTCGACCAGCACGGGGCCGTAAAGAACAATCCCCGAAATAACGAGCCACCCCAGCGCTGCAATCAGGAACCAGGCACTGTAACGCGCTGTCCATTCCCGGTCCGAATCCTCTGCAATGGTACTTTTCAGGCCTTCATATACAAAACTGTTGAACAGCAGTGTAAGCATGAACAACGGAAACGCAAGGCAGGTGTAAACGATGGTTTTTTCCGGCGTATGCGTATTGTCTGGAAGTAAATCTGAAATAAAAGTCAGTAATATTCCTGAGAGAACGCCGGCGATAGCCAGAAAAACCAATTCGTGACCCCGTTTATCTTTGGCTTTACCGGTTTTAAAACGAGGAGGTATGTCATCAATACGTTTGCCGATTTGAAGAAAAAAACGGCCCAGGCGGGTGTCAGGATTTTTAAGAAAATGTGGGATATAACGCTGCCTTTTTTCGACTATATAAAATATTGCCAGTTCAATCAGGACAAAAACCACCGCAACTGCAACCACCCACCACTTGCGTTCGTCTTTGTGACTTTCCATTATAAAAATATCATGGAAATCCCGTAGCGACTGACTCGCTGATGAAAAATCTGCATTGATAAACCAATACCAGGAAATAGCCCAGATGAGTACGCCTGCTGCACCCGGCAGAAGGCAGAAGGCGAGGAATTTTGTTTGAGAGCTTTTATCTGTTGATTTGGTATCTTCCACAGAAAGCATGGGATTGGAATCAGAGGACGGCTTTGGCAGGGGCGGATGCTTTTTGGTATACAGGTCGCTGTAAATGAATAAGATACCTCCAATCAAAATACCGGCTATGGGATAAACGTGGGGAACCGTCAGATGTAAAAGGGAACTGAAAAACCACGGCAGGGCCACGAAAGCGGTAAGGAAAGGAATGATGATCAGCCAGTTTACGATCAGGTTACGAATGTAAATCGCCAGAAGCGTCCAGGTATCGGCCGAGAAAAGTCCCACCAGAGGACTCATGTAATTACTGTATTGTCTTAAATGCCGAATAGGGCCCGGTTCCCGCGGGAGAACGTTTTGAGGTTTGAGCTGCTGATGTACCTTATCGGCTCCTTCATGATGCAGCCATGAAGTAAGCCATCCGCCGGTGTATCCGCCTCCCGAAACGGTCGATAAAAAGGTAAAGTCATCCGGTTTAATACCCAGTGATGCCAGTCCCTGAATTACACCCAGTGCAAAGGTTCCGCTTCTGATCCCTCCGCCTGACAGACACAGCGCTTTCTGATACTTGTGGTGCATATTCATGCGCAGTTCCTCCAATTCCTGGTCGTCTTTTCTCAGCACAAATTCGCTGTAAACATCTTCAATCACCAGGCGGTTCAGGGTGAAAATATCCTGATCAGAAAACGTAGCTTTCTCCGACCGGGACGTTAGTTTTTTCCACCAGCTTCGGTCGTTGATATATAAATCCAGCAGCCCGCGGGTATAGGCCCGGAGTGGGGCATCCATCATCCATTCCTCTTTTAGAAGCAGGTCCTTCTCGCCAATTTTTGCGGTCAATGCATTTTCAACACTGATTTCTGTAATGGAAAGTGCTATTGACATACTGTCATCCGTTTCCGCAGATTCCGCTTTTTCCTCAGACCACGCACTCAGCTTGCTGAAACGTAGCTGATCAAATTGTGATAATGCAAATGTATATTTGCCATCTGCCGGGGAAGCACGCAGGTTAAGACCCTTATGCTCTTTTGCTTCCAGGCACCACTCTATCCGCTTCAGCAGCTCCCTAGAATTCCGGCAGGAAATTCTTCCCTTATCAGCGAGCACCATTTTGACTGCCTCCGGACTTCCGTATAAGTTTTTGAATTCATCCTTAAGGATTTCAACCAGGCGCAGCGAAGGATTGGGAGTTATCATTTCGTTGAAAATTGAGGGTAGGGAATGGCAGGCAATTTAATTTATTCCGTGTAACTATCTATATCAATGGTTCTATTTTTATTTAACGGATCTTACACATTATTAAAGGTTTATGTGGCGGATACTTCGCGGCTACATTTGAAATCTTTCCTGGACAGGATGATAATTTTGACGGTATTCAAAAAAAATGACCGGTTTGTAGGCCGGGCCATTTTTTTTGAATACGTGTTATGGTTATTCCAACGCAAATGCCACGTACAGATTTCCTTTTTTTGTCCCCAGCTTGGATCCTCCGCAGGCAATTACCACGTACTGTTTTCCATTGGCCAGGTAGGTAGCCGGGGTGGCAAATCCTGCGGCGGGAAGTGTTGTTTCCCACAAAAGTTTACCGTTATTTTTATTAAACACCCTGAACTTGCCATCCTTGGTGGCTGCAATGAGGAGTAAGCCGCTGGCCGTAACCACCGGGCCTCCATAATTTTCGGTCCCTGTGGCAGGTATCCCTTTGGCTTTCAGAGATTCTACTTCTCCAAAAGGGATTTTCCAGAGATACTCCCCCGTATTGAGGTTAATTGCGTTAAGCGTTCCCCATGGAGGAGCAATGGCAGGAAGGCCTTTGCTGTCCAGGAATTTATTGTAACCGGTACTCTCATAAGGCAGATAGGTTTTTTTTGACGCAGGAACCGCCGACACGGCTTCTACTTTTTCCTCACCAAACAAGAATGAGATCAATGCCTGTTTTTCACCGGCCGTCAACATAGTAAACCCTGGCATCATACCTTTTCCGGAGGTGATCAGCTGACTTACAAAGGCATGGTCCCGTCGGGTGCCAATGTCGATTAAGGAAGGATAGCCACTTTTGGCATTGCCTTTTCGCTGTGGGCCGTGGCACATGGTGCAGTAGGTAGCATATACCTTTTCACCAGGGCTGAGATTGGATAACTCACTCAATTTCGGGGTATCCCGCATGGTAAGTATCCATGCCATTTCGTTGCTGTTGACATAAAGTATGCCCTTGTAGGGATCTGCCGCCGCGCCTCCCCATTCCGCACCACCGTCGAATCCTGGCAGGATAACTGTTCCTTCCTTGCTTGGGGGGGAGAACATTGCTTTTTTATACCCTTTGAATTTAATCACCAGAGAGTCACGGTCTTCGGCATACGGACTGATATCCTTTTCGGTAAGCGTATACGCCTGGCGCGCATAGGGGGCGGGCTTGGATGGGACCGGCTGAGTAGGCCAGGGAGTTTCTCCAGGCAGCGCTGTTTGGGGGGCAGCCACCTCTCTGATCGGAAAGAGCGGCTTGCCGGTAACGCGGTCAAATATAAATACATACCCCTGCTTGCTTACCTGTACCACTGCGTCAATACTTTTGCCATTTTGCTTTACCGTCACCAGGTTGGGAGGTGCTGGCAGATCCCGGTCCCACAAATCGTGGTGCATGGTCTGGTAATGCCAGAGCCGTTTTCCAGTGCGTGCGTCAAGAGCCAGCAGGCAGTTTGCGAAAAGATTCTGTCCTTTACGTTTGCCTCCGTAAAAATCATATCCCGCCGATCCCGTCGGCACGTACAGGATCCCGCGTTTACGGTCAACCGCCATCCCGGCCCAGTTATTGGCCGCTCCGGTGAAAGTATTCTTGTAGGCATCGGGTGGGAAAGTTTCATAGCCAAATTCTCCGGGATAGGGGATGGTATGGAAAGTCCATTCCAGTTTGCCAGTGCGGACGTTAAAAGCGCGGAGGTCACCGGGAGCGGCATCGGAGTCTTCTGACAGCCGAAGCGGCATCACAATAAGGTCTTCGAAGATCGTACCCGGGGTGTTGGAAACCATGTATTTTCCTTTGGCGATATCGGGAAGGCCGGTGTGCAGGTCAATTTTTCCATGGTCGCCAAAGCTGTCGATGGGAATTCCCGTGCGTGCATCCAGCGCATAAAGATAGGAGCCCATGGCATGCATGATACGTTTATCATTTCCATCGCTCCAGTAAGTAAGTCCGCGGCTGGTGTTGAGGTTTCCCTTACCTTTTTCGCCAAACATCCATAGCTGTTTACCTGTGGCAGCATCCAGCGCAAATGCCTGTACGGTGGAGGTTACACCATACAAAATGCCGTCAATAATGATTGGATTAACCTGGGTTTGTCCTGAATCGGGCATGGCGTAGGTCCAGGCAACTTTCAGGTTTTTAACATTTTCAGGGTTGATCTGCGTAAGTCGTGAATAGTGGTTCCTGTCGGGTCCACCCAGGTATTCCGGCCATTCTGTTTCCCCTTCGGGTGGATGGGTACTATTTTTTGCCGCCACAAGGAAAAGAACCGCTACTGCAGCAGAGAGTACTAATGATTTTATCATTGCATTGTTAAAATATATCTTATTCAAACTTACCCTTCTCAGTTATTCCAGGCCAGGTATCGGTACGGAAGCCGCTTGCCGGAAAACCATCGGTATTATACAGATTGGCATCAATGGGCGAATCGGACCATGCGTACCGTACGGCTACCGGTTTGCTGACTTTAGGATGCGATACAATCACTTTACTGCCATCAATTTCAGCCTGTGCGAAATGGAACACCTTATCGTCACCCGCAATTTCAAAACCTTTCAGGTAACCATATTTGTCTTTTACCATCAAGCCTTTTTCTGCATTCTTGAAAGATATTACTGCCTTTCCATTGCTGAACTCGGAGCGGTCATACAGAGGAGAGGCATAAGGAATATTCATACCGTAATCCAGCTTCAGTGCATTGACCGCGAGCCTGTGACCCACATCCTGTTTGTTGGTGGGATGGATATCCTTCGGATTGCCTATATCCGTAATCACTGCCATTCCGGTTTTGGGTAAGCTTAACGTCATGTCTTGGGCCTCACGTAATTCGGCCCAGTTGCTTCCGGTGTTACTATTGTTTTCGGGCCCGTAACTGGATAATTGTGCCCAGTAGAATGAAAAGTCATCACCCCAAAGTCTGCGCCAGTCGTTGATCATCAACGGGAACGATTGCCGGTACTGATAAGCTCTGCCCGCGTTACTCTCACCCTGGTACCACAAGGAGCCACGGATAGCGAACGGAAGCAGAGGGACAATCATTGCGTTGTAAATTGAAGTACCTACATTGTTCATCAGGTGCGCGTACACATGTTTTTCGGCGAAAGAAGGCATCAATTTCCAATCTCCGGCAAGGCTTATTTTTTGACCGCTTTCCTCAACATAGAGATCATTAGCGGAGCCCGTCAGCCCCGGGCCAAACCAGGAGAGTTTTTCATGGTTGCCCAGTGCCATCACCAACTGGTTTTTTCCCGATTTCCAGGTATCTGCCGGTACTGTTATTTTTCTTGAACCTTTGATGATCCCCTCGCTAATGAGTTTACCATTGATATAAATTCGGTTGGGACTATCATTTTCGGCGAGTGAAAGAATCGTTTGTTTGGCAACAAAATCAGCAGGGATATCTACCTCCCGGGCCATATACCCACGGCCCCGAAAGCCCATTAAACCTTTCCAATCCCACTGCCCGATTGGATCTGCCGTTTTTTGCCAGCGTGTAAGATCCGCATTTCCGCTTACGTATATCAGCTCTTCTGCTGCGGAGGGGGTATAGGAAGCATCCTTAAAAAGTTGTTTCCGAAGTTTTGTATCCATGATCACGTCCGCTTCTTCCCAGGTTTTGGGCAGGTTCTGAGCATAGGATCTCAGGCCGTCATTGGTGAGCATACCTTCCTTGCTGATCCACCCCTCTATCTGCGAACCACCCCATGAGGAATGCAGCAGACCAACCGGTACTTTTAGTTTTTGGTATAATTCTCTTGCAAAGAAAAAACCCACCGCCGTAAAACCGCCGACTGTTTCGGCTGAGGCAATTTTCCATTCCCCTTTGTCAAGGTCCTTTTCTGGTGTGAGCGTTACATTGTGCTCTACTCTGAAATGGCGGATCTGCGGATAATCCGAGTCTTTTTTCTCTTCCTGGTAATGATTGGATGCCGCCACAGGCCACTCCATATTGGACTGTCCGGAGCATAACCATACTTCTCCGATCAGGATATCGTTTACCGCAGCATTTCCGGATTTACCAGAAACCTGAAGCTGATGAGGTCCGCCCGCTTCCAGGGCTGTAAAGCGAACCAGCCATTTGCCGGTTGCATCGGCTTTGGTCTGCTGTGTCTGACCGGCCAGTGTAGCTTTTATTTTTTCCCCTGGCTTTGCCCAGCCCCACACCGGGATCGGTTTTTGCCTCTGCAGGACGACGTGATCAGAAAACAGCCGAGCCAGCTTTACCTGTGCTGTTGACGTGACATGGATAAAAACAAACAACAGTAAAATAATCTGCTTCATAAACGTCGGATAAGGATTTTTTTGGAAAAATAGTCAGAAATCAACAATAAAAATGAATGGAGAATAAATTGTACAAAACAGGAATCCAAATGTAATGGCAGTACCTTTTTGGTACCGTACCTAAAAGGCCACATACCTATTGATTTAACTATGGAAGCGAAAGCAGCGGGGCATAAAATCAGAACGGGAGTAATTTGTGCCGTCTTATCACAAATTACTCCCGTTTCGGGCAGGCCAAAATAATTCCAGGTGCCTGCGTTACGATTTGTTATTCAGGTTGTAAACCAGGGATTCCAGGTGCTCCTGGAAAAAAAAATCATAACCGTTATCGCCTTCAGGAACCACATTAATCACTTCGAATGCCGTTTCGAGGATACGCGGTACTTTGAGCCCCTCAGCAACAGAATAGGGGAACGACTGATTCCCTATAAAAAATTTGGCACCGGCTATAATGCGGGCCATCTGCATAAAATCGCTGACCTGTATCCAGCGTATGCCGGGGATCGTTTTGCGGATATCTTTAAACTCCGATTCCACACCGATGAAAGCAATATCGGGGTACTGAATGAGGAACTTATAATTAATCGTATAATTCCGGTACCTTTCGCTGCGGGCCATCACGATGGTATCTGCATAGGTTGTGTCGGGCTCAACGGTCAGCCAGGGCTTCCAGAGTACAGGGTTAACGCCCGTAAGATAACTGCACCAGCGCGCAATATTTCCTTTATCCAGCGGTATGCCACCGGCGCGGAAATAGTCCAGGTCTATATCAATAATCTGTTTGTCGTGAATTTCAATATGGTCAATGTAGGGTTGTGGCTTCAGCAGGGCAATGAGCATGGTGGCCATTTTTTCGTTCAGCATCACATTCCCCAGCGGATGTGAATTATAACCGGACAAGATCAGCGGCTGGCCCAGCCTGAGGTAAAGTTCAATTCGGGCGTTTGTATATTGTTTTATGGCTTCGATGGTCGGCAGCGCGTAAATGATATCACCCGCATTACCGCTGTGGCTCAGCCTGATCACTCCGTTCTTTTCCGCGTAACTTTTAATTTTAGCCGGACTGGTCAACTTTTCGGCCTGGGTGATGAAATGAGCAAAAGCAAGCTGCTTCTGGTTTTTCAATTCCCATTTATACTCTTTATAACGTACTCTGTCTGTGTGTTTTAACCAGAGCCTTGATATAAGATTTCTTTTTTTGAACATAAACTTGATCCTTCAGTTATTCGTTAAATGTCTGCATGTCTATCAGCCTTTTGTAAAGCCCCTCCCCGGCAATCAGCTGCGTATGAGAGCCTTGTTCCACTATTTTCCCCCCTTCCAGGACAAGAATCAGGTCGGCGTTCTGGATCGTGCTCAGCCTATGCGCAATGACGAGAGAGGTGCGGTTTTTCATCAGATTGTTGAGCGCTTCCTGCACCAGTTTTTCCGATTCGGTATCCAGTGCCGAAGTGGCTTCATCCAGCAGCATTACCGGAGGGTTTTTTAGAACCGCCCGTGCAATGCATATCCTTTGTTTCTGGCCGCCGGATAGCTTCATTCCCCGGTCACCAATGTTACTCAGGTATCCCTTTTCGGTCTGCATGATAAAATCGTGCGCATTGGCAACCCGCGCCGCGGCTTCCACTCTTTCCGGTGTGGCTTCGTCCGTTCCAAAGGCAATGTTATTATAGATGGTATCATTGAAAAGGATGGATTCCTGGTTCACCACACCGAATAATTTCCACAGAGATTCCAGCTTGATCTTTTTAACATCTTGTCCATCAATGGTAACGCTGCCCTCGTCTGCATCTATAAACCTGGGAAGCAAATCCATCATTGTAGATTTTCCTCCGCCGGAGGGTCCGACGAGCGCGATGGTTTTTCCCTTCGGGATCACAACGTTGATATGATCCAGTACGGGCCGGGAAGGATAGGAAAATGAAAGATTATTGAGACGGATCTCGTCATTGAAATGTTTCAGATCTACTGCGTCCGGGGCATCCTGTATTTCAGGCTTTTCATCAATCAGGGCAAGTACGCGCTCTCCGGCCGCAATACCGGCGTGGACTGTACTGAACGAGTCTGTGAGTGCCTTGGCCGGGCGCATCACCTGTGAAAAAAGGGCGATGTAGGCAACGAATTTGGACACGCTCAGTTCCGACTGGTTGTCCAGTATCAGCGAACCACCGTATAACACGATAATGGCCACCATCACTACCCCGAGGAATTCGGAAACCGGTCCGCTGAGCTGCTGCCTGCGCGCCATTTTTTTTCCCAGGTCGGAGTATCGGATGTTTTCCCGGTCGAATTTTTCCTTGATATCTGCCGTGGCGTTAAATGCTTTAATGATCTTGATACCCGACAGGGCCTCGTCCAGATAGCTGATCATCAGCCCGAACAATTCCTGCGCCTGTGTGGCCTGTTCCTTCAGGCGTTTAACAATTTTGGAAATAAGAAAAGCCGATACCGGAATCACCAGTATGGCAAAAAAAGTAAGCTTGGCAGAGGTTGCAAACAACATAAAAACATAAGCCAGCAGTTGTAATGGTTCTTTGAAAACGACTTGGAGAGTACCTGTCACGGAAAATTGCACCACTTGTACATCCGACGCGATCTTGGAAATAATATCTCCCTTCCTCTGGTTGCTGAAATACCCGACCTGCAGGTTCATGACATTGTTAAAAACCGTTTTCCGGAGATTCAGCAACGTATGAATACGAAGGTTTTCGATCACGCGCTGTGAGAAATATTTGAAGATATTGGAAAACAGAACGGAAGCGACGATAACACCGCAAACAATCCTGAGTGAGCCGTGAGGGCCATATTCAATGCTGGCCTGCTGGGCATAATAGTTAAAATAACCTAGTACGTCAAGCCAGCTGTCTGGACGGGCCACAGCTGCGGCACCCTCTTTGTTATTATTGAACAGGGTCATTAACAACGGGGCAAGCAGCGCAAGATTTAAGGTATTAAAGATTACGCCGAGAACGGTAAAAATAACATACGGGACCGCAAACCTGTAAATAGGCCGGGCAAAGGATAATAATCGAAAGTAAGTCTTCATTTTTAATGTTGAGGCCCGGAAATTCCCGGGCCTGGTTCCTATACAACGTATAAGTTGCAGAGAGCTTGTTTGGGGGTGGACTGCTTTAAATTAATGACAAAATTAAACTATAACTTAACCACGTGTTCATATTTGAGCATGAGGCTGATATTCTGAACGATATCCCGGATGCCTATTTCCGAACGATGCCTTCTCATTTGCCGTGAAAAAGCGTTTTTCTTTTTCTGAAGACCCTTACGGTTGCGCAGAAAGTCCAGGTATGCCTCAGCCTTATAAAACTGTAAAGTGAACAGGCTGGGCAGTACATCACAGAGAATTACCTGCAGATGGTACAGGTTGAGATCAAACCCGTGCAGGTGCAAATGATGGATGTAATAACGGTTCCGAAAATAGATTCGTTTTACGTTATACTTATCCTTGTGTCCTTTGGTACTGGCCGAAACTTCGTGGCGACATACGGCGTCATGTTCATAGTAACATTTCCAGCCAAGGCGCCAGGCTCTGATCGAAAGCTCCTGATCTTCACCATAATACGGATTGAACATTTCGTTGAAGCCGTGAATGGTCTTTAGTTTCTTGGTATCCATCAGCGCAATAGCACCGGATAAATAAAAGGTTGGAGTTAAAACCTGGCTGTCGTTGAGATAGAAAAAATGACTTGGTTTGATTTTCCGGCCAAGTATCTTGGGCGAACGCGCCGCATCCAGAATGTTGTCGTCATCCATGCCGATGATACGCCCCATGACCCCAAAAGTGTCCTTATACTCAAAGTACTTGTACAGCTTTTCAAAGTAACCAGGTTCCAGGGTCACGTCCGTGTTCAGCAGAAATACCAGGTCGTTGCTGGCTTGTTGGATCCCTATGTTGCAGGTTTCCGAGAAACCGGAGTTGGTAGCTTTTTCAATGACTGTAATGCGGTCCTGATAGTGCTCACGAAGATAGGCTACGGAACCGTCCCTGGAGGCATCGTCGACCACAATGATTTGAACGTCAGTGTTTAATGAAGTTAAAAGTTTGTAATTATGTTCAAAGTATTTCTCGAAAAGATGTTTTCCGTTATAATTCGGAATCACTACTGATATGCTTTTCATCAATTATCACCTGGTTTTGTGAAGTAGATTGTTTTGTCAATCGCTATTGCTGTTAGTTGACGAACAGGATATTCTTTATGAGGGGGGAGATTATGGCTTTTTCGGATTGTTGTTACAGCAGTATCAATAATCAGGCCATCGGAAATCATTTTGCTATTCAGTAATACGCGCACGCAATGAAAAATGTAACAGGTCAGCATGAATTATATTATGGCAGGCCGGCCGGTTGCTATTGTCCGCTCCAGTCATACTTTCGAAACGTAACCAGAGGAAACAAATCAGCGGACCTTACTTTTTTGTCCTCCGTTCGGATCTGCGGAATGGCAACGATTTTTTTTGTTATTATCAGCATAATAAAATTGTATTATTTCATGGTTAATTAATTTCGAAGCAGGAAGCCAACATTTTATTCGGACGGTCTTCTGCAACAGGCAGTCACGGTGTGTCTTCCGTGTGTCATGTCTTAAAGAACCATCCTGAGCTAAAAAGGTTGTAAGAGGTATGTTAAATCAAGCAGATTTTTGATGAGCGGATTTAAAAAAAACGGGAAGAAAGCTGATAGCTAGGTTTTAACAGGTCAGAAGAAAATTTGTTTTTTTCCTGGATTGTGGAAAAAGGTCACAATATGTGAGTACATCGTTTCAGTTCACCGGCCCAGGGTAGCGAGAGATTTTTTGGATGTCAGGATGAAAAGGCTCTTTTGAAAAATGCGCCAAGAAAACTCGCCGCAAAAGTCAGTCCGATGGAGCCATACAGCGCAAAGTTTTCCAGTTCCTGCCGGGCCGGATTTGGAGGTAGCTGGGTGAATAGGAAATAACCTGCTAACAGAAAGATACCCTGCAAAATGGCAAGTATCCAGCCCCTTTGCGGTTCCACAAATCCGATTGCTACCGAAAGTGCTACTGCGGCCAGGTAGGGCAAATGAATACCGGAAGCGCTTTTGACAGCTAGCAGTAAAATGGCGGTGGTGATCATTACAAGGAATGAATTGAGCAAGAGTTTTTTATCAAAACCAGGGGTTTGGGTTGTGCCTCTGGAAGCCATTTCAAGAGCGAGTTTCTGACTGATTCCTGCTTCTGTCCGGAAGTCGTTTTCAGCTTCTTCTGTCAGGTTCATCTGCTGATAGGCCAGTCCTCGGATGTGGTAGATTTCGGGTATTTGTCCACGAGATACCTCAATCGCCTTGTTAAAATGATATATTGCTTCTGGCAGAAGGTTTCTCTCCTGATACAGCTTTCCTGCTTCCAGATAAAGATCAGCCACCTGGTAATCGTAACTGATTCCGGTTGCAAAGTCACGGGCGGCGAGCTCGTTGTTGCCCATTTTTTTGTAACACAATCCCCGATACAGATAAGAGATTGCCGAGCCAGGCCTCAGCTTAAGGTGTTCATTAAAAAAATCGAAAGCCTTTTCTGTCTCGCCCTGGTTATACAAGCCGATGCCATCTTTTAGCTTGGCTGCTTCTTTTTCAGTGGGAGTACCCAGATCGGCATAATTTCTGAGGTAAAATATATATCCGAATAAGATGATCAATACCAAAAACTCCATACTTGTGTGGCTCAACCAGCTTTTTAAATTTTTTCATGAACGTATCCCGTTACAAATTTTATCATTATTCCTTTAAGTCTGAAACGGTGGGGTGGTCAATTATCCGGTTGCAGGATTTTTTTATTAAACGGAGAGGTTTTGTAAAAAAGACCAGCGACCTAGAGATGAAATTAATTAATATTTCTATTTTGATAAATAGAAGGAGTTAATATTTAACTTTTTGTTTGCGAACCTTGTTCAAGATTTTAAAACCAGATGCGGCAAAGGTTTTGAGGGAGAGGGTTTCCCGGAAATTGTAACAGAACATTTTATATCTCCGAAAATGACGAGTGATTTTAATGCAGATATCCAGATTGGGGATTTTGTACCTTTTTCAACCTATCAGGCGGCGCGTTCGGTGGCACGTACTGTGGAGGAACATTTTGCACATCACCACAATCTGGCCGATATTTCTCCAGGCCCGGACCTTGCACCTCGTCCGGATGCCCGTGCCGTTGAATTGCTCATCGATACTACCTTCTGGGCCAGCCTGAGGCGGGAGGAAGGGCACTCCCCTAAAATTTCCATCGCTTTTCTGGCACCAGAGCATGCTGGAGACCCCCTGGTATTTCAGCATAAACTTGCTTTCAATGCAAATGTACTAACCAAACTTGCCCCGGCGGTGGAACGGGCCGGTATTCACCTGGGGGTTTGGTATGATGCGAATGAGCTCTATATCTGGGGTACCACCAGGGCTATACCAGCGTTGTGTTTTGTTGTTGAAGTGGTGGAGCCCGGCATGCTGGTTATCAAACACAGGCGGCGCGGTGGTTACGGAAAGTTTGTCAATGTTGCTGTTTTAAAGGGTGATCAGGTTAAAATTATTGATGATATTGCCAGTAAACAACCCGATTGCCCTTCGTTGGTAAACTCAATGATTGGGTTTGGGGCTCCTTCTCTTTGGAATGATAAGTTGAATATTCAGGTAATGCTGTCTGCGTCCATGCGTGCGCATGGACGGGGAGGTATATTACTTGTGGTTCCTGCCGGAAGTGAGCAATGGAGAGAGTCTATTGTACATCCCATTTCCTACGGGGTTGATCCGTCGTTCACGGAACTGGCGCAGCTGAGCAGGGCAAAAATTGATAAATCAGGCTTTAACGAGTGGCAGAGTAAACTCACACTGGCCATTAACAGCCTTGCCGGGCTGACTGCCGTAGACGGCGCCACGATCATCAACGAACAATATGAATTGATGGCCTTTGGTGCCAAAATAGCACGTGCACAGGGGAAGCCTCCCGTAGAGGAAATTCTGGTTACTGAGCCAATAGTGGGTAATAAGGGGATAGTGGTACCTCCTGTTCAAAATGGGGGTACGCGCCATTTGTCTGCTGCCCAATTCGTTTACGACCAGCGTGATGCCATTGCACTGGTGGCTTCGCAGGATGGCCGGTTCACTATTTTTTCCTGGTCTAAGTGTGACCAGATCGTACAGGCCCATCGGGTGGATGCCCTGCTGTTATAGTTTTTTCAGAACAGTTCGAGCTGATCCGGATCATTGTGCCTTTTACTGGCACGGGGTTCCGGTTCTCCAAAATTGGAAAGAGATATGCCAAGGAGCCTGACGGGCTTGTCGGCCATTTCTATTTTTTCTAACAGCGTTTTTGCGGTTTCAAGAATTGTATCCAGCTCTCTTACGGGGCTGGCAAAAGAATGATTGCGGGTGATTTGTGTAAAATCGCCGAATTTGACTTTCAGGGTAATGGTTCTTCCAGCCAGTTTACTTTTCGTGAGGCGGTTGTATACCTTTTCGCCGATCCTGTCCAGCTCCCGGTTCATTTCATCCAGCGTCATCAGGTCCTGCGGGAAGGTATCTTCCGCGCCCAGAGACTTGGTTTCACGGTGCGTTTGCACGGGTCTTTCATCAATTCCTCGTACGATCCGGTAAAAAAAGCGCCCTATCTTCCCGAAGTGTTTGGTGAGGGTATCTTCACTTAAGGCTTTTAGGTCGGCTCCGGTGTGGAGGCCCATGCTTTTCATCCGTTCTGCCGTGACTTTTCCCACACCAAAAAACTCTTCGACAGGGAGGTTCTCTATAAAAGACTGGATCTTTGATGGACCAATGAAGGTAAGGCCGTTGGGCTTGTTGAGGTCCGATGCAATTTTTGCGACGAATTTATTCGTCGAAACTCCCGCGGAGGCAGTAAGCCCTAGTTCCTCAAAGATAGCGGCCTTGATCTCCCTGGCTATTTCGATGGCAGACCCGATATTCTTTTTGTCTACTGAAACATCCAGAAAGGCTTCGTCCAGCGACAGAGGTTCGATGATATCCGTGTATCTTTCAAAAATTTCCCTTATATGCCTGGAAGTTGCTTTGTAAGCATCAAACCGCGGAAATACAAATATGATATGAGGGCATAACTGCAGCGCTTTTCTGGACGACATGGCGGAACGTACCCCGAACTTCCTGGCTTCGTAACTGGCCGTTGCCACCACGCCGCGCCCGTCAGGTGAGCCGCCTACTGCAATGGGTTTTCCTTTATATTCCGGATGATCCCGCTGCTCCACAGAGGCATAAAACGCGTCCATGTCAATGTGGATGATCTTCCGGCCCGGCGGGGAGGGCACTTTGTTCTTTTCAGTGTTTCCCTGCATAGTAGCGGATACAACGTAAGGAAGCGTTTTGATACTTATTAAATAAAAATTAAATCGTAAAAATACCGCATCATAATTGAATGTTTTAACGTATTTGATAATTAAACGCCAAAAGAAGAAATCGCACAGCCGCCGACATTACAAATTACCACTTTCTGGAAATGAAAAGATATACCCATGTGAAATTAATACGCAAACTATTACCTGTTTTCTTCCTTTTAATTTGGTCAAACGTATTAAAAGCACAGGAGAAGTGCGGCAGCATGCTGCTTCTTGAGAACCGATTCAAAACGCAGCCCAGCTTAAAGATCCTTTACGACCAGGAGGAATTTCGGTTTCAGCAGCAGGTGAGCCAGCGGATCAAATCGGGAGCAAGCTTCCGGACCACCAGTCTGGTTACTATTCCGGTGGTATTCCATATCGTCGTCAGCCGCCAGTCCAATGTAACCGACGCACAGGTTATGGCACAGCTGGATACCATCAACAAGGATTATGCAGGCATTAACGGCGGGGCTTCCAGGATACCTTCTTATTTTAAAGATCTTTTCGGACAATCAGGTATTCAGTTCTGTCTGGCACAGCGCACCCCTGACAACCAGCCCTCCACTGGGATCGTGAGATATACTACCAGCTCCGGATCTTTCAATTACTTGACTGAAAATGTAAAACATGCTGCCACTGGCGGTGCTGATGCCTGGGATACCAGCAAGTACCTGAATATCTGGATATGCTCGCTGAGTGGCGGAATTCTGGGTTATTCATCTTTTCCCGGGCAAGGGGCTGATAATGAAAAAGGGGTAGTTGTAGACTACAACAGCCTGCCCGGTGCCAACAATCAGGTTTATAACCAGGGGAAAACCCTGACGCATGAGATCGGGCATTTTTTCAGCCTTCGTCACATCTGGGGTGATGATGAGGGTGCCTGTACAGGCTCAGACAATATTGACGATACCCCGAACCAGAGTAACAGTACCGCCACTTGTGCAACCGGCGTGGTAACAGACCGATGTACACCCGCTTCACCTGGGATTATGTACCAGAATTTTATGGACTATTCCCCGGATAATTGTCTGCTCATGTTTACAAAAATGCAGGTGGCCAGGATGGAAGCAGCCTATAATTCCTATTATTCACTGATGGCCAGTTCGAACGGCTGCCTGCCTGTGGACCTGAAGAATAACGATTCTAACCTGAAATCCGTCACTTCTCCTGAGCAGCGCCTTTGCCAGGATACTTTTGTACCCACGCTGATCCTGAGAAATAATGGCCTACAGGCCCTGCGTTCGGTCAATATTTATGCCAAAATGGATAACGGTACAACGTTGAGTTACAGCTGGACAGGTAACCTGGCGACCTTTGCAGAAACTACCGTAAACCTTTCGCAGTTTGAAGTTGGGGAAGGAGACCACATTCTGACCGTTTATACCGCCAGCCCCAATGGTGTGCAGGACGAGGATACCTCTAACGATGAAAAAAGTGTGAGTTTTATTTACTATGCGCCATTCCCGCCGCCGGTTGTCGAAAGTTTTGAGAATACCTTCCCGCCAGCGGGGTGGGATATTGTCAATCCCGATGGACTAACGAGCTGGGAAAAAACGACGGTGGCTGCAAAAACGGGATCGGCCTCGGCACGTATTCATAACTATGAATATTCTTCCATAGGCCAGAAAGATTACCTGCGAAGTCCAAACGTGAACATTGCCGGTGTTGACTCGGCGTTTGTTTCCTTTCAACTGGCAGCAGCAACTTACACCAGTACCAACAGCCAGAGTACCCAGTGGGATACCCTCCAGGTATTGATCAGTACAGACTGTGGGAAAACCTATACCAGCATTTATAAAAAATGGGGGGCAAACCTGATCACACGCTCCGCAGCAACACGTATCGCCTTTACGCCTGCTCAGAATGAATGGAGGAAAGAGGAGATCAATATTGGCAGTTACATCAATTCCGGTAATATCCTGATCGCCTTCATGAATACAACGGCGAACGAAAATGATATTTATCTGGACGATATCAACATTAGGACGGTGACGGTAAATCCCAATCTGAAAGAAGCGGGGTTTCTGGTTACTCCGAATCCTACGGAAGGAGATGTTTCCGTACAGTTTTATCCGCATCCCGAAGACCTGCAGGCCATCTATATCTATAATGTTTCAGGACAGAAAGTAGCGGAACGTGTGATTTCGGGAGCTGTTAGTACCAATATCTACGATTTTGACATGCGTTACGCTTCTGCCGGTTTGTACATCGTGAAAGCAGTGTTTGCAGAGAAAGTACTAACGAAGAAATTTGTGAAGACAAGATAGGGGAGAAGCAGGACCGGTGCACTTTTGCGGTGCACCGGTTTTATAAGATTAATGAATTCTCCGCACAATTACCTTGCTATTGGTCTGTGCAACAGCGTATTCCTTCGCATTTTCGTCAGCGGGGGCTATAAAAATCTGTTTCTTTTTTTTGCCATCCGTATGTACCCAGTTGGCAGAATAAATTTCAGGAAGCGGCCCGGCGTAGATCGGGTGGTTATCAGAATGCAGAAAGACCTCTTCTACTTCATAGGCTAATTCCAGGTTACTGCCCTCAATGACATCACAAATAATTTTGAGGGTTCCAAAATTGTCGTCGAGTCCCTTGATTCTTGCTTTTCCGTAAAACGGGTCTTCCTCAAATTCCCAATGGATATAGTATTCAATGATGTTGCCAATCTGGGAATCTATATAATCAACGGTAAGTAATTGCTCCTTTCTCATGGTGTTTATGTTTTCTACTACTCCTTTGTTGTGGTTTGTCACTAAAATTCCCGGAGATTTAGGCGTTTTGACAAATGTAGCTGCAAAGCTGATTTTTCCAAAAATAATGCATCCAGTATTTGAAATATTCTTAAAATTAAAGTATAGCAAGGAAATACCCTATCCGCGCTCCGTTTGCAAAGCGGAGTAAAACATGTTTTTGGGAGTTTTTTTGTCTGTAAATTGTTGATATACAGAATATTGATTTCAGTCGCTTACGGTAACCGAAACGGGTTTAGATTGCCTTCGCCCTTAACTTTTCTGTTTTCTTTCAAAATCTTTCCAAATTAAAGTGCCGCATTTCGTTACAGGAAAGGTTGTGCTTTATTCTATACCATCGGGTATATAGGGTATGGTTTTTGTTTGCTGGGGCTAGGCGTAAATGTTACGCGGAGTTACTCAACATCACTTAGCCATTACCGATATGAAAGAAATACAACCACCTGACGGGTGTCCCGGGAAAAGGATATCTCTCAAAAAGCTCGGGCCAATAGGTATGGTCTGGGGTTTTCTGGTCATGCACACAGTCGCATATTCGCAGCAGCCTGCCGTTAAACCAGACTCGCTTTCAAATACAAAAACTGCTGCTGATACCTTGCCCAATAAAAATCCGGCCGGGCTTAGAGGACAGGATTTTGATCCTCTTATCAAATCTGCAACAGTCATAGATACACTTAAAAAGACTGTTAGTCTGTCCGATAGTACTACCTCCAGCCTTGCCGCCGACAGTACGTCCAGCTCCCCGAAAGGCGCTGCGGTTACGGCCGGGAACGGACAGGATTCGACTTCTTCAGGAGTAAACAATGATACCATTCAGGATCCCGGGCCTGGCGCGAGGACGGTCAGGGGGATGATCACGGACGAAAAAGGTACAGGGCTGCCGGGAGTTGGGATTGTGGTGAAAAATACTAAAATACAGACCGTCAGTAATACCGATGGAACATTTGAAATGAGGGTTCCTGCGCAGGGTGGAGTTCTTGTGTTTAGTTATGTGGGATTCATACCACAGGAAAAAGTAATTCGGCGGCAGTCTACCCTAAACCTGCAGATGTTCCCTGAAACAAAAGCACTAAAAGAAGTGGTGGTGGTAGGTTATGGAGCGCAAAGCAAGCGCGACCTGGCGAGTTCCACCTCACGCGTTTCATCATCGGAATATAAATCAGCGGTTGTGAACACCCTCGATCAGGCCTTGCAGGGACGTACCACGGGGGTTCAGATCACCGAAACTTCCGGAGAGCCGGGGGCATCATCCGTAGTCCGCATCCGGGGAAACAATTCGTTGAGCGGTAACAATGAACCCTTATACGTCATTGACGGATTTCCTATGCCGCCTTACCGCGAAGCCGGTGTCAACTTTGCAGGAGCCTATTCTCAAAATGGGCTTTATGGTATCAACCCCAATGATATTGAAAGTATTGAAATTTTAAAGGACGCCTCCGCAACCGCTATCTATGGGTCTCGTGGAGCTAACGGTGTGGTGCTGATCACCACCAGGTCTGGCAAGAGAGGGGAGGGGCGCGTCGAGCTTGTCAATAAAACTTCCTTCGGGTCAGTAGCCAACCCCATCCGCATGATGAATGCCAGACAGTATGCACAGATCATCAATGAAAGTTACCGTATGACGGATCGAATGCCCCCGTTTGAAAACCCTGACGATGTTAGCACCAATACGGATTGGGTCGCGGCGGTTACGCAGCCCAGCTTCCGTCAGGATGTGACATTAAGCCTTTCAGGCGGAAGTCCCAAATCGTCTTACTACCTGTCGGGAAATTATCTCAGAGAACGTGGCACGATCATCAATTCCAACAATAACCGGGCCAGTATCCGGGCAAATATGAACAGTGACATAAACGATTGGTACAGCCTGAAGGCGCAGCTTGCGTTTACCAGGCAGAAAACCAACCGTGCTGTAACTGCCTCCCGTGCATGGCCCAATTCAGGCGGCCTGATGGACGGCCTCAGAGCTGCCCCTACGCTTGAGATTGATTATCTTGGTAACAACAGTTTGGGAATACCGGGGTATCAGGGTTATTATTTTTCCAATCCCTATCATGAACTGATGGCGAAAACGGACATTACCAAAAATGATTATTCCATCATTAACGTCGAGAACTGGTTCAAAATAGTGAAGGGTCTGCAACTGGTGGTAAGCCTGGGAACCAACCAGAACCTGACTCGCCGGCAAGTATTTTTGCCACCCAGTACGGCGGAGGGGAATGCGGTGAACGGACGTGGAAGCAACAATACTTCCAATACCTACAGCTACAACGTGAATGCCTATTTCCTTTATGAACAGACCCTGAAGAAAAATCATTATCTCAACACTACTTTAGGTGTGGAATATAACGACCAGACCGTTGAATTCGTCAACACGTTATCGTCTGGTTTTGAGATACCTTACTTCGGAGTGGACAACATTGGTACTGCGCAAAGCCAGGCCATTGGCTCGTATAAGGAGCAGCGGAGACTGCAGTCTGCATTTTTCAGGGCAAATTACTCCTTCAAAGGAAGGTATGTACTGAACACTTCTCTGCGGCTCGATGGTGCCTCGCCTTTTGCAGCCAACCGGAAGTACGGCCTGTTTCCGGCAGTAGCATTGGCCTGGAATCTGGACGCAGAGGAATTTATGAAAGGTGTTAAATTTGTTTCCAATGCAAAGATAAGAGCATCCTATGGTGAAACAGGAAGCCAGGCAATCGGGCCCTATTCTTCCCTTTCGCAGTATGGGAGCAGTTTTTATGAGGTCGGGGAGGGAGGTACCCTGGTTACGGGTGTTTTTCCCAATACCATGGCAAACCCCAATCTGTCGTGGGAAAGAACAAGACAGTTTAATGCAGGGCTGGACTTCAATACTGCCAGGGACAGGCTCGTGCTTAGTTTTGACTATTATAATAAAGTAACCAGTGATCTTCTTCAGCAACGGCGCGTACCTTCGCAATCGGGGGTGAATACCATCATAGATAATTACGGAACCATGCGGAATACCGGGGTGGAGCTGAGCCTTCAGGCCAACATTGTACAGGCCAGGCATGTTACCTATTCCACCAGGATCAATATTTCGAGAAATCTCAATACGCTGGTAGACCTCGGTGAAAGAACGCAGTCAGACTATGTGAATATCAATGGGAATCTCCTGGGAGGGGTGTCGGGTATCCTCACACCCGGGGAAGAAGTAGGCAGGTTTTTTGGCTATCGCGTTCAGAGGCTCACACAGAAAACCGACTTTGATTCAGACGGTAACCCTACTTTTACCACTTTTGAAGGACCAAGGCCGCCGGGCACCAAGGGAACACCGGTTTATGGTGCCTGGATTTATGAAAATACCGATGGAAATGACATCATCAATGCTGATGACCGCGTTGTTTTGGGTAAATCAACGCCCGATTTCATTTTTGGCTGGTCGCATGATCTGGTATGGAAGGGTTTTTCAGTAAATGCCTTATTTACAGGATCCTATGGTAATGATGTGCTGAATCTTACGAATTTTTATATCAACAATGGGGTAGTGGATTATGGGGGCGTTGGTTTCAACCAGTCGCTGGAATGGTACAATAAACGATGGACCGAAGCCAACCAGCACAATGACCCTAAGTATCCGGGCATTCAGCGCGGAATAGCCTCCGGAGATATTAATTCAACCATGATAGAGGACGGTAGTTTTGCCCGATTGAAAATGCTGACCCTTTCCTATACTTTCCCCAAACTCGGACCCGTCAAAAACCCGCGTTTGTTTGTTACCGGCACCAATCTTTTTACAATTACAAAGTACACAGGTTTTGATCCTGAGGTGAGTTCTTACGCGCAATCCCTTCTTCAGCAGGGAATTGATTATGGAGCATATCCCTCCCAGAAATCTTATACAATCGGTCTTTCCCTGAACTTCTGATAAAGCTATGAAATACTTAACGTTAACATCTATGTGCATTGCCTTTGCGGGACTTATGGTTTCCTGTAAGGATAATCTTGACGAAAAACCATTTTCCGCACTCAGCAAGGAAGAAGTCTTTAAAGATGAGGCGGGTTTGAAACAAGCCACCTATGGTGTTTATCAGAGCTGGACTGCGCCGGATTATACCGATGTTCTGAACCGGTTTATCTTGACGGAGTCGGGGCACAGGTATGCTACTGCAGGCATTTTGGGTTCAGGTTCCGATCCCTATTATCGCTTTGCGCATGTTGCATCTTCAGGTGCTTTTGAGTCCGTCTGGGCAAGATTTTATAAAATTATTTTCCGGGCCAATACCGTCATCGCCAACGCTGATTTAGCCGTGAAAGAAAATGTGGAGGCCGATTCATACATTGCGGAAGCCAGGTTTCTGAGGGCCTATGCCTATTTTAATCTGGTGCGGTACTTTGGCGGTGTTCCGCTTCTTTTAACTGAAATAACAGGTTTGGACGACGAGGCGTCTCTCTATGCGCCCCGGTCGGCTGCGGAAGAAGTGTATCAGACAATTGTTGGAGACCTTACTTTTGCAGAGGAGCATCTGCCGGACATACGGACTGGCGCGGAACGCGGAAGAGTTACCGCCGGGACGGCCAAAGCCATGTTGGGGAAAGTGTATCTGCACATGGCCGGGAAACCGTTGAACAAGACGGAGAACTTTCAGAAGGCAGCGGACAAGCTGGCGGAGGTAACCGGTGAAACCAATGAGGCGAAATATGGTTTTGGCTTGCTGACCGATTTTTCAGAGGTATTTTCTCTGGACAATGAACGGAATGAAGAAATCGTTTTGTCGTTTGGCTATTTCGTGAATTCCAGTAATCCCAATGGGAACGTACTCCCGTTTCACTTATTTCCAGCTGGCCTTGTGAATGGGGATGAACAGACCAACTATGGATTAACTTATGATTTTTACAAACTGTTTGAAGCATCAGATAGTCGACGTGATTTTACTTTGGTAGATAAATACGTGTTCAAAGGCGGGGCAAGAGCCGGAGCAGAGCCCGGCGATAGTATTACGTACAATGTGACGAAAGGAAATTACGTGATCAAAAGAACCGGAGCGTCCCTTGCGCATGATGATTTTAAGTATGGAATGGCATTTGGAAAACTTGCACGTGTGGCCCGGCCTGCGGGGGCTGCTATTCAGGGATACAGTTCGGATCTGATCGAGTTGCGTTTCTCTGATGTTTTACTCTGTTATGCCGAAGCACTGAATGAAGTCGGTAAGTCGGCGGAAGCGCTGGCGTTACTGAACAGGGTCCGCGCGCGCGCAGGGGCAACGCTGTCCAAAGCCTCCGGCGTGTCTGCTCTCCGGAGGGCGATCCGCCTGGAAAGGAGGCTTGAACTCACCGGAGAATTTACCACGGTTTTTGATATCAGGCGATGGGGTACCCTTCAGGAAGAAATTGCTGCCATGAGTACGGCCCAAATCGTGGATAATGTGCTGACTCCTTACAGCCCCCGCCTTGAATTATTTCCGATTCCGCAGTCTCAAATCGATGCAAATCCAAAACTGAAACAAAATGACGGCTGGTAGTCCGTTTGGTTTAAAATAAGTATTTGTTGTTCCGCAAGTATCTTTATGGTATACTGATGCAGTTTGTTTTGAGAAATCGTAAGATTTGATTCAGAAATCCGATTATTGAGAATTACTTTCTGGCAAAAACAGATCAACTATTTAATGGACTCTACCGGGCAATCTCTTATGGGACAGAAAATTTCTTTCTTATTTTATTCTTTGTGGTTTATAGGGCTACTTTCCGCCGCATGTACGGTGTCTTACGGACAAACGGCGACTACGGCAGCCAGCAATTATTTTAGACTGTTACCGGGTTCGGAGCACTCTGTGTTCCGAAGGGCGGTAGTATCTTCTGATATAGATTCCACCTGGGGCCGCTGGAAGGAGCGTGGGTACCAGTTTGGTTTTGATCCCAGGCTCACACCCATGTATACAACCGTCGATGGCATTCTGAGTACGCCATATATGGTTCAGGTGAGGGGAAATGAATATGAACGAAATAAAAAGCGCTGGGGGTACCATGTGTTTGAAGGGTACGCCCGAGACGACAAGTCGCGCATTACCATGCTGGTCAACAAACATGTTGAAGAAGGCAAGCCTGTTGCAGAAACCTATTATTACGGCACGGAATACAATCATTCCGAAAAGGCATATAATTGGTTTAAGATTGGGTCGGACGTCAACCAGCACTCCTTTATGTTCAGCCGCGACAAGGCTGTTTTTTACGGTTCGCTCAGGCTGACCAATGCCTTTACCCTGGGAAATATCGGTCGGAGCGATCTCGTTGAAAAACAACCTGAAAAGGATGCCGAACAGAATTATGAGGAAGATGCCAAAATGGTAAATTTCAAAGAACTGAAAGGAAGTGGCAACGGCACTATGTTCTATGATAAGGACCGGAATATTGTGGTGATCAAAGTAGATGGAAAATGGATGAAAATACGGGTTGAACCCTTGCCGGATGATGTACAGTATCCATTCTGATGTACTTTCGGAATGGATACTGTACACAAGCGAACATTTTTAAATTCCTGACAAAGATTGTCCTTGAGTTTTATAATCTTTATTTCAGTCTGTATTGTTTGTGAATTGGGGTGAAACATTTGTCAGAACTATTCCGCTACCAGCTTCATCACCCGGCCATCTTCCGTCTGGATCAGGTATAAGCCAGGCGCCAGTCCGGTCAGGTCGATACTGACTTTTTTATCTTTCACTTCTGCTTCCCCCACCAACAGACCATTCGTGTTGGTTATTTTTAATTTCTTCGTCGTGTAATCTGATTGCAGCTCGACCGTAACTTCACCGCGTGCCGGGTTAGGATATACGCTGATCGGAGCACCTTCCCGCCCGGTAAGGCTGATGATTTTGCTGTAACTGAATGAGCCATCCAGGTCTTTTTGCAGAATGCGATAATACACCTGTCCATAAGGTATTTGCTGATCAGTGAGCGTGTAAGATTGCCGACCGGTCCCCACGGCGGTTACTTCATCAACCTTTGTGAAAAGCCTGGCATCGTAGCTTCTTTCCACTGTATAACTCGCCACACCCACCTCATCTGCTTCCCAACGCAATACGGAGCGTCCCTGGTCGTCGGGGCGCCCTGTAAATGATATCCAGCGCACGGGCAAGGGGCTGCTGGTTGTTTTCAAGAAGAAACCGCTGAAACCTGCGGTAATGAATTGCACTTCCCAGATCTGCGAAACCGGGTTCCAGAATACTTCCGCAGGGGTAATAGTTTGCACCGTTCCCGGGTAGGAGTTGGGAGTGCCCGAATCGTCGCTGCTTTGCCCTCCTCTTTTTTCGATCAGTACATTAGCTTTATTGTTGCCCGTGTCTGTGGGGTCATGGGGTAGTTCTACATCATTGTCGGCGTTGAAAGCATCGAAATCCGCCTGAGTGAAGTAAAGCGTGACACTACCGGTTACACCATTGGGATTGGTGACCGGCGTTATCTCAAAATGCCGCCTTACGTACTTGCTGTTGGGCGTGACATCTACCCAAACTTTCCCGTGAACATCGCCGGAAACATTCAACGTCCCACCCCAGGATTGCACGGTGGCCACTACGCGACAATCCGAGTTAATGGTTCGGATAGCAGTGCTGACATTTGGAATGGCGGCATCGGCTTCGATGGCATCCCCGGCAAGCAAGTCGTTCGCCGTTAGGGCAGTTCCCGAAAACTCAAAGGCGCCGATATCGGTATTGCTGGAACCAAACTTTCGTGCATTACCATCCAGATCGCTGCTGAAGGTGGCCGAATAAGTGTCGACACCTGCATCGATGGCCGGGCTGCAGGCGCGGAGGCGATAATCGCCATTCGCCGCATCGACAAACATGGGGTCCGTGTACCGGCTGTTCGCACCGTCGCCTGTTATACCAAACCGGCCTTGCATCAGGGAGTTAAAGACTTTTATGTCGTAGCCCTGGTAATAGGCACCCAGGCTATTGTTGTGGACAATACAGTTGATAAATTGCGCATTATATGTGTCAGCGTATATTCCATATTTACCATTGTCCACAATGGTCGTGTTGATGATCCTCATATCCGTTTGGTAGGGGGTACCTTCGATTATAGCCCAGTTTTTCATGGTAATTCCGCCAGCGGGGTTGTTAAAAAAAAGGCTGTTCGCTACTCTGTTCGGTCCATAACCGGCAAGGTAGAGCGTTCCTAGCTCTCCTTCGTTTCCATAAAAGGTGCATTGAGAAGCGGTAAGCACACCGTGCGAAGAAACTGTCCCAAAGCTATCGGACCTGTTCTCGGCAACAGTAGCCCGAGTGAGCGAAACCCGATTCCTCAACTCTTCATCGAAATGTGTCAACGCGCCACCCCAGCCTCCTATATTCCGATAGAAAGAGACATCGGTAAAGGACATAACGTTACACTCAGTCAAAAAAACGGCCCCTCCAATCACGGCAAAGTTTGAATAAAAACTCACATTTTTAACAGAGAGATTGGCGGCATTGCAGGCTAACAATCCACCTCCTCCTTCCGATCCGGAATATATCCACGTACCATCCACATAGCGGTCACGTTGGATAGTTCTTGATGCCCCGCCCCGGACCGTGAAGCCGTCGACAACCAGTTGCGAAGATCCTGTCGCCATCAGAATAGAGGATGTATTGTCTACGTTATTCAGGAGCTGGTGATACGGAGCCGTGCCCGAGATTGCATCGTCATTATTGTTGTCACCGCTTAGTACGGTTCCCTTTATTTCGCCGCCGAGCTCGTTTTTTGTCAGATTAGGCAAAATACGGGCGTGGGTCAGATCAGTGATTCCGTTGTCGGGGTCAAAGCCACCATATAAACTTACCCCTGGAACCAAAAGAAAGGTACGTTCCCGATGATCCCTGCTCATAGCGACCAAACCAGCCGAATCTGCGAAAGCGCGTCCATCGTCGGGGGTATAAAGCGGTTTGTAAGTTCCTTTGGAGACCCAAATCTGTTTGACCGTCGCGTCGGACTTGGCCAGTTTGAGTGCATCGGCCAGTTCGCCCAAAGCGTTTCCCCAGGAATCGCCGGTGCCTGAACTTCCTTTTTTGACGTAAAGCACACCGTTGGCGTCAGGGCCGGATAATATTGTATGGGGAACGAGATCAACCTGCTGTTTACTCGTTTCAGGATGAGCCTTTGTTTCAGAAAATGAGGGTACTGCCCACACAACAAGGAGGAGGGACAAAAAAGTTAACGATTTTTGCATAAGGTTCGGACTGTGGTTCGCAAGTTTTGTTGAGCAGACAAAAGTCCATAAGAACCTGTCTGAAACAACGGAATCACACCTTACAAAAACCTTACAATTCATTTGGCGCCGATCGGAATGCGCTCAGATCCGGTTAATTTCCACTTCCATGACCTGATTGTCGGCAAAGCCCAGCTTCTTTCGGATACGGTGACGCATTACCTGGATCGTATTGGGGGAAACTCCCAGCATCGCAGCGATTTCCTTTGCCGAAATCGCGATCCTGGAAAGAGCGAAGTAACGGAGCTCGCTGGTCGTGAGGTCGGGATAGGTCTGCCGGGCGCGCTGGATAAAACCGGGATAGGCCTGATCGAACAACCGTTGAAATGCGATCCAGTCGTCCTCGGTAAGAATGGTGCTCTCTCGAAGTTCTCTGAAAATTCCAGTTTTTTCGGCTTCCGGATTACGGCTTTCCAGTTGTTCTATCAGGTTGTTCTTTTCCCGAATACTCTCGGTGAAGCGATCCAGGTCAAGCGCCGCAATTTTCAACTCCTGCGTCGCGGCCTGGAGTTTGAGGTCATTGGTCAGCTGTCTTTTTTTCTGGATAAAATAGGTCAGGACAATTACAATGCAGAGAATCAGCACCAGCAGTACGAGCAGATTTCGTTCGGCTATTTTCTGCTGCCGTTCAAGCGTGTAGCCGGCTACTTGCAGTTCCTGGTTTTGCCGGTCCACGCGCTGCTGCGCTCTCAGTACTTTAAGCGCGCTGAACCTTGCATTGAACCGGTTCAGCGCCGTCATCGACGAGTCCATGTACTGTCTCGACCGCTCCGTATCGCCAGTCGCCACATACCATTTGCTCATAACCGGGTACAAAAGACGAAGCCGCTCCGGTTGTTCAGCTTTCGCAATATTCTCCTTTGCATACCTGATGAAGGCTGCCGACTGTTTCAGTTCTCCCTTATCTCGAAAAATATCGGCCAGCAAAATAGAAGCACCCGCAGCACAGCCATAATCGTTCACGGCAACCGATCCGTAAAAATCCTTTTCTAACAGAGGAATCGCCCGATCGTAATCCTGACGCAGGTACATATTCGTACCCAGGTTCCCCGTGGCAATCCTTTTCCAAACCGCGGCCTCCGGGAAGGTCGTTTTGAGTACTTCTTTAAAGTAGTAGTCTGAACTATCAAGGCTATTGAGCTGCTGGTAGCACAAGCCCAGGGTGTTTCGTGCGTCATTGATCACCATGGTCGTAAACGGCGTTTCCGGCAAAACGACCGCTCTTTTGAAGTATTCTCCGGCAAGCTTGTAGTCCTGAAAAAAATAGTAGGCTTTGCCGATCTGCATCAGGTCCCGGGCCATCTCCGGGTATTCTTCCGGTTTGATAGCCACCAGTTCTTTATCCAGAAGCAAATATTGTTCAAAGGCCAGCTCGTAATTTCCTTCAAGATTCCAGTAAAACTCCGCCAATGCTCTGAGCGATCGCGCTTTCAAAAAGTCAATATCTTCCTCCATTGCTGATTCCAGTTGCCTTTTCAGCTTTCTGAGCGACACGTCCCTGGGTTGATGCTGCTGAAAAGTGCTAAAAAAAATCAGAAAAAAATCTACATTCAGTTCCAGCGCCCTGTCCTTGTTCCTACGTGCAAAACGTTTGATCTCTTCTGTCTTTTTTACCTGCTGCACCGAATCTCCGATATTGGAAAGATCCCTGTACATGGCATGGATGCCGGTTACCTTTTGCGCATACGTCTTATGAAGCAAATGCTCATATTGCGCAAATACAGGCTTCGGAAAGAGAAGTAGAAGTAACAGGCAGGGTTTGAGAAAATGCATACGTCATCATTCAAAACTACAAGCATAGTGAGCTTGCTTTTTTTTATTCGGTTGACAAATATAGGTATCCAGGACTATGAAATGTAATTTTAGCGACCGTTATAATTTCGAACCAACTATTTGGGATACTCCTACAATTATTCAATTTTTACTTCTTTCCGAACTGATATAAGCCTTTTCTATCGGTTTGTATTTCTTTGCCGTTATTGTCCTACTTATCGTTCCAGGACCTTCTAATTGGTTCAGTTTCATGCTGCTCGACCAAGATCCATTGGCATTGCCCCGCTGCATATGCGCTTTTCTATATACTTTTTTTTCTTATTGGGTTGTACAATGGACGAGCGGCCGCAAGCGCGCGTTATTAAACTGCTATGGTTGCGAGCCGCTTTAAATCCATTAGGAATAGGCTCGAAATTTGTACAGGCAGGGCGGGGTGCTATCGGAAAAAAATGCAACCCGCCAATGAAGTTTCGCCTGGTTTATTTGGATACCGTTAACGTTGTGAACTTAATTCCGCTGGTATGGGGCCAGTTGATGGCGAAAGAAGTACCATTACTCGTTATGGTTCCTTTATAGATCATGCCGTTCATACTGATTTCCAGTGTACTTGTTCCGTTTTTGATCCTGTTAAAAATGGAATAACTTTTTGGATTGTAATTTCCCGGCGTGCACTGGAAATATTCATACACACCGGGGTAATCGAGCTTTAAATCATCACCTGATTTCGAGGCGTAGGCTAACAGATAGGAAAAAGAACATTTATAACTTTTTAAAGTCACAGCTCTGATCCCCAGCGAAGGTGCGGGCAGGGAGTCGATGAGATAAGGGGTCAATAATAACTCGTCTCCCACCAGCTCCGTAATGTGCTGAACACTATCCGGATGGATCGGTTTATCTGGTTTGACTTTTACCGTGTCGGTTTTTAAGGTATCTCTGGGAGGAAGGGCGACAATGGTATCTTTGTCTGGTACAACCAGTTGTGCAGTATCAGCCTTTGTGGTATCGGAAGGCACGTAAACAGTACTGTCAACCCGCACCAATGCTTCTTCGGTTACGACCCTGTTTGTGGCGGTTATCTTGTAGATGCCTGATTTTTGGAAAGTGATCAAAGCCTTGTTGGCACTGGCCTTCAAGTCTGTGTGCCCGGAAGGGGTTACCTGCCAGTCGATTTTTCTTCCGGAGGAGTCCGATTTGAAGGTGAATGTTACGGGTTCACCCCGTTTGATGGATACCGTTTTGGATGCATCCAGCACCGGGCCGGCGGTAGGCAGTTCGTTTTGGGTACAAGACACCGTAATGGCGGCCAGCAACAGTAATAAAAGGTTACTGAGTTTCGGTTTCATAACAGATTTTTGGTAAATGATTTGAAGAAAATCAAATAACCGGCCGGATTATTCTCAACGACATAAACAACACAGCCGCACTCAAAGGTTGGGTACGGCTGTGTTGTTTATGAAAAAAAATTGAATCCCGCAGAACTCCCTGTTACTTTCCTTTCAGCATTTTTTCGAAAATCTCGCGCTGTGCTATTAATGCTTTCACTCTGTCCGCCGGGTTGGTACGGCATTCCAGCAGTATCCAGCCCTTATATTTTTCTTTCTTGAAGAGATCGATCAACTGCTGGTAGGGATAAGAAGTATCATCCAGTTCCCGAACGTGGACCGTATCACCAAAACGGTCTTTCACCAGATTGAAATTGTATTCCAGGCCCTGTCCATTAAGATCTTCGGGGTTGCAGTTCCAGCACACGGTTGCATTTTTGTTATCAGCTGCATCCATGATCTTTTTAATATTTGGTAGTTCCTGGGTTTCTTTGCCATGAACCTCCAGCCGTATCTGCTGGCCAAACTCTCTGGCATAGGCCCCCAGTTCGCTCAAAGCTTTTCCGATCTGTTCCAGGGTTTTCTCAGTAGGTACCTCTTTGTGCAAGGCATTGGGTTTTACTTTCACCCCTGAACCACCCACATCCGCACTCAGTTTTATAAATTCTTTGGTGCGGTTGATGGACTTTTTCAGACTTTCCTGGTCCACATAATCATATTGCTCGTTGGTACCCAGGCCCACTATTTTTATGGGACTATCGGCAAATTGCTTACGGACTTCAATCCGCTGGCTTGGGCTCAGGTCGGGCATCACTTTATGCGCATGTTCCACCCGTAGCTCCACTCCGTAGATTCCCGCTGTTTTGCAATTGGTGATCAGCGTAGGAACGTCCCAGTCTTTTCCCCACTGGTAGGTACATAATCCCAGCTTCATCCCGGTTTTGGCTGGCGCCAAACTTTCCGCAAATGCCTCTGACGTTAAAGCGGTAGCTCCGGCCAGGGCACCTAAACTATATAAAAACTCACTTCTTGTAATTTTTGTCATAACAGGGATTGTTCTTGTTTTATCAGATAAAGTCCCCCGTATTTAAAGAATTACTGTATTTCTGTTCAATTTTTGAAAAGTAAAATGTTTGAGCATTCAGGTGCAGACACATCTTAGGAAACTCTGATTCCCCTGAAAGGTATCCGACGGCGGTATACCACAGAACAAGTCCGTAAAGTTTTATCTTTTCTTGTGATATTTAACGGTGTTAGGAAATAAAGAGCCGTTTTTCGCTCACCTGAATTTTTGTTTAATCATTTGTATTCCAGAATTATACTCATATACTTTTGGCGTTGAGATTTCTGCGGATCGGGTTTTACGAAATTTGTTGTTAAATTGTATCCGTTGTTATACTGAGCCGCTCCCTGCCAGTACCGGGAGTTTTTGTGTTCCTGTTTTTACTCTTTTAACCCATCACCTGATGAAGTTTAAACGGATACTTATCCTTTTTTTTGTCCTTATTTCAGGAATCATACAGAGTTTGCCCGTACAAGCCCAGGCGCCTGCTGTTAACCAGGATTCTCTTTTTATTCGTGAACATTATACCAAAATAGAGAAAATGGTCCCCATGCGGGACGGTGTTAAATTGTTTACATCGATCTATTTGCCCAAAGATATTTCGAAATCCAAAACATACCCGATCCTGCTTAACCGTACGCCGTACAGCTGCGCTCCTTATGGAGAAGATAAGTATAAATTGCTGATCGGACCGTCAATGCTTTTTGCCCGGGATGGTTATATTATTGTATATCAGGATGTAAGGGGCAAGTATCTGTCGGAAGGTGACTTTGAGGCTAACCGTCCCTTTATTCCTAAGAAAAAGGGTAAAGCAGATACGGACGAGAGCTCGGATACCTATGATACAATAGAATGGCTTTTGAAAAACCTTGCCGGAAACAACGGCAAGGTGGGTTCCTGGGGAATTTCCGCTCCCGGGTTTTATGCCACCATGGCGGCAGTGGAAGCACATCCTGCGCTGAAAGTAGTATCTCCCCAGGCGCCGGTGACCGACTGGTTCATGGGGGACGACCGGCATCACAATGGTGCGTTTTTTCTGATGGGTTCTTTTTCTTTTATTTCCTCCTATGGTGGCCCCAGACCAGCTCCAACCACCGTCGGATACAGGGGATTTACCGATTACGGAACACCTGATTCATACGCATTTTATATGAAACTCGGACCTTTGAAAAACGCCAATGAAAAGTTTTTCAAAGGTGAAAACAGGATTTGGAACCAGTTAATGGAGCACGAAACTTATGACGACTTCTGGAAGGAACGCACGCCAGTACCTCACTTGAAAAACATAAAACCTGCTACGCTGGTAGTAGGAGGATGGTTTGATCAGGAAGATTTGTACGGGCCGCTGAAGACCTATGAGGGCATTGAAGCCAATCGGCCGGAGGCGGCCAACATGCTGGTAATGGGGCCATGGATTCATGGCAGCTGGTCAAGAGGGCTGGGGGAGTCATTGGGAAATATCCGGTTTGGTGCGAAAACCAGCCTTTTCTATCAGAAAGAAATTGAATTTCCTTTATTTGGCTTTTATCTTAAAAATCTCCCCAATCCAGGTTTGCCCAAGGCATATATTTTTGAAACGGGTGCCAACGAATGGAGAAAGTACGATCAGTGGCCGCCCAAAACTTCGGTTGAAAAAAAGCTTTACCTGCACCCGGGCGGAAGGTTGTCGTTCACTGCGCCGATGTCCGTTATGCAGGAAGGAGGTATGCCTTCGTTTGATGCATACGTGAGTGACCCGGCCAAACCCGTGCCTTATACTTCGGAGATCAGGATTCTCAGAGGGAGTGATTATATGTATGAAGATCAGCGATTTGCCGCCAGCAGGCCCGATGTTCTCGTATATGAGTCTGACCCGCTGACCGAGGATATTACAATTTCCGGAAATGTATTTGCTGATCTTTTTGTATCCACCACCGGTACCGATGCCGATTTTGTTGTCAAACTTATTGATGTGTATCCGGATAACGCACCAAACGACAGCCCTGTTAATCCTAATATGAAAATGGGCGGTTTTCAGCTGCTGGTTAGGGGAGAGGTAATGCGGGCGAAGTTCAGGAATAACTTTTCAAAACCAGAGCCAATGGTGCCTGGTAATATCGAACACGTTAAGTTTGACATGCAGGACGCGGCTCACAGGTTCAAAAAGGGTCATAAAATAATGGTACAGATACAAAGTAGCTGGTTTCCTTTGGTAGACAGAAATCCTCAGAAATTTGTGAATATCTATAACGCTGCCGAAACAGACTTTCAAAAAGCCACGCACAAAGTATACCATTCCGGGCAAAACTCGTCCTATATTGGTGTGCGGGTAGTGGAATGATTTAGTAATAACTTACATTTAAAATAAATTCTATGGAACATCAGTCTCATTATGATACCGTTTCGAATGCTATTAATGCATTACGTCAGCAGGGTTATGTAGATGATTTTAAACTGGATGGTGATTTTCTGAGAAATGCCAGTAGCGAGGTTCACTGTAACGATTTTACAATCGTGGACGTATATCGGTACGAAGGAAACAGTGATCCGTCGGATGAAGCCGCCGTATATGCTATTGAGTCTAATGCAGGGCACAAAGGTATTCTGGTAACGGGCTACGGTATTTCAGCAGACAGCCTTTCCGCAAAGATGCTTGAAAAGCTAAGTATCAGGTAACCATTTTACCTACCACCCACTGCCTACCGCTTACTGCCCACTGATTATCACCCTCCTCCCACCGATCATCACGTGCGGAACCCGCCGGGAGTGATACCGAACCGTTTGCGAAAAGCGGTGGTGAAATGCTGCACGTATTCATAACCGCAGTATGCCGAAACTTCCACGATAGGAGTATTGCAGTCGAGCAGCATTTTTTTTGCTTTCTGCATCCTGATCTCGTGCAGATATCCGAAAACAGTATGTCCAAAAAGTTGTTTAAAACCCTTTTTTAACTTAAAATCGTTGAGTCCTGATAGACGGGAAAGCTCGGCTAGAGAATGGGGATTGCTGACATTCTGCTCCACCAGAAATTTGGCATGATGCAGCTTTTCAATATCATAAGGTTTAATTCCTACCGATGTAGTCTCCTTTGCGGACTCAAACTGTTCCATCTGCAGCATGAGTAATTCCAGTACCCTTGCTTCGAGAAAGAGCCTTTTCATTACCCCCTGTTTGTTGCAAAGCAGCACCTGCTGAAGGATTTCCATCATTGGCCCGGTGATATTCATATTCGTTTTGCTGATAAACGACATTTTTTTCTGTTGTATGGTGTCAGCAAACCAGCTGAGAACGTCACTGCCTGAGCTGGCTAAACGCTGAAAGTACCTTTCGCTGAAGTGCACTTCAAAAGCATCATTGTGCTCCGTTTGTTCAGGAGCTTCAAAATAACCATCAAACTCAGGCAGATAGTAGAGATTATGCTGCCGTGATTTGAAGTTAAACTTGTTCCTGCCGCCGAAAACTGTGGCCTTCGCATCACCCGCAAGATTAAAGTGCATTTCAATGACCGGTTGGTCACTTTCTGCTTTCAGCAAAAGCCCCTGTTCCAGTTTAACCCTGCCATGCATAATATGTATACCTTCAAACCAGATCTCGTCCAGAAATGCCTCCCCGAACCGGTGATTTATCACAGTATTTTTTTCTTCAATTCCCGAGCCACAGCTAAAATCATCGGGTAGTACTCTTTCGTAGATCAACTCCTTTAAATCAGAATCGGTGAGGCGCATTTTCATGGTAATCCGTTTGGCGTTAAAGATAATCCTTTTCGGGTACTCCGTATCATTTAGCGGAACCTATCTTCGCCTCATAATACATACTTATTTAGAAACATTACACATAAAAGCTAATTCACATGCCAAGAGTTCCTAAATGGCTGGGCAATACCGTGGAAAAAGTATTTGCCGGCCAGTTTCGTCAGGTCATTGTTACGGAAACAGCATATTTGGACAGGGATTTAAAAAGAATCCGTTTTGAAGGCGATTTAAAATCAACCAGATTTGTGCCTGGAAATGTCATTGAATTCCGCGTAAGCGATACCGAGTACCGGCACTATACGCCTTCCTATTACGATAGCGAAAATGGTATCTGCGATGTCATATTTTACCTTCATGATAAAGGGCCCGGCAGTAAGTGGGCAGATCTGCTGGAAACGGGAACACAGGTGAAAATTATGGGGCCGGGGGGAAGGCTGAGATACAACGAAAGGAGCAAACACCATTTTTTGTTTGGCGATGAAACCTCGCTGGGGCTTTTTCAATGCTTAAAGGAGGTGGTACAGGAAAACGACCAGGAGTATTTTTGTGTGGCAGAACTTGAAAAGAATAACCGTAGCTGGGCTAGCCTCGCCGGTTTGTCGGCAGAAGTTGTCAGTAAGTCGGATGAGCATCCGGCACGGGAGGCAATTGCTATTCTGACGGAAATAAAGCAGTATAAGTCCGAATGCTGGGATGCCTGGCGAAAGGCTACCTTTTACCTGACAGGACGAGCCAAATCGATACAGGCGTTTCGGAATGCATTGGTTACCAGCGGTGTTTCCCGTAGTCAGATACTGACCCAGCCTTATTGGGCAGAAGGTAAATACGGACTTTAATGATTAATATACTTTCGGTTGTAACACCCCTTGCCGGAAAACATGAATATAGAATGATGCAAAAAGAATGGACTGAAAGCGACTTAAAAGAAGTTGCACGGCAGCTGAGCAACCCCGAGGGAGATGCCGGTGTGAAAACCGGTGCTTTGATGCAGGTAAATAATGCCAACATGATTCAGAGCACCATTATGTGCCTGAATATGGATGACGGGGATACGGTCCTTGAGATAGGGCCGGGGAATGCTGCCCATCTGAAATTTCTGTTGTCTCAGGCAGACGGGCTCATCTATACCGGTGCAGATATTTCCGCCACCATGGTTCAGGAGGCGCAATGGCTTAATCAGGATCATATACTGGCCGGTGAGGCATCTTTCCGTCTGACAGACGGCGTCACCCTTCCTTTTCCTGATCATAGTTTTGACAAAGTTTTTACTGTGAATACGCTGTATTTTTGGGCGGAACCTCTGATATATGCAAAAGAAATTTACAGGATTCTGAAATCCGGCGGATTGTTCGGGCTCACTTTTGCTGATCAGGATTTTATGAAGGACTTGCCGTTCACTAAGTACGGATTTCAGTTGTACAGCCAGGAAATGGCCGTTGGTCTGTTGGAGAAGGCAGGTTTTGAGATTGAAAGTATCATACAGCAAAACGAAAACATTACGGGCAATCAGGGGATGAAGGTATCGCGCGACTTCATGATCGTGCTTGCCGGGAAATGATTATTGGGGATATGATTTTCGGGCCTGCTCCCGTCGCAACTTGTAAAAAGGACCTTCTCCGCGGAAAAGGCCCTTTTGCGGGGTGAAAATAATATTGTGTAGCCTGTCGAAGGTTTAATTCGGACAAGGCTCGGCCAGAAATTCGTCCAGGGCATCTTTGGTAGCGCCTGTATAATAAGTAGGACAGCTTTTAAACAAGTCTTTCACCGCATTTTTATAGGCTTCACAGTTGGCTTTGGTAGGGTTGGTGCCATAATTTGTTGCAGCTGTACTTGCTTTTTCTGCACTGTTGGAACAGTTCTGGGGATTTAGAACACTGTCTTTTTTACAGTTTGTCAAAAAGAAAAGTCCTAGCATGGCAACGAGGGGTACGGTTGATTTGAGTAGTTTTTTCATAGTTTTTTTGAACAAAATTAAAACCACGAAAAAACTGCTACAACCGTAAAACTACGTATTTGAGTTAACGGTTATGCCCGGAATCCCTACCTTTGCAGAATGGCAGCTATGATCCCCGACAATCTTAAAGAAATCATGATCCACAACGCCCAGGAAGTTCAGAATGGGCTGGGTAAGGATCATGAACCAGTTGTAAAGCTTCATTCCAGATACGGCAAGGCCATCTGGCTGTTGTCCGAACTGGACCCGGCCAACCAGATAGCCTTTGGGTTGTGCGATCTTGGTACCGGAACTCCCGAGCTTAGTTACGTATCCATTACAGACCTGGAGAGTATCAAACATGCTCGCCTGAAGGTACCGATGGTTGAAATGGATCAAGCGTTTGAAGGAAAATATCCCATGTCGGTGTACGTTGCTGCTGCCAAAATTTCCAAACGTATCACTGAAGATGATCAGATTCTTCGGAGGTTTTTGAGTTTGAGTTAAAAGTTGGCAGTTCACTGTAGGCAGTGATTTCAAGCTTACAGTAAGCGGGGAGGATAAGGATTTTTGGCTGATGTGGATAATACCTTCCAGGCATTTCCATTCTCCTTGAACTTCAAACTGCCAGCTGCCAACTCCGCACTGTAGACTGTTTACTTCAAACTGCATACTTCAAACTGAAAACTCAATATCGCAAACCGCCTCAGCCCTACTTCCTCTCCACCGGAACAACAATGAAATTGAGGAGCTCGGTATGGCGGATTACCGATATATTCTTTATGTCGAGTACCTCCTTGTGAGTCAGTTCTTTGAATAATTCGTTGGAACTGCTGATGGGTTTGTCATTGAACGATATGATGATATCTCCTTCCAGCAGTTGAGAGCGGGAGGCCGGTGAACCGGGCTCAATTTTGGTGATGAATATCCCTTTCCGGTTGCTCAGCTTATAGTGCTGGCGTATCTTTTCATTCAGGGCTACATCCTGAAGCTGCAAACCGAGGTAAGCTTTGAAAACCTTGCCGTCTTTGATAAGCTGACGGGCAATTTCCTTTGCAGTATTGATATCTACTGCAAAGCTGAGTCCCTGAGCACCTTGGATGACAGCGGTATTCACGCCTATGACTTCCCCGTCCGTATTGATCATCGGCCCTCCGGAATTGCCTGGATTCAAGGCGGCATCCGACTGGATGACATTATCCACCATCCGTCCCGACTGCGTCTGGAGTGTTCTTCCAAGGGCACTCACCACACCAGTTGTAACGGTATGCTGGTAGCCATAAGGGTTCCCGATCGCAATCACGAACTGCCCGATCTGTATCTGGCTTGCATCACCCAGCCTGGCAACGGAATAGCCCTGAGTATAAATTTTGAGGATGGCAATATCGGTATCGGGATCCTTGCCAATCAGTGTAGCTTCAATCTCATTTTCGTTGAGCAGGCTCACCATCATTTTTTCTGCGCCGTCTACCACGTGGCTGTTGGTAAAAATGTACCCGTCCGAAGAGAAAATAAAGCCTGAACCTGATCCAGCCGCGCGGAGTTTACCATCTATAGTTTTAAAAACGTCTATTTTAACCACCGCGTTTTTGGTTTTTTCTACCGCCCCGATGATCATCGTTGAAAAGGTATCCATGTTCTGTTATGTTTAGAACAGCAGTTCCTTTAAAAATATACCTATCGGTATTTGGCGTCAGATTGTCAGCCGGGAAGTAGTGATGTTGCCGAAATGGCAGAGATATGGACTGAGGGCTTATGAACATAAAAAAGCCACCCCACCGATAGCGGGATGGCTGTGTCCTGATTTTTGAAAATCTTACTTTTTGCCGGCAAATGAACGTAACATCCAGGTATTTTTTTCCTTGAACTGCATGAAACGGTTAACCATGTCGTTCGAACCATCGTCACCTGCTTTTTCAGTTGCCTCCAGAAGCTCTCTTTCCTGGCTGATCAGCTTTGCCATGTCGTCCAGAATGGCATCCACCATGTCCATGTCTTTCATGCCGATGGTATCTATTTCCTTTATGGCCGATTCACTGATATAGTCGGCAAAGCGGCTGTGGGGCGGTTTGCCCAAGGTGAGCACACGCTCTGCGATTTCGTCGATCGTCAGCTGTGCATTGGTATATAATTCCTCGAATTTTACATGTAAGGTAAAGAAATTCTGTCCCTTAATATTCCAATGACAACCTCTCAATTTCTGATAATGAATGTGATAATTGGCCAGGTAATCATTGAGAAGATCAACTACTGGTTTCACTTCCTTTTCGTTAAGACTGATAGCTTTCGCGTCCATAAAATTGAAGTTTTGAATAACAACTGAATTTCCGGTCCTGGTCAAAGTGACTCTGGAGCAGGTAACATCATAACCTGCAGAACAGCAAAAACCGTTCCCTTAAAACAGAAATCCAGGCCAGTTTATATCTGCTTCAAAGTATTGAAGATATCGGCATGTGGCTGTTCTCCTTCAAACGTCCTCACCAGGTTTCCCTTCTTGTCGTAAATGGCTATGTAAGGAAAGGAACGGATCTGATAATAACGCTGCACAACGTAAGAGGTACCTTCTGTGCCCACTTTGATGTTAGGATACTGGGCAAGTTTATATTGCGTTACAAAAGGTTTGAGCATGGTCATATCTTGGAAAGTTACCATAACTACCTGTTTATTAGCGACAACGGAATAATTTTTAACGAGGTCTTTAGTGAAATTCTGGCAATGCTCACAATCGGGAGAAAAGTAAATAAGTACCACCGGGCCCTTTGATAGCTGTGTAGACGCATACTGTTGCCCATTGGTCAGTTTAATCTGAAACGGTGCAATCGTTTTGGGGATAGGATGCTGCGCTTGAGAAACAGATGCCGCCGTGGTAACGAATAGCAGCAGGAAGACTAATTTTCTGGTCATAATTTAAATCTGATGAATCGGTTTGCAAGATATCATTCTTTTTAATAGCAACAGAGTGTAAAATACCGGTCCGCGGACTTCTGTTTTGAATTATCTGACTTTTACTCCGGTAACCGAACACTGCGCATAGATGAATTCAGGCTTTTTTTTCAGATATAAACAATCTATTCTTTACGGGCTTTCCCTTGCCCTTCTGCTGTTTTTGTTGAAATGGCTGGAACTGAGATTTGTTATTTACAGTCATGCACTGGAGATTTATGCAGGCGCCATTGCTCTTACATTCACAGGTTTAGGTATATGGCTGGCCCTGAAACTTGCCAAGCCCGCAACCAAAACGGTAGTTGTTGAAAAGGAAGTGGTTGTTCGGGCAGCAGATTCCTTCACGCTCCACGAGAAAGAAATAGCAGCGCGGGGTATCAGCAAACGCGAGCTGGAAGTGCTGGAATGGATGGCTGAAGGGCTGAGTAACCGGGAAATTGCAAGCAGGCTTTTTGTATCTCTCAATACTGTGAAAACCCACACTTCCCGCCTTTTTGAGAAACTGGAAGTAAAGAGCAGAATGCAGGCGGTTGAGAAAGCAAAGAGGTTGCAAATCATCCCCTAGCAGAGCATAAATATACTTGCTTTATGTAAAATCACCCTAAAGTATGATTCTCAGAAGCTGGGCATACCTGAAATTTGGAACCTGTTAACCAAAATAATCAAGGATATGAAAAAAAATATCATGGTCTGCGGACTGATCAGCGGCGCCCTTCTCGCAGGTATGATGGTGGCGTCGGTAACGGCATGTTATAACAACGACAATTTTGAGGATAACATGGTGCTGGGCTACGCCGCCATGATCCTCTCTTTTTCGTTGATATTCGTAGGTGTGAAAAATTACCGCGACAAGTATCAGCAGGGTATCATCAGTTTTGGAAAGGCCTTCCGGATAGGGCTGTACATTACTCTGATTGCCTCCTCAGTGTACGTGCTGGTCTGGCTGATCGATTATTATCTGTTCATTCCGGATTTTATGGACAAGTACACCGCACACGTTCTGCGGCAAAGCAAAGCGGATGGAGCCACCGCTGCGGAAATGAAGGCCAAAGCTGCTGAGATGATGAATTTTAAAGAAATGTACAAAAATCCCTTTTTTGTTGTGCTGATTACTTTTGCCGAGGTTGTTCCGATTGGCCTGGCGGTTGCGCTGGTCAGTGCTTTTATTCTTAAGAGAAAACAGGCGTAATCCTCAGTGATATGTAAGTTTCATGCGCATGGGCAATAAAAAAGACGGGAATTTTTGCCGTCTTTTTTATTGCCGCCTGTGGGGGGAACACTAAAAAACCGGCTTTCTCTGAAGGTAACTGATAATTTTGGTATTGATTTAGGTTTCCTTTGAATACCTTGCAGAAATGTAATTGATAGTACCTGTTCTAAACCTTTAATGTAATCATGATTAAGTTTTCATTCTTGCCCCTTGTGCTTTTACTTCTCAGTTTCCCCTCCCAAAGCCAGCATCATTCAAAAAAGACAGTAGCTTCCAAACCCGCAAAAGACTGGCAATTGGGTGTTGCCATGTATACCTTCCATACCATGTCCTACCCGGAAGCGCTGCATACAGTGGATAGCGCCGGATTAAAAGTGGTGGAGGCGATGACCTTTCACAGGGCAGGTGCCGCTCTTAAGGACAGTGCCATATCAAAACTATCGCCCTCTGGCATAGCTAAGCTTAGAAAAATGGCGGAGCAGAAAGGTATCAGGATTGCTTCGGTGTATATTGGCGGGGGAAAAACGGTGGAGTCGTGGAAGAAGGAATTTGAAATTGCAAAACAGCTTGGCGCGAAATTTGTAACCGCAGAACCGCCGGTCAGCATGTGGGACAGTATTGATAGCCTTGCGGGTGTTTACAAGATGAAAGTGGCTATCCATGAACATTGGAAAGGCGTAAGTGCTTACTGGCATCCCGACTCGGTGCTGGCGGCCATAAAGGACCATCCTAATTTCGGAGCCTGCACAGATCTGGGACATTGGCCAAAAAGCGGAGTGGATCCTGTTGAGGGTGTTAAAAAACTGGCAGGGCATATTGTGTGTGTACATTTAAAGGACATTGCGGAGTGGAACAACCCCAAGCTTAAGGATGTACGCGTCGGAACGGGAATTGTAGACTTTCCTGCGGTGTTTGCTGAACTCAAAAGGCAGGGCTTCAAAGGAAATATTTATATTGAACGTGATGCGGAAATTCAGCCCAGTAACTTACCCTCTGTCATTGAAACGGTTAATTATTATAATACCACTTTGAAAAAGCTGAAATAGTAAAGAGAGCAGGCTCTTATACTCCGGAATTTAAACTTACCACATCACACATTTTAACTGATTGGAATGAAAGTAGTCATTATAGGAGGAGGTTTTGCCGGGGTGAATTTATCCCTGGCACTCGCAAAAGACCGTCGGTTTGAGATTACCCTGGTTGATAAAAACAACTACAATTTTTTCCCTCCGCTCATTTATCAGGTGGCAACGGGCTTTCTGGAACCTTCCAGCATCAGTTATCCTTTCCGAAAACTTTACCGGGGAAAAGAGAATGTGTATTATCGCCTGGGCGAGTTACTGGAGATTAATCCCTTGGAAAACAAGGTTATACTGTCCAATGGTGAGCTGTCCTACGATTGTCTGGTTATTGCCACCGGGGCAGAAACGAGCTTTTTTGGTATGGAGAATGTGAAAAAGAATGCAATTGCCATGAAAACGCTCGACGATGCCATTGAAATGCGTAATAAATTGCTCCAGCAGATGGAAAAGGCAAGTATTTCAGACGATGAGGAGGATATCAGGAAGCGGCTGACGGTGGTGATCGCCGGTGGCGGGCCAACGGGTGTGGAATTATCGGGTATGTTTGCAGAAATGAGAAACGGAATCCTCAGAAAAGAGTATCCCGAACTGGTGGGTAAAGGAAGTGAGATATACCTGGTGGACGGAGGAGATGCCCTTTTATCTCCCATGAGTCTGCAATCCCAGAAAGATACCTACGACGATCTTCGGAAACTGGGCGTGCGAATCAGGCTGAAAACAAGAGTAACTGATTTCAAGGATGACGCCGTGGTACTTAGCAACGGGGATACCATCAAAACCAAGACGCTGATATGGGCTGCCGGTGTCAACGCCAGAAAGTTTGCCGGTTTGCCGGAAGAAAGTTATGGCCGTGCTAACCGCATGGTAGCCGACGCCTTCAATAAAGTGAACGGAACAGAAAATGTTTACGCAATAGGGGATACTTCCCTGTTACTTTCTGACCCCGCGTTCCCATTCGGGCACCCTCAGGTGGCTCAGGTGGCTATACAGCAGGGACGTAACCTCGCGGAAAATCTAAAAGCACTGGCTGACGGCAGGGAACAAAAACCATTTATTTATAAAGACAAAGGCTCCATGGCCATCATTGGACGTATGAAAGCTGTGGTTGACCTTCCTAAGCCTAAGGTACATTTTCAGGGTGTTATTGCATGGCTGGCCTGGTTATTTATCCACCTGATTTCGCTGATTACCTATCGTAACAGGGTCAGGACATTATACAACTGGATGATTGCGTACTTTACAAAAGACCAGTCGCTGAGGATGATCATCAAACCGACGGAGAAGAAAATCTTATAAAGAAGATTGAAGCAATGGCGTTTGGTATCAAAGGGTATTGAGGAAAATGATCAGATTCGCAACATCCAGGATTTTGTCGATATTTTCATGATCTATGGCATATTGCGGCATCATAGGCATTTGGGCACTTTGCGGGTCCTGTACAATGGTCATCCCGCCGTAATGCTTCACTGCATGCAGGCCTTTGGTACCGTCGTCATTTGCACCAGATAAAAGCACGCCAATGAGGCTCCGGCCATATACCTGTGCGGCAGATTCAAAAGTAACGTCCAGGCTTGGTCGGCTAAAATTCACCTTTTCCGAATGATCCAGGGAGAATATGCGGTTGTTTTCGATGAGGACGTGATAGTCTGCCGGCGCAAGGTAGATGTTGCCCGGAATAATCGGATCTTTGTCTTCTATTTCTGTCAGTGTGTTCAGCGTTTTAGAGCCCAGAAGTTCGGATAGTGAGGACTCTGCATTGTATTTGCGATGCAGCACGATGATCAGTGCGAAATCGTGATCCTGCTTTAATTTGGGGAGAATTTCAAACAGCACGGCAAGGCTGCCCGCGGACCCACCAATTACAACGGCTTCACACTTTGGCGTAATCATACTATTTTCTTCCATATTTTTTCTCGGTTCAGCTGTTTAAACCTGTTCTGAACAGCTGAAAATTTCAGCGTTTCTTTGGATCCCAAAGCCAGGTAGCCCAGGGAAGAGAGGCTGTCATCGAAGAGCTTAAGCACCCGATCCTGAAGGTCCTTGTTAAAATAGATCAGTACATTCCGGCAAAGTATAAGATCGAATTCATTAAAAGAACTATCGGAAACCAGGTTATGTGTTGAAATGATAATTTTTTCGGACAGTTCATCATTCAGTTTGGCCTGGCCGTAATTGGCTGTGTAATAAACCGAAAAGTCAAGCTGCCCACCAGATTCCATATAGTTTTCGGAATACTGTTTCATTTGGTTCAAAGGAAATATGGCTTTTCTGACTTTCTCCAGAACTGAAGGGTTAAGGTCCGTAGCATAAATCAGCGATTTTCTCAGCAGTCCGGCTTCTTTCAGGAGTATGGCCATAGAATAGACCTCCTCACCGGTTGAGCAGCCCGCATGCCATATTCGTATAAAAGGCTTGGTTCCCAGGATGGGAAGAATGTCATTTCGCAGCGCCTGGTAGAACGACGGGTCACGGAACATTTCTGTTACGTTTACGGTAATTTCTTCTACAAAGTATTTAAGATAATCTTCATCCTTACAGACCTTGTACCGCAGCTCCGCAAAGCTGGGGAATTTATTGAGCGTAAAGATCCTGTTGATACGCCGTTTCAGTGAAGCACGCGCATAACTGGTAAAGTCATACCCGTAAAGCCTGAATACATCGTCCAGTAGTATGTCTATTTCTTCCTCCTCAATCATGGGTCGTGGCGTTAAACGGTTTCCAAAAGAGCCAGAAGTTTATCTACATCGATCGGTTTGGAAATGTAATCATCGGCACCGGCTTCCAGGCACCTTTCTTTATCTCCAACCATAGCCTGTGCGGTAACGGCAAATATGGGAGTATTCTTCCTTCTTTCAATATTTTTTATCAACGGAATGGCTTCATAACCGTCCATTTCAGGCATCATCATATCGATCAGGATGGCATTAATGGTTTCATCCGTTTTCAATAATTCCAAAGCTTCAATTGCTCCCGGGCGAGATATACAGCTGTAAGACTTAGATTTAAGGGTGGCGGTCAGGGCAAAAATATTACGGGCGTCATCATCAATGATCAGTACTTTTTTTGAGTTCATGAGGGGATCGTTTAAAAAGGTCAGAATGAGAGATGATCAGCAAAAGGAAAATGTTTATTTTTCATAGAGCCAGACCCTTAAAAGTGAGACCAGTTGGTCAATATCTACTGGTTTGGTAATATAGTCAGAAGCGCCTGCATTAATACACTTTTCCCTGTCGCCGGTCATAGCCTTGGCTGTTACCGCAATGACAGGCAAGGTTTTCCATACGGGGTTGGCTCTGATCTGCCGGGCTGTTTCGTAGCCGTCCATTTGTGGCATCATCATATCCAGCAGTACTACGTCAATTTCAGGAGTTTGTTTTAATTTTTCAAGAGCTTCCTTGCCATCCAGGGCCGTAATAACGTTCATTTTATAGTTTTCCAACGATTTGGTCAGAGAGAAAATATTACGCACATCATCATCCGCCACCAACACTGTTTTGTTGTTCAGGATATCCCCCAGAGCGCCCAGCTTGCGGTAGTCGCCTTTGGTACTTGCTGGCTTTTTATTTTCTTCAACTACATGTAAAAACAGGGAGACTTCGTCCAGCATACGCTGATAGGAGTGCGCCGTTTTTAAAATGATCGAATCGGCATATTGTTTGATCCGGTATTCTTCATTGATAGACAGACTTTTACCCGTGAAAATGATAATGGGTATATGCTCAAAATCAGGTGTCTTTTTGACTTCCTCGAGCATTTGGTACGCTTGCTGGTCGGGGACGCCCATATCCAGGATCACACAGTCCACTTCGTTTTCCCGAAGCGCCTGCAATCCATCTGATATATTATCCTTTAGCTCCGAATTAATGTTGAAAGTACCAAGGAAATAAGCCAGTGCGCTGGCATGCTTTGAGTTATCTTCAACGATCAGGACTTTCTTGGACTTACGGCTTATGACATATTCAATTTTCTCAAATATTTCTTTCATACGATCAGGCGCCACAGGTTTGTCAATAAAATCAACGGCACCTTTCAGCAAACTTTCATTTTTCATGCGGTGCGACGACATAATATGTACCGGTATATGCCGGGTAGCAGGATTTTCCTTCAGCCTATCCATTACTTCCCAGCCGCTCAGTATCGGCAGCTGCAGGTCAAGCAGGATTCCTATTGGCTTAAATTCTTCCGCCAGCTGCAAGCCTTCGTCACCACGGACAGCTACAATACCCTTGTAACCTTTTTTCCTGGTATAATCCAGCAATGATTTAGCGAAGAAGGTATCGTCTTCAACAATGAGGATCGTTTTATCCGTTTCCAAGATCGCGTTACGGTCATCAGGGATACTTTCAGGTACTACCGAGCTGATGTATTTCAATGCATCTTCTGTTCCGGTATTTTCGCTGATATCGGTGTAGTTAGTCATGAAATTCTGAACCGGATGATGGTGGCTTACCGACTTGCGGACCGGTAAAAACAAGGTAAATTCGCTGCCTTGGTTGATTTCACTTTTCAGATGAATTTCGCCTCCGAGTAATTTAACCAACTCCCTGCTGATGGAGAGGCCAAGTCCCGTACCGCCGTATTTTCTCTTCGTTGAACCGTCGGCTTGTTGAAAGGCCTCGAAAATCAGCATTTGCTTTTCAGGAGCAATACCTATACCTGTATCCTTTACAACAAACTCGATAAAATCGGGACGCGTTGGGCTGTTGCGGATATCCATGGTGACTGATCCCTTGGAGGTGAATTTAAGGGCGTTTGACAGCAGGTTCTTAATCACCTGTTCCAGCCGCATCTTGTCTGTCTCCACAACGGATTTTACGGAGGGCTCGAGATGGAAATTCAGTTCAATACCCTTTTCCCTGGCAACTGGCGAAAACATGGCCTGCAAACCCCTGCTCACTTCTTTCAGGTCAACATTGGTATATTCAAGTTCCATCTTTCCTGCTTCTATCTTGGAAAGGTCAAGGATTTCATCGATAAGCCCCAGCAGTCCGTTTCCCGAGGAGTTAATAACCGATGCATATTCGATCTGGTCAGCCGAAAGGTTCTTTTCGTCATTTTCGGCGAGCAGCCTGCTCAGGAGCAATATGGAGTTAAGCGGCGTTCTGAGTTCATGTGACATATTGGCCAGGAATTCAGATTTGTAGCGGGTGGTTATTTCCAGCTCTCTTGCCTTGCTCTGGATTTCCATGTTTTTCTCTTCCAGTAGCGTACTTCTTTCTTCCAGCTCTTCGTTGGTTTGCTGAAGTTCCTCCTGTTGTACCCGTAATTCTTCATCAGAAGCCTGTAGCTTTTGAGATTGTGCCTCCAGTTCAGAATTGAGGTTTTCCAGCTCATTGTGCTGCGCCTGAAGCTCCTCGGCCTGCGCCTGCGTTTCTTCCAGGAAATTCTGTAATCTCGAGTAATCCAGAGCAGCGTTTAAACCAATGGCTATAGCTTCCTGATTATCTTTTATAAACTGTATTTCCAGCTCAGACGGTTCGTTCAATAAACCTATTTCGATGACCCCGATGCATTCATGAGCGTAAATTAACGGTATAATCATCACCGTACGAGGGTGGGTAGTACCAAGGGTGGATGTGATATGTACATAATTTTCAGGCAAATTGTTGACAATCAGCAGTTGTTTGCTTTCGATGGCCTGTCCCGCCAGGCCATTACCTGCGTATACATACCGCGGGGCATCGCTGTTGGCATACGCCGCCGTTAGCTTGTAGTGATAGTCATTGTCAATGATATATAAAGTCCCTAATGGCGCATTTAAATAGGATGTAAGAGAATTCATCAGGTTGGCGGACAGGCGTTCCAGGATTCTTTCACCCCGCATGGCCTCACTCACGTGAAGAGTACCCGTTTGCAGCCAGTTACGTTTTTCAAGATCTGTAAAGGTTTTTTCCAATTCTCCTGCCATGGTATTGAGCGCGCTGGAAATCCTTCCGAGCTCATCGTCCAGCGTATCCTTACTCCTTATGTTGTAATTTCCGGAGGCAATCTGTCTGGTAACACCTTCCATCAGATTAATCCGGTTTTTGGTTTGGGTATAGAGTTCCTCTGCCTCACGTTCTTTTTCAATTCTTTTGTCAATATCCTGTTTGATCCTCAGGAAAGAAACAATCGTGATCAGTATGGAGATAACGGCCGCAACGATCATGAAAAATGGAGTGTACACAATGTAGGTCTGCTGTTCGCTGAGCCTGCTCTGAAGCATTCGGTTTTCTTCATCTTTGACTTCATTGATCATCAACCGCAGGTCATCCATTATTTTTTTTCCGAAAAGCATTTCCCTGCTCCGAAGTTCTGTGTTCTTCGTCAATGCAGGATCTTTCTTGGCAATATCAATAACCCGCTGCATCTGGGCATATCTGGCCTCGTATCTTTCCTTCATGGGAACCAGTGTTTTCTGCTGCAACTTATTGTCCAGGGTCAGTCGCACCAGATTGTTGTATGCTTTGGTTACGCGGGAATAGGATCCTTCATAAGGCTCCAGAAAGGAGGGGTTCATGGTAATAAGGTATCCGCGCTGACCCGTTTCGGCATCTTTCAGATGTGACATGATATTTTCGGCCTCCAGTAACACTTCGTGGGTGTGGTTAACGAGTTCGGAATTCTTGATCAGCTGCCGGGTACTGTAAAGCGATGCAATAAGGCTGGTAAGCAGCAGCACGACCGACGCAGCAAATACTACTTTGAGTTGTTTAATGATGTTCTGGGAAGCTTTCTTTGTCATTTTATCGTTTCTGGTTCAGGATCTGTTATTCTTGATTTTGCTTTACAGGTAGGATTATGATGAAGGTAGCGCCTTCATTTTCAGTACTTTGAGCCGTTATGATTCCGTTATGTTTATCAATTATTTTTTTTGCAATGGCTAGTCCTATACCGGTTCCTTCATAGGCACTGAGATTATTGAGCCTCTGAAAGATCACAAAAATTCTGTCCAGGAATTTTTCGTTAAAACCTATGCCGTTATCACTCAGGCTGATCCGGCAATAGTTACCCGTAGCGGACGGAGGGGAGTCTATGGATTTATCCTCAGTCAGACAGGCCCGGATCGTAATCTGGGGTGGGATGTTTTCCCTCGAGAATTTGAGCGCATTGCTGATCAGGTTTTGGAAAACCTGTCTGATCTGGCTTGGTATGGTTTCAATTACCGGTATGGGATCAACGATTATACGGGCTTGCTTCTCCAGGATCGTTTCATTAAAATCCTCCAGTAACTCTCTGAATATGTCGTTGATACTGGTTTCCTGAAATTGGGCGGAAACGGAAAGTCTCGAATAGTCCAGCAGGTCGCTGATCAAAAGGGCCATCCTGGCCGAAGCGCCTATTGATCTGTCCAGATATGACATAGCCTCTTCGTTACCCGCCAGGAACTTATCTCTGATCAGCGTATTAAAGGTCTGGATCTTGCGAAGTGGTTCTTTGAGATCATGTGATACGACCCATGCAAACTGCTGCAGTTCATGGTTAGTGGTTTCGAGTTCCGAATTTTTAGTCAAAAGTTCACTGGTACGCTGCGCCACTTTATTTTCCAGTACTTCGTTGGCCATCTTTTGCTGGTTAATGTCCGTAAAAGTACCTACCCAGCGAACCACTTTACCGCTCTGATGTATCGGAATAATTTTAAGCAGGAAATAGCGGTATTCTCCGGTTCTGACATCTTTGAGCCGGGCCTCGTTGATATATTCCACGCCAGCGATAAAACTTTTTTTCCATAAATCCCAGGATTCGTCATCGGGATGCGTCTCAGGAAACGTCCCTACACTATCAGAGTATGTGAACCAATGTTGGTTTGCAAATTCTACCCGGCCGTCGGTACCAACGGTGAAGGCGATCTGGGGTAAGGATTCAAGTACGAACTGAAGATCCTGCATCCGTTCATTAAGTCCTTTTTCGGCTCTTTTCCGAATTTCTATCTCCTGTTGCAACTTTGCTTGGGTAGCCTTAAGCTCCTGCTTTTGTTCGAATAATTTAAAGAAGGATTTGACCTTCAAAAGCAGTATGTCAGGGTCTACCGGTTTGGTGAGGTAATCAATTCCTCCAGATTCGTACCCTCGGGTAATGAATTTTTTTTCGGTATTGACGGCTGACAGAAAAATGATGGGGATATCCTTGGCTTTGCTATAGCCTGAAATGGTTTCTGCCACTTCGAAGCCGTCCATTCCCGGCATTTGTACATCCAGGATAATGACGGAATAGTTGTTCTGAAGAATTTTCCTTAGTGCTTCCTCTCCCGATGTGGCACTGTCGGTAAGGAAATGATGTAATTCCAGTATTTTCTTGAGCGGTATAATATTTTCAGGTCTGTCGTCAACTATTAGAATCATAATTGTGAAAAATCATTAATCATTAATCATTGTAAAGGGTTGTTACATCACCTGACAGAACGGTATTTCTGAAATTACACACGGGCGAAAACGAGGGATGTCTACACAAATTTTTGCAAAAATTGTGCCTCGAGGTGTAGCTGGCTAGTAAATTTTATAATTCAGTGATATGGCGGTCAGTAGCAAGTGCCAGTGGCCGGATCGCCCAGGGAGCGGCAATCATGCTGTGACAAATTATCTACTCAACGGCTAATGATGTGGGGATTTTTTTCCCTGCAAGTTGAAAACAGCGTTGTTATTCCAGATTACGGATCTTGATCCTGATATTCTGCGGAGCGGGTTCATCGCCTCCAAAATAGGGGAGTAACTTGTAGGAAACACCAACACCACCACTGCAATGACGGGGCATGATGGTTTCCGTACCGTTCAGATTAAAGACATAGGAATTGCCGGAAGTACTCAGTTTAAAACTACTGGGCTGGCCAATCTCAATTACACCGAGTTCCTTTGCCGAACGCAGGCCATCCACATAGATGTAGGCGTAAATGTGCAGGGCGTTGTTCTGCCAGTTCCAGCCGAAACGGGCACTGTTTACCTGATGCTGTGAGCTGCAGTCTGAGAAACCCATAAGCTTATTGATGTCATACTGATTTTCAGGAATAACAGTTTTGTAAATACAGGAGCTATCAAAAACGGCCTGAAAACGCATGGAACTGGCAGTGAAGATTGAACTAATATTGTTTTCAACATCATGAGAGCCAGCCTTAATGTCATAAGTAACATAGTCGTCACCAAAACTTGGGGAGTTACCGAGCCAGTCGCAGGAAAGGAGCATAAGCGCCGGTACCAAAAAGGTAAGGCATTTCAGCAGGGGAGCATATACAGGTGCCAGCGGTGTTTTGAAGAGGATCATAATTTTGCAAAGCCGTTGCCAATTTAACGACTGAGCCGTAAAAATCTGTTATATCATCCCTGGTTTTAGTTTTTTATTTCGGAACAGCAAACTAATCAACCGGTTTTTCTGCCTTGCTGCCTGCGTAAAGCTCATATTCCAGTAAGCGGCAGTCAATTTTACCCGTAAAGAATTCTATTCGGCGCTTTGCTTTTAATCCTATTTTTTTGGCAAGATCCAGGTTCCCGGTGAAAATATAACCATAATAACCGCCGCATTTTTTTTTCATGAAATCGCCCATTTCACGATATGTTTCTTCTAACTCGCTGCTGGAACCGAGTCGTTCACCATATTCAGGGTTCATAAAAACCACTCCGTTTCCATTTTCCGGTATGTATGTCTCCCGAAAATCGCATACTTCAAATTTTATGAGGTCTGCCACCCCGGCAGCTATTGCATTTTTACGCGCATTGGAGATCGCCTCTTCGTCGTGATCCGTAGCTACAATCAATTGGTCTACTATTTCAACTATTTGATTTTCAACTAAATCCATTTCATTGTAATAAACCTCGGCATCATAGCCGTTCAGGTGCATGAAGGCGTAGTCGGCCCGGTGTACACCAGGTTTGGTATTGGTGGCCAGCAGTGCGGCTTCAATGGCAAGCGTGCCGGAGCCACACATAGGATTTATGAAGGGTGTTTTCCTGTCCCATTTACTGGCCAGGATCGTTGAAGAGGCCAGGGCTTCCAGCATGGGAGCTTTGCCGGGTATTTTACGGTATCCGTGTCTTGCGAGCGATTCACCGGAGGTATCCAGGAAAATTTCAGCGTCTTCTTCATTCCAGTAAAGATGAACAACCGCGCCGGTGAGATCCGACCCCGTGGAAGGCCTGATACCTTTCTTATTGCGTATCCGGTCTACGATAGCATCTTTCACCTTCACATTGGCAAACATGCTGTTACTGATGGTGGGATTACGGACATTACTGGTTACTGAAAAATATCCTTCTTCTGGCAGGATATTTTCCCATTCCAGCCGGGCCAGATAATTATATACCGCATTGGCGTTGGTTGCTTTAAAAGTTCCCAGGCTATATAGTACCTGGCTCGCACAGTTCAGGTTAAGATTCAGGCGGATGCAGTCGTTGAGTGTAGCCCTGATTTTGACACCTGTTACGAAGGTCTGAATGGGCTTGAAACCAAGTTCGGAAACTTCTTTTTCCAGATAAGGAGCATGCCATTTATGGCAGGTAATGGTAACCGACGCGGGCGACTGAAAACTAAACATCATATTCTTGAGTTAAACCCTTTTTACCTAAGGGCTTGCAAAGGTAGTGATTTTCGGATAGGCAGTTTTCGGCAGGCAGTATGCAGTTCAGAGTTCGCAGTTTTGAGTAGGCGGTTTACAGTAGGCGGTATGCAGTTTTGAGTGGGCAGTTGCAAGTATGCAATAAGCAGTAATATTGAGTTCGCAGTCTCACTGTTTACTGTAAACTCAATACTGTGAACTGCGGACGGACGACCGCCCACGGAAACCGCCTACCGAAAACCTACCTCCCGTTAAGCTCTGCCTCTGTAAATGCTTTCTCACGACCACTGAGCTGCGTTCGTTTTTTTGAAACTTCGATTGTGGAGACGGTTTCGGCATTATTCCTCCACGACTTACGGATATAGCTGAGCAACTGCGCGATATCTTCGTTTGGCATATCTTTATCGTAACCTATGCCTGGCATATCCCCGCTTACTTCGGGGGTTTGATACAGATGTCCGTTCACCTTAACCGGGCCGGTTAATCCAAACAGTACAATGGAAATCAGCTTGTCCTTACTTCCCGTTACCCATTCCGACTGGTTCAGAGGCGGGCCCAGTGACTTTACACCGTTGCCGTCGGCTCCGTGGCAGGTCTGGCAGATGGACGTAAACAAAGCTTCTCCTTTGGGGAACTGTTTTTTGAGTACTTCGGGGTTTCTGTTTGCTTTGGCATTATTGGCAGTTGCAATAGCTTTTCTAAGTTGTCTGTGAATGCTGGAGGTAGTATCTTTTACCGAAGCGGAAAGTTCATGCGTAAACTGCTCCTCCTGATCCTGCAGCGTGCTTACAATGGCGTCTGCTACATATCCGTTTTTGGGATATGCCGAAGCCAGTTTTACCAGTAACCGTTTACCTTCGCGCTGATCAAATTCCTGGATATATTTTGCCAAAAATCCTATATATGGTGCTGCCAGGGTATCTTTTGTATCGATTAATTTGTCCAGTGAAGCAGTGATCCTGCTGTGGTTGGTTGCATCCATAACAGACGGAACCATGCTCAGGCCCTGCATACGCGTGTGCCAGCTTTGCTTCCCAATGGTTGTAATTACCTCGTCTGTAGTAAGTTTGCCAAGTCCTTCAAGCGTCCACAAAGCGTGTAGCGCGAGTAATTCGTTGTCGGTCTGAGCCGCTGCCGCCTTTAATTCAGGCACTAGCTGTAGGTACTTTCTGTCAATAATATTTTGCTGGGCTTTGTCTCTTATCCATCCGTTGGCATGGCCAAGAAGTTTCAACAGTTGCTGAGGGGAATCAGGCAGGGTAACTACAGCAGAAGTTTTATTTTTAGGCACGACTTTGTAAATACGTCCGGCTGACAAAGGCTGCGTTAGCCCCCGCTTGCCGATCTCCCCTTTGAGATAGGGCGTCAGATAAGTCTTGTGCTGGATAATTCCCCGGTACATATCCAGAATGTACAGCGCACCGTCAGGAGCGTTGTAGAGGCTCACTGGTCTGAAACGCTCGTCGGTACTGGCAATAAATTCCTTTCCCTTGTAGGCTTGTTCTCCTTTTACGACATAACCGTTTTCTCTAATGATATTTCGCTTGATCAGGTTAGCAGACGGCTCAGGAACGAAACCGTTAAAATCAAAATCTTTGCCAAAAAGATCACCCCGGTAAATGACCGGACCCGCAGCGGCTGTAAAGTTGTTGAGCTTGAGGCTGTCATTGAGGACATTTTTCATGTAGCCACGGTTCACTCCCGGTGTTGGCCGCAGAGGATATACCTTGTTGTTGGCCACTGTTTTTTCATTGAAGCCGGCAACACCCCGTTGATTTTTATTCCAGGCCCCAAGCCCCGGCGAGAAATAATCACCCAGCAGGTTTTGTGAGTTATTGTTATAGTAAAGGTGTCCATAATTATCCTGGCAAATGCCCCACTGTCCGCGGAAATGGGTGCTTTCGATCAGCCATTTGTTACCCTGTTTTCGGTATCTTTTGGTAGATTTGGCATTATAGATCCAGTTATCCATTGCGCGCAGCAACCCATTGGGCTGATGTTCCACATTACCTCCCTCGGTATATTGAGGATCGACCAACTCTCTTTTTACGACTTTATCATTCTTTAATTCATAAAACCAAAGGTTGGTTGGCTCAGCCACAAGTATACCGTTTTCAATCAGGCAGATGGCCCTGGGAAGTACCAGTGAATCTATAATTACCTTTCGGTCGTCATACACGCCATCCTTATTTTTATCATCAAGCAGCACAATATTTCCGTTAGGGACATCCTCACCAGTTCCGATGGTATCAGGCATATATCCGGTCATTTCAACTACCCACATTCTTGCCTGATCGTCAAAAAGCATTGCCACGGGTGTGCTTACCAAAGGTTCGGACGCAACGAGTTTTATTTCAAAGCCATCCGCTATGGCAATCCTTTTCATAGACTCCTCGGCGGTCAGAAACGGCGACTTACTCAAGTCGACCGCTTTTTCCGGTGCGGGCGTATCTGAGGCAGAGGTGATGGTGCTACTGGAAGAGGTTTGTTTGTTTGTTTTACAATAAAACAGTGTAAACGATAGGGTAAGGAAGAGAACCGGATAACGTAACCTTTTCATTCTGAATAATAACTAGCTGAATTTGTTTAGGAAAACTGCAAAATCTGCAGGGGCAAAGGTACTATATTAATTCTTTAACGCTTCTTCGACCGGTTTCATATTTGACGTCAGGAAATGAATGATGAGCCAAGCCACAAAATAGGCCAGACCGCATATCACAAAAAGAATGTTGTAACCAGCGCCAATGTTGCCCACCTCTTTGTAATGGTCGAGCAGGGCACCTACTACCAGGGGGAAAAGTGTGGAACCGATAGAACCTGCCATGCCGCCAATACCAACGACCGAACTCACTGCTCGTTTGGGGAAAATATCGGAAACAATAGTAAAGATGTTGGCACTCCAGGCCTGATGTGCGGCTGTTGCAATACTGATGATGCCCACTGCAACCCATACATCCGTTGCAAATTTGGCCAGTATAATGGGTAAAACAGCAAATGCTACAATCAATAGTGTTGTTTTGCGGGCCTTCAGGGGAGCCCAGCCTTTTTTAATGAGCAGCGATGACAGATATCCGCCCCCAATGCTGCCAAATGTAGTTGCAGTATAAACGATCGCCAGCTGAAGGCTTGGCTTTTTGAGATCCAGCGAAAATGTGGTTGCGAAATAGGAGGGAAGCCAAAAGAGAAAAAACCACCAGATAGGATCGGTGAGCAGTTTTCCGATAATAAATACCCAGGTTTGTTTCAGCCCGAGGAGGACCGTCCATTTGATAGGCTTTGCATTTTCCTGTCCCGCCGACTCATTGTCACTATGGATGTAAGTAAATTCTTCCTGAGAGATTTTTTTGTGCCGGGAAGGAACTTCGTAAAACAGCCACCAGAATATCAGCCAGATAAAGCCCAGTGCTCCGGTGATCAGGAACGCTTCCTGCCAGCCATAAGAGCCTAGCAGCCAAGGTACCATAATGGGTGCTACCACCGCACCGATGCTTGTTCCTGAGTTGAAGATCCCTGTGGCCAGGGCGCGTTCACGCTTGGGGAACCATTCGGCAGTAGCTTTTACTGCAGCCGGGAAGTTTCCCGCTTCACCCAGGCCAAGGAGCGCTCTGACTGCTCCAAAACCCATAGTACCTTTCACAAAGGCGTGTAAAACCGCAGCAATACTCCAGATAATGATGGATATGGAATAACCAAGTTTGGACCCTATTTTGTCGATAATATTACCGAAAACGATATATCCAAGTGCGTAACACCCGGCAAAAACCATGACTATATTAGCATAATCCGTTTCGGTCCAGTGAAATTCTACCTCCAGTGTGGGCTTAAGAAGACCAAGAATTTGTCTGTCGATGTAGTTGATTGTGGTGGCAAAAAATAAAAGTGCACAAATGACCCAGCGGTAATTTCCGTTAGTGGCTTGTTTCATGATAAGGGAAAATCGGTTTCTTGGGATTCAGGTTGAAAATGTCTTTCATGGCATAAGACTACATTTTGGCCTATCTACCCCTTAAAATAATTGTCGGCAGTTAAACTTTCAAAGGAGAAGTGGCTGGCCGGGGACAAAAATAAATCCCGTTTCATACCTAAAGTGCATGAAACGGGATGGTTAGCGATACCTTAATGAAATGGCAAAAAAACAGGCCACCGGAATAAGAACCGTTTCCGGCAGGTCAGGAGACCGGGTATTTAAGCAGCGCCTTTGCCAGTTCCGCTTCATTGGTAAGATCCAGACGAAGCGGTGTGATGGATACGAAATCATTTTCAACGGCCCAGCGGTCAGTTCCCTCTTCTGATGGTTCCAGGGGTATAACAGTAAACCAGTAGTGTTTCCTGCCCATGGGGTCCAGGCCGGGTTCTATTTTGTTGTCATACAATCGGACCGACTGCCTGGTCCATCTCACCCCGACAGGTTGATGCGGGAAATTTACATTGATCAGATTCAGATCGGGATTCTTTAGAAGTATCGAGAGCGTTTGCTCAATGAATCGGTCCAGCGCTTCAAAGTCTGGTTCCACCTTGCCTACCGGGGTACTCAGCGCAATCCCTTTCATGCCAAACAAAACTGCCTGTTTGGCTGCTGCCAATGTCCCCGAATGCCACATGGCATTCCCCAGGTTAGGCCCCATATTGATGCCCGAAAGCACCACATCAGGTTTGTCCCATAAATGTTGCCCAAGGGCCACGCAATCGGCCGGAGTCCCGTTGACACGGTAAGCGTCAATACCTTCGAACGTTATGGGTGATTTTTTGTAAGACAAGGGTCTTGACGCAGTTATGGCATGTCCCATGGATGATTGTTCCACGTCCGGGGCTACAATTTTTACTTCACCAAACCGGGTTGCAATCTTGGCCAGTGCCGCAATGCCCGGGCTGTATATACCGTCATCATTTGTTACCAGAATTTTCATAGGCTTGTTGTTTGACGCAAAAGCCAATAAAATTATGCCTGGTATGTTTTTAATAGTCTGACAGCAAATGTTGTTAATCCTCGAAAAATTTATGCTAAAAACCAATTTGTTGCATAATCCAAATGCCGGAGAAGAAGACTTTACAGAAAAGGAATTGGTCCGGCTGATCCGTAAGGAAGGTTTTGAATGTACTTATTCGTCTGTGAAACAAGAGGGCTGGGACGAGTTTGATGACCGCTGTGACTTTCTGATCATTGCGGGAGGAGACGGCACGGTGCGAAGGGTAAGTAAAGCACTTGTGAAAAGAAAACTTCTGCAAAAGCAATTTCCGCTGGCCATACTTCCGCATGGCACTGCCAATAATATTGCGGGGGCATTGTCGGTAAAGGGTGAGCCCAAAGATATAGTAGCATCGTGGAAGTCCGGGAAAAGGCATCGGTTTGACATAGGCAAGGTACAAGGTACGCCTGACGAAATGTTTTTCCTCGAGGGAATCGGATTCGGCGTTTTTTCCAAGCTAATCAAAGTAATGGAAAAGTTTGATAAAGAACTTGCCAACGATGTAGATGAAAAAATCAAGGCAGCAAGGGCGGTTTTCTATGACGTCGTAACTTCTTATGAGGCCAGGCAGTGCAGGATTATAGCAGATGGTTCCGACCATTCGGGGAAATACTTGCTGGTGGAGGTCATCAATACACCTTCAGTGGGCCCCAACCTCATTCTGGCTAATGGAACCGATACCGGCGATGGCGAGCTGGAAGTGGTGTTGGTCCCTGAGGAGCACCGGGGTAAGCTGGAACAGTATCTGTTAGCGCTCATCAATGGTACCGACATGAAACCTTCATTCACCACGATTAAGGCCAAGCATATCACTATTTTATGGGAGGGAAGGGATTTACATGTAGACGACGAAAGGATAAAACTTGATAAACCGGTCGAAATCAAAGTGGATGTTCTTCCGGGCGTGCTGGAATTTATGATCTGATTGTTCTGAGAAGTGTCTTGATAACTTTTGGTTATTATATATAACCATTTATGATTGGCGTGGAAGCCTCGGCAACAGTACTTTTGAGTTACAAAAACAGGACGAAAGCTTATCCCTGTTGACCATTACTCTAAAAGTTAAACTGTGAATGCCATGATCCAAACAGATATTTGCATAATTGGTGCGGGGCCTGTGGGCCTGTTTGCCGTTTTCGAAGCTGGTCTGCTGAAAATGAGATGCCATTTGATTGACGCCCTTCCGGAGGTGGGCGGGCAGCTTTCCGAAATATATCCTCAGAAGCCCATATATGATATTCCGGGAGCTCCGGGGATTATTGCGGGAGATCTGGTTAAAAATCTTATGATACAGATCGAGGAATTTAAGCCGGGATTTACCTTGGGCGAAAGGGTGGAGGTGATCAGTAAACAGGACGACGGCAGTTACATTGTGAGTACCAACGAAGATATCCATGTCCATTGCCAGGTGGTGGTAATCGCGGCGGGGCTGGGCAGTTTTGAGCCAAGAAAACCTGCCGTTGAAAATCTTGAATATTTTGAGGGCAAAGGAGTACATTACATTGTGAAACGTCCTGAGTTATTTCGTGACAAAAGGGTAGTACTTGCCGGTGGCGGAGATTCGGCGCTCGACTGGACCATATTCCTTGCAGGCGTGGCCGAAAAGGTTACACTGGTTCACCGTGGGGAGACTTTCCGTGGTGCGCCGGATTCGGGTTCCAAAGTATTTGAACTGGCCGAATCTGGCAAAATTGACCTGGTACTTCAGTCACAAGTAAGCGCACTGGCGGGCAACGGGGTTTTGAAAGAAGTATCCTTACTGGACAACAACAAAATCACGCGTACCATCCAGGCCGATCACTTCATTCCGCTCTTTGGATTAAGCCCTAAACTGGGGCCTATTGCGGACTGGAACCTGGGAATCGATAAGTCGGCGGTAGTAGTAGATACCCTCGATTATGCCACCAATGTAGAACGTATCTATGCCATAGGAGATATTAATACCTATCCGGGCAAGCTTAAACTTATCCTGTGCGGTTTTCATGAAGCTGCCATCATGATGCAAAGCGCGTTTAAGTACGTCTACCCCGACCAGAAATTAAGCTTTAAATACACCACGGTTAATGGTGTTAATCCTTTTTAAGATGATAAATATTGAGATCGAAGATAACGAAGGTAAACGTCATCCACTTGAAGTGCCTGTAGATATAGGCCTCAACATGATGGAAGTGCTGAAAGCGTATGAATATGATATTCAGGCCACCTGCGGAGGGATGGGATTGTGTGCCACCTGTCACGTCGAGGTTTTAAGTGGCTGGGATAAATTACCCGAACGGAATGATAACGAGCTGGATACCCTGGATACTTTGCCGGATGCTGGTACATTCAGCCGTTTGGCCTGTCAGATACGGCCAGACGAAAAGATGGAGGGGCTGGTTTTAAAATTGAAAGCGCTTCAGGAAGCCTGAATAGAGATTTAGATAATGGTATATAATGCATAAACCTTCGTTTGATAAAGCAGACGGAGGTTTTTAGTTTTATATCATGGTCTTCACTTTTGGCAGGATTATATCAACCCACTGTTTGTACATTGTGCCCGAAAAATGCAGCCCGTCTGGGGCAATCAGGCTGGGGTCATTAAGTGCGGTGCGGGAAAGGGGTGTAATGTCAATAAACAGTACTTTCGCTTTTTCTGATTCTTCCTTCGCTATTTGATTGAATAGATCTACTTCCAAGGCGATCTGATCCCGATGTCCGGAGCCGTAGGGTGTTACGCCCCAGTCAGGAATGGACACTACAAAAACCTTTTTGTTATCTCCACCGGCATAGGTTATGCATTTGGTAAGCAGCTGCCGGAATTGCATCCGGAATTCTTCCTGTGTTCTGCCCTGGTACTGGTTATTGACCCCAATCAGTAAAGAAACCATATTATAATCAGTGCGGGGATTACTGGAAGTCAGAGCATTCAGCAGATCGGCGGTTGTCCAGCCGGTGGTGGCAATGATATCCGGAATCTTGATTTTTTTACCGGTTTGGTTTAAAGCTTCCGCCAATAAAACGGGCCATCTTTCGCTGGCCGAAACACTTTGTCCTATAGTATAGGAATCGCCCAGGGCCAGATAACTCATGGTTTGTGTTGTTTGTTCCTCAGGTTGTTCCGCAGGCTGCTCCTTCTCAACGGCTGAAATATCTTTTGCTTTACAGCCGGTGAGTAATACCCAGGTGAGCAGCATCAATGAATGTAATTTCATGACAGACAAACTTTTTTTGATTGCGTGTTTTTCCGTATATACAGGATTCACAGTGGCTTTAGATCATTTTAGAGCAAAACTCCCTGTTCCTGACCTTCTCTTATCCCGGAAGGGGGCAATACTGGGTATGTTTCGGACAGCATCAGCGTCGGCTGTATGATGAAATTATTAATTTAATGGGCGAAGTTATGTATCTGAATGAGAGGTGTTTGGGGGGATTCGTTGCGTTTTTTTGTAAATAATACCGCCCATATCAGCCCGGAAATGCCCTGATGGATTATCAATTTGGTATTTTTGGGGTATAAATAACTAAAATCAAGTTGGCAGAGCCTCTCGCTTTTGCCAAAACGGATGAATAAACATTATGACATATTGCTTGGGAGTTAAAGTGAAAGAAGGCCTGGTAGCCATTGCGGATACAAGGATTACGGCCGGAACAAATACTACTGTTAAAAAGAAAGTGTATGTAGCACAGAAGGGAAATTATTCTCTTTTTATGATGACCAGCGGCCTCAGGTCCGTTCGTGACAAAGCAGTTCATTACTTTGAAGAACTGATTGAAGAAGGAGTAGTGTACAACAAGCTTTATAAGGCCGTAAATGCTTTCGGCGAACAGATTAAGAGGGTGGCGGAGGAAGATAAGGCCGCGCTGGAACGTGCAGGTTTCAAATTTAACCTTAATGCGATTGTAGGAGGTCAGCTTAAAGACGATGCCGAGCACAAACTTTTTTTGTTGTATTCCGAAGGTAACTGGGTGGAGCTGGATCAGGGATCGCCTTATGTGATTATCGGAAATTCAGGACAGGGCAAGGCGATTCTCAACAGGGTTTTGAACGAAAATTCGACAATGAAACAGGCATTGAAAGCAGGTTTTCTGTCATTTGATTCCACACGTGTCAGCAATAATGACGTTGATTTTCCTATCGACGTAATCTTATACAAGAAAGACAGTTTTTCCGTAGTGGAACACCGGTATGAGCAAAAGGACCTGCAGAGAGTGGCCGAGATTTGGGCAGATAAGTTAAAACAGGCGCTGGATGATATCCCCGAAGACTGGATGGATCAATCGTTTGATAAAATACCGGGTCTGGACGGGTTACCCGGATAAAATTAAAAGTCCTGTCGGCACACGCCGGCAGGACTTTTAATTTTATATCGTCAGTCCAATTGTCAGGATGGCTTTACATTCTTGCCCTGCCGTTTGGCAATGGATAATAACAAGGCGGGCAGCAGGATCAGATTGGTACACATAGCTACCAGCAGCGTAATGGATACCATTACTCCCATAGCGGCGGTTCCGCCAAAACTGGATGCAGCGAAAATTATAAATCCGCAAAACAATATGACGGCAGTGTAAATCATACTCAGGCCGGTTCCGAAAATAGACTCGGTCACCGCCTGGGAAGGCGTAAGTCCTTTTTCATAAATTTCCTGACGGTAGCGCGTGAGGAAATAAACGGTGCCGTCCGATGCTATTCCGAATGTGATACTGAAAATCAGGATGGTCGTTGGTTTGAAATAAATTCCAAAATAACCCATGATTCCGGCTGTAAGCGCCAAGGGAATGAGGCAGGGAAGTTTGGATAAAAGTATAATGGGTATGGAGCGGAAAAGGACCATCCCTACAATGGCAATGAGAAGAATGGCAATCAGCAAACTTTCGTAAAGGTTACTGAGCAGATAATCATTACTCTTCAGGAATACCAGGCTATGGCCCGTCAGGCTTACTTTGTACTGTTCAGGACTGAAAATAGAATCAACCTTCGGCCTGATTTTCAACATCAGTTCTTTGATTTTCTCAGAGCCCACATCCGCCATCTGGAAACTTACACGGGTGATACCCTTATCTTTACTTAAAAACGAATTAAGCTGGCTGGAAGCTCCATCCTTATCCTGAATGTAGCCAGTAAGTTTTGACAACTCGAGAACGCCGGGTAAGGCATAATATTTACGATCGCCACCGCGATATGACTGATACAAAAACCTGGAAGCTTCCACAATGGAAATAGGTTTTGAAAACTCCGGAAATTTGGCCATTTCGGTTTGCAGGGCCTTTATTTTGTACAATGCCTGCGCCTGATCTCCAAAAATGCCATTAGGTTTTTTGGTATCAATCATTACCTCAAAGGGCAGCACACCGTGAAAGTTTTTTTCAAAGAAACGCAGATCAGTATATACTACGTCCTTTTTAGGAAGATCGTCCACTACATAACCTATGGCTTTGATTTTTGTCATTCCTACGGCCGAAATAATGATCAGCACGACCATGGCCAGGTAAATCTCCTTCCGTTTGTGATGTACCAGATAATTTACCTTTTTCAGAAATCCTGATGCCCATTTTCCATCCAGATGTTTCAGGTGCCGGGGTTTGGGCACACTCATGTAATGCAGCGTGATAGGAAGGAGTATCAGACAGAGTGCGTAAGTAACCATTACGCTGATTGCAGCAACCACACCAAATTCGACCAGGAGACTGCTGTTTGTAAAATAAAAGACGCCAAAGCCAATGGCTGTTGTCATGTTGGCCAGGAAGGTGGACAGGCCAATCTTTTTGACCATTTCCAGTATTGCTTCGTCTTTGGAACGGCCTGATACTAGTTCGGCCTGGTACTTGTTGATCAGGAAAACACAGTTGGGGACCCCGATTACGATCAATAACGGAGGAATGAGGCCGGTCAGTGCTGTTATTTTATAACCAAACAAATGAAGCAGCCCCACGGAGAATATAACGCCAATCAGTACCACGGTAATGGAAAGAAGCGTTAACCGGAACGACCTGAAAAATGCCCAGAGAATCACCAATGTTACGAAAACGGCCAGGCCCATAAACAACTCCATTTCGCCTGATATCTTTTTCATGTTCACCGTTCTGATGTACGGCATACCGGAATAGTGGAGGTCTACATTGTATTTGACAGCAAACTCCTCGGACATGGTCTCAATATCATCTACGATCGTAAGTCTTCTTTTGGAGTTAAGATCTTTGTCATTGAAGGTAATGACCAGCAGAGTGGCATTGGTTTCCGGGTTGATAACCAGTCCTTCGTAAAAGGGCAGATTGTAAATTTCTTTTTTTGCACTATCAACTTCTGCCTGGGTTTCGGGTATTTTTTTAAGTGCGGGTTCAAACTGGAAGCTCTTGAGACTGTCATTTTTAACCACCTTCTGCAGGTTGGCAATGGAGAGTACATTTTTGATACCGTGGGTGTCTTTGATTCTTTGGGTAAGTTTGCACCAGTCTCTGAATTGGTTCAATTCAAAAATCTGAGGATCCTGCCATCCAATCACCATCACACTGCCATCTTCACCGAATAATTTCCGGAAATCCTGATATTCTTTTTCGACCGGATCGGAGGAGGGCAGTATTCTCGCAAACTGATAGGAGAGTTCAATTTTGCTGGCTTCATAGGCCATGAAGATCGTAGATACCAAAACTAATGCCACCCACATAAGCCTGTAACGGATTATATGAGCTGCTATTCTATTCCACATAAGCTGATTTTAATGTTCGCAAAAGCTACAAAGATAGTTGGCTCAACCGGATTTGACCGATATATTACCGAAAACCTTAGATACGCAGAATTTTCTCCAAATGATGATATTCGATTCCAAAATAGTTTTTGGCAGCTTTTATCCGTTCCAGGATAGGTGTGTTGTTATTTTCATTGTTTCGTTGCCTTACTCCCGCAATCATCACATTTTTAGGCGTATGGGCGTCGGAAATGAATTCAAAAACTTTGGTTTTGTAACCAAAATATTCAAGTATCATGGCCCGGATACCGTCGGTTACCATCTCTGCCTGCCGTTCCATAAAAACACCGTGCCGGGTGAGGAAATCCACATCATTGTTAGTTTTATGTTTTTCCATTTCACGTCTGATCTGTTTATGGCAGCAGGGGGCCACCACAATCAGCTCGGCATCCGCGGTGATACCTTTGGCAATGGCGTCATCGGTTGCGGTGTCACAGGCATGCAATGCGATGAGAATATTCGTATCTGCGGCGTCATACGCCTCAATGGTCCCCTGGGTAAAATGCAGGCTTTCAAATCCGGCATTCAAAGCAATTTCATTACAAAGTACCACCAGGTCCTCCCGAAACTCCACACCGGTTACTTCTGCGTCCTGCCTTAGAATATTTTTGAGGTAATCATAGAGAGCGAATGTGAGGTATCCTTTCCCCGAACCCATGTCCACCACCTTTATTTTATCCCAGGCCGGTAGTTCCCGGATCAGCGAGCTAAGTAATTCGATATAGTGATTGATCTGACGATATTTGTCCTGGGCATTTTTAAATACTTTTCCGTCCGCATCAGTGATGCGCAAGTCGGTCAGATAGGATTTGCTGTTCGTCGTGATCAGCCTTTGTTTGATATGATCGTGGTGCAACGCAGGAATTTCTTTCTTCGAAGGCTCTTTTTTCTGGAACCTGGTTTTCCGGTTGGGTAGTATATCCAGGAAGAAATCCGCTTCGGTTGTGAACAGGGAAGCGTTGTAAAAGCCTGATTCCAAATATTGATCAATGAGACCGGGCCCTTCAGTGAGCGCGTAGTTTTTGACGATATCCCGCGTTTTGTACCGGTACGTAAGGCTCAGTTTGTCCTGGTTCTTAATCCGTACCCGTTTGAGATAGATATTTTTAAGGGTTTCTTCCTGGCCCTTGTAGTTGCCCAAGGTAAGTGAGACAAAAGTACCTGAGGCAAGGCAGTTTTGAAAAGTGGTAACAAGCTGCTGCTGATGTCCGGGGGTATTCATAGATCGCCTGATTGTCGAGATAAAGTTAACCGCACTTTGCCGGGAATAGTTTGATTAACTTTCAGGTTAACGAGAAAAAACCACGTATAACGCATGTATTCAAGGTATTAATAGACAGATGTTTTAGGGATTTCGATCCTGATGGTTGTGCCGCTTTCTGTTTCCATGTTAAGCTTACCAGCCAGACTTTGCACCCTGCTCCTGACGTTGCCGAGCCCGATTCCCTGCCCCGAATTCATTTTTATCCCCTGACCGTCGTCTGAAATGGTAAGGCTGATACTTGTTTCATTGTCAATAAGGCTGATCAGCGCTTTTCTGGCTGCTGAGTGTTTGATAATATTGTTGGTAAGTTCCAGCACGATACTATATACTTCAAATTCTACTCTGGGACTCAGCCTCCTGTCGAGCCCCGAGGTTTCAAAGGTAAAAACGATTGTGTTGTTTTCGTTCAGGTTTTCAAGAAGGCGTTGAACAGTAATCACCAGGCCGTGTTCCGTTAACTCTTCGGGCATCAGGTTGTGTGACAGCGTTCTCAGTTCGCGGTAAGCCTTACCCACCATCTGATGCACGCTTTCGTAAAATTTCCGCTCTTCCTCGGACAGCAATTTTTTGTTGATACCGAACAGGTACCAGTTCAGCGAAGCCAGCGTTCCGCCTAAGTGATCGTGTAATTCTGCCGCAACACGCTTTCTTTCAATGGTTTGTCCCTGTATCAGGGCCTCTTTAATATCCCTGTTTTTTCTTCTGAGCCTTTTGTTGGTGAACCAAAGGAAAAGTGCGAATGCGATAACCAGGCATATGAAGCCGATCAGAAAAAGTTGAATTCTACGTTGTTCTTTTATGATGTCCTGTTGTATCTTGGAATCCATGCGTTTGTTTTCGAAAATCAACTGCGACATCGTAAACTGTCTTTCGATCCGCTCGTTGTGCATGAGCCTCCGGTTGAAATTCACCTGCTCCAGGTATTTTACCGTTGCCACCAGATCACCCTTTTGCTTGTAGGCCTTTGCCAGGCATATCAAAGCCCAGTTGATCTGTTGAGAGCAATGGTATAAATGAGCAAGTTCTAACGCTGTTTTGCTGGCTTCAATGGATTTGTCATACTCTTCGGTGTAGTAATAGATATTGCCAAGGTCGTTCAAGACATTCAGTATGCCATACCGGTGATCCAGTCCTTCATATAATTTCAGGGCTGTGAGCATCAGTTTTTCTGCCCGGTCATAGACCCCGTTTCTGACATACATATAACCTTTGGATTGAAGGACGGACGCTTTGCCCTGGTCGGATTTCCGCTGATCATGCAGCTTATAGGAAAGATCGTAATATTCTACCGCCCGTTTCAGGTCGCCCTGTTCCCGGTAAAAATTTGCAATATTTTCCAGGCATAAGGCCCGCGCACTGTCATCCTTATATCTCGTAAAGGTTTTCAACGCATTCTGATAGTGCTGCTCAGCCTTCTGCCAGTCTTTGTATTCGGTGTAACTTTCGGCCAGAAAGCGTTCGGCATAGGCGCTATAGAGTGGCATGGAAAGCTTCGAAGACAGATCCAGGCCTTCGTTGGATAGTTCTCTGAGGATATCAAAACTGCCGTCAATCAGATAGTAGGTGCTCAAGAGATTGTAGGTGTACAATTTTCCTTTACCCCAGTTGTGCTTCTGGCAGAGTGCCAAGGCTTTCTGGGCATAGGAAAAGCTACGCATGGCATCATGGTACAGGTATTTCTTTGCCAGCTGGTTATATTTGTTGATCAGGACGGTGTCTCGCGGGAAGTCAGCGGATTGGGCGCTGGCAGTACCTTTGTCAGAAAATAAACCAGTTTTGAAATCCTGAGCCTGGCTCGGATACAAGCCGTTGATAAATAATAAGATTCCAGTCAAAATCCTGAACTTAATAATATAAGTCTTGTTTATTTTGCTCATCAAAGGATACTTATTATGATACCAGCCGTGGTAAAGATTAATCAGAAATATTGATTTATGAGGAAGGTTATGTTCGGTCAAAGATAGGAAATGGGGGTGAAAAGCAAAACGTTTTAGAAATGGTTTGGTTGGTAGCGCTAACGAAACTGGCTATTTACTGACATAAATGTTGTCTTTAATAAAGTACCGGTATGGTAAATCTACCCCTTTTGTAATTCCAATTCTTGCAGATGTTTCAATCCCAGGGTTGGTGATGACCGGGGATGAAATGTAAAGGTTGTCTGAGCAAAGAGACTCGGTATTGTGCAAATACCTTGAAATACCCATTGCTACGACAAGTTTTCCTGGTCCGTTGCACAGGTATTTCAATGGAATAGGCTTGGATGGAGACTTTTTCTGGAACAATGCCCGGCGTGCTGCCATCAGTTCGGCTCCCTTTAAAGGTTGCAGCGCCCTGATCAGTACTGCTTCCCCGATTCCGGCCCGGTTACTGACCACATTGATGCATTCGTACATTCCATAAATTAAATATACATAGGCCGTACCTGGCTCACCATACATGGGTTCGGTCCTAGGAGTACGGCGATTATAGGCATGGCAGGCAGGGTCGTCTTGTAAATAGGCCTCTGTTTCTACAATAATCCCGCTGCTGATACCATCGGGACTATTGTGGACCAGCTCACAGCCCAGTAATTTTTTGGCAAGTGTGGTGGTATCAAAAGATTGATAAAATGAAAGCGGTAGTCGCTCGTCAGTCATAACAAATCTTAGTAGCCTGGTGTAAACTGTGATTGACGCGGGGCTGGTGATTCAGGGTGGATACGGTAAATTCAGATAAGGAACTTTAACCTGTTTTCAATAACTGAAAAACAGGTTAAAGTTCCACCCGCTCAGCATGTTTTGCCACGCATTAGATAATATTCAACGTTTGCTCCTTTATTTTTTCGAGCTCATCCTTCATTTGCACCACCAGATGCTGTATGGTTGAATCATTCGCTTTGGATCCGATGGTATTGATTTCACGTCCTATTTCCTGGGATATGAAATTGAGTTTTTTTCCGTTACTTTCCGGCAGGTTCAGGGTTTCCAGAAAATAGTCCAGGTGATTCTGAAGGCGTATTTTTTCTTCGGAAATATCAAACTTTTCGATGTAGTAGATCAGTTCCTGTTCAAATCGGTTGGGATCAAAGTTGTCATCCGACAGTAAATCCCGCACCTGTTTTTCAAGTCTTTCACGAACCGCCGGAATACGTAGTTTATCCTGTTCTCTTACCTGTTCCAGAAGTTTTGCAATGGTATCAATATACTCGATGAACTTGTCGGAGGTCATTTTACCTTCCTGCTCCCTGAAAATATTGCATTTCCGGATGGCTTGCGCCACTGCTACCTTGATTTGTTCCCAGTCCTGCTCCTTGGTAGAGTCGTCAACGGTTTCAGTGTTATAGGCATTGGGTAATTGCAAAGCCAGGCGAAGCAGCTCGGTTTGGTCAGGCGTAAAGCCCAGGTCGGCAGCAGTATCCGAAAGGTCCGAAAAGTAAGCTTTTACCAGCAAACGGTTTACGGAAGAGGAAGCTACCGTTTTGCCGACGGGCTGCACACTCAGATTAAGCTCTACTTTTCCTCTTTCCAGGGATTGTGTCAGCAGGTTTCTGATCTCAATTTCCCGTTCGGAATAATTACGAGGAACACGGCAGTAAATGTCCAGAAATTTGGAGTTCAGCGTTTTAATCTCGACCGTCACGTTGAGCGACTCGGTTTCAATTGTGGATACGCCATATCCCGTCATTGATTTAAGCATCAGGGCAGATTTTAAATATTATTTTAATGTTGTCAGATTATATTTCTCAGAAACCGGCTTGGAGGCAGCAACCTTTAATTGAATCGCTGTTTACCTCCTGATTTGGCAGGATGCTGGCTTTCCGACTGTTGGGGTTTGGAAATCAGGGCATTTTTCTCAATCTCACTGCTGTTGTTTCTATATTTTGCCACGTCGCAAGCCAGATAAATGGCCTGTAACAGAGAACCGGGTTCTGCAATATTTTTACCGGCAATGTTATATGCCGTTCCATGATCGGGAGATGTTCTTACCGCAGGTAACCCTGCCGTAAAATTGACGCCTTCATTAAAGGCCAGTGTTTTGAAAGGGATGAGTCCCTGGTCGTGATACATGGCCAGTACTGCGTCATACTGTTTGTAGGTACCTGCGGCAAAAAAGCCATCGGCAGGGAACGGTCCGAAAACGAGCTGTCCCTTTTCAAGAAAAGTCTGAAGCACAGGTTTGATAATCTCGTTTTCTTCGGTGCCCAGCAGCCCGTTCTCACCAGCATGCGGGTTAAGTCCCAATACGGCGAGCCTTGGTTTTTGTATGCCAAAGTCACTCTTAAGGGATTTCAACATTTGCGCTATTTTGTGAGTCAGCTTTTCAGCCGTCACCTGAGAGCGTACACGTCCCAGCGGAATATGGCCTGTCAGTACGCCAACGCGGAGGTCACCGGCCACCATAAACATCAGTGCATCTTCCACTGCGAAGGATTCGGCCAGGAATTCGGTATGGCCCGGAAATTTAAATTCAGGGCTTTGAATATTGTCTTTATTGATAGGGCCTGTAACCAGCGCTTTGATTTTGCCCGCTTTCAGGTCGTCCACAGCTCTTTTAAGGGATGCCAGAGAACTTTGTCCGGCTTCCGGCGTAATCTGGCCAGGGGCCGCTTCGGTCTGGTGGTCGTGCCAGCAGGTAATTACATTGGTTAGCTTGGGATTGGCCTGCTCGGGTTTTTGTATACCATGGAGGCTCCATTCTTTCATTCCAAGCAAATTTCTATACTGGTTCAACACCCTTAAGGAACCATAAATGACAGGTGTGCATAATTTGGCTAATTGGTTTCCTTCCAGTGCTTTAAGTATCACTTCGGGGCCTATACCGTTGTAATCACCCAGTGAAATTCCTATTACCGGTTTATCTGTACCTTGCTCGTTCATGTATGTAAAATCGTCTTATATCCGTTGGGATTTGCGTTTTCTATTACTTTTGTGATTCGCATTTTGCTGGCAAGTTACAAAAAATCCCGTGCTCCTATGAAAATCCTGATCGCAGACTCTATGCATCCTTCCATTTTTGGTATGTTCACCGATGCTGGCTGGTCGTATGATTATTTTCCATCGTATCGGCGGGAAGATATTCTTCGGGAGCTCAGGAATTATGAGGGCCTGGTTATCAGGAGTAAAACGGCGGTGGATGCTGAAATCCTGTCGGAGGCTTCCATGCTCAGGTTTATTGCAAGGGCAGGAGCGGGCCTTGATCTGATCGACCTGGAGATGACAAAGAAAATGGGAATCGAGGTGTTTCATGCGGGAGAAGGCAACCGGGACGCAGTGGCGGAGCAGGCGCTGGGTATGTTACTTGCTTTGTTCAATAACATCGTTAAGGCAGACGGGGAGGTGAGGCAGGGTATCTGGGACAGAGAAGGAAACCGTGGAGTGGAACTGATGGGCAAGACGGTGGGTCTGATCGGCTACGGCAATAATGGAGGCGCAACAGCCCGCCGGATGAGCGGCTTTGGATGCCGGGTGCTGGCCTACGACAAATACAGGGATCACTATGGCGATGAGTTTGCGGAGGAAGTACCACTGAAGGAAATTACTGCACAGGCAGATATTCTGAGCCTGCATATCCCGCTGACTGCCGAAACAAGAAACCTGGTCAATGAAGCTTTTATTGAGTCATTTGAAAAACCGTTTTATCTGCTCAACCTCTCTCGAGGGGAAACGGTAAGCCTGGCCTCCTTGGTAAAAGGACTGGAATCGGGGAAAATCAAAGGTGCCTGCCTGGATGTACTCGAAAATGAAAAACTGGGGAAATTGTCCTTTGCCCAGCAAGAGGCATTCGACTATCTCCGCGCTTCCAATAAAGTTGTATTAACGCCACATATCGGAGGTTGGACGCATGAAAGTTATGTACGGATCAATGAAGTACTGGTGGCGCAGATAAAAGGATGGCTTACGCGGTTGGAGTATGGGGTTTAAATTGATAGTAGGCGGTTTTAAGTAAGCAGTAGGCTAACGGTTGGTTAAAATGGGAAATTGGGGTGTCAGGAATCTTTTTTCAAGATGACACTGATGTTACCAGTGGACTCAAGGTAGCACGTTTTTACTTTTCTGTAATCATCCACCTCTTTTTCGCGGAGCAGCCCCATCAGCTCGTCTTCATCAATTAATTGCTTCTCCATATTGGCACGCAGCAACCGGCCATTTCTGATCAGCAAAATGGGGTCAGGGCGAGCCAGCCCACCGAAGAACATTTTTTTGTAACCTACGTAGTCGATCACATAATCCCACAGAACAAGTGTCAGGATCAGCACGGCGCCTTCCGGGATAGAATTATACTCGCCAGCCATAGAGTTTTGGGCGGCGTCCGAAATCATGGTTATCAGAAGCAAATCGCTGATCCCCAGCTGACCGGTACCTCTTCGGAACAATCTCAGGATTAGATATATGAGCCAGTATGTGATAGTCCCTCTTACAAATATTTCCAGAAGCGACTGGGTGGGGACCAGCATTTCCTGCCAGTTGAGGGCTATGATTTTATCCATGTTCCAAGACTTTTTTACGGGGGAAATATAAACAAAAATGCCGACCAAAGGTCGGCACGTTTGCATCTATTAGCCATGAAAAATAAAATACAAATTATTTTCCCAATGTACCACGAAGTGCACGAGGGATTTCTACTGAGGCAATCGGGTTGCTGCTCGCTGTCAAGATAACAAAATTTTCAGCTTTAATAGCGCCAACCTTTACTGATTTACCCAAATCAAGTTCCGTAACATCCACGTTTACATAGTCAGGAATGTTCTCTGCCAGACCTTGCACACGCAATTTACGCAATTTTTGATTCATTTTACCACCTTTCATTACACCGGAAGACGTTCCGGTTAATTTTACAGGTACTTCCACCTTGATCTCCTTGCCTGGAACAATCTGAAGAAAGTCGGCGTGGATCAAAGCATCATTCACAGGATGGAATTGTTTCTCCTGGAGAATGGCATTGTATATAGTTCCCTCAATATTGAGCGTAACATTAAAAATATCCGGTGTGAAAAGCAGTTCGCGGAACAACATCGCCGGTGCATAAAAATGCACTTGCTCGGTACCACCATACAGCACAGACGGAACATAACCTTGTGAACGTAATTCCTGGGCTTCCGTCTTGCCGAGATTCGCTCTTTTAAACCCTACAATCTCATGCGTTTTCATAAGAATATTTATTTTGGTAAGAAAGTTAAAAAAAATTAAAATTTACTGATAATTTATAAATAATGAACTAATAGATTCATGATCACGGATCCTGCCTATTGCTTTTGCGAATATCTCTGCAACAGACAATACGCGGATTTTGGGGTTCTGTTGCTTAAGAGGTATCGTATCTGTGACGATTAACTCTTCCAGAACAGAGTTTGCAATATTTTCGTGCGCTTTGCCCGACATAATCGGGTGTGTGCTGATGGCTCTTACCGAAGTTGCACCTTTATCTTTAATGATTTCGGCCGCTTTGCATAGGGTACCGCCGGTATCAATCAGATCATCCACAAGTACCACGTCCATTCCTTCCACTTCGCCAATCACCTGCATACTTGCAATTTCATTGGCACGTTTCCTGTGTTTGTCGCAAAGGATCATATCCACATTCATGAACTTGGCAAAATTTCTCGCTCTTGCCGCTCCGCCCATGTCGGGGGAGGCAATCAGAAGATTTTTCAGTTCAAGGGACTTGATATAGGGTACAAATATGGAGGTACCCTCAAGGTGATCAACTGGCAGATCAAAAAAACCCTGGATCTGTCCGGCATGCAAATCAATCGTCATCAGGCGATCCACCCCCACAGAAGTCAGCAGATTGGCTACCACTTTGGCCGCGATGGCTACGCGGGGTTTGTCCTTCCTGTCCTGGCGTGCATAACCGAAATAGGGAATGACCACCGTTACGTAGTGTGCCGAAGCACGCCGGGCTGCATCCACCATGAGCAATAACTCCATCAGATTATCCGCAGGCGGGAAGGTTGACTGAATCAGAAAAACATCACAGCCTCTGATGGATTCTTCAAAACTTGGAGATAACTCTCCGTCACTGAATTTACGTAGCGTGTACCCGCCCAGTTCTTTTCCGTAGTACCTGGCAATATCTTTTGCCAAATATTCGGATTGACTTCCTGAAAAAATTTTAACTGTGTTAAACGAGCCCATGACTAACTGAAAATTTGCGCAAAATTAAATAAAAATCAATTAATTACGATAATATTTATCCAAAAAAGTTAGGTAAAGCCTGAAACACAGGATGCCTGTCAGCACGCCTACGCAGCCGCCCACCAGAATATCTGCCGGATAGTGGACCCCTACATATACCCTGCTATAGGAATAAATAGCTGCCCAGATCAAAAGGAGCCAGATATAAGGCATTTTTCTGTTTAAGGTCAGGAACCAAACCATGGCCAGGGCAAAACTTGTGGAAGCATGGGAAGATGCAAAACCGAAATTCCCGCCGCAACCACCCACCTGGTGTACCAAACCGGCCAGCAGTGGTTCGTGGCAGGGCCTGAAACGGTGAAAATAGGGCTTCATGACGCCGGAAGTAATTTTGTCGGCTATGATCACCGCCGCCAGCACCGTTACGATGATTGCAATGGACCTCCGTTTTTCGGCTTTTACGGTCAGCAGGATAAGGGCGATGTACATCGGGATCCAGGTGTACTTATAGGTAACCCAGTACATGAGCGTGTCTGCCCAGGCGGTATGATGCCCGTTTAACCATAAAAACAGTTGCTGATCAGCCGAAATGAGATTATCAATAAGCGATATCATTCTCCAAAGCCTAAAATAAGCCGAACTTTCGATATGGTTTCACCGGCTATGGCCCGTGCCTTTACTTCACCTTCGCGGAGAATCTCTTCCAGCTCACCGGTGTTTTGAATATAGTAATTGTATATCCGCCGCGGTTCAGCGAAAGTATCCAGAATACATTCCAAAAGCGCCTGTTTGGCATGTCCGTAACCAAAGCCGCCCCGCAGGTAGTTGTCCCGCATGGCGGCGGTATCTTCCGGCGACGCCAGCAGCGCATACAACTGATAGGTAATATCTGAGTCCGGGTCTTTGGGTTCTTCCAGCGGAGTGGAATCAGATACGATTTTTTTGATAACCTTTTTTAACTCGTTTTCGGGTAAAAAGATATCTATATAATTGTGATACGACTTGCTCATTTTTTGCCCGTCGGTGCCGGGAATGGTCATGAGTTTTTCATCTATCCTTGCTTCTGGCAGCACCAGAATTTCCTCGCCAGCGAGCTGGTTGAAACGGTTGGCAATGTCTTTTGACATTTCCAGATGCTGTTTCTGGTCTTTACCGACCGGTATAACGTTGGCATTATAGAGCAGAATATCAGCTGCCTGGAGCACGGGATAGGTAAACAGGCCTGCATTTACATCAGCCAGCTTTTCCGACTTGTCTTTGAATGAGGTCGCATTGGCGAGCATCGGGAAGGGTGTGAAACAGTTCAGATACCAGGCCAGTTCGGTATGTTCCGGCACGCGCGACTGGCGCCAGAAAACATTCTTTTTTGTATCAAAGCCGAAAGCGAGCCAGGTGGCCGCAACAGCTGTCACATACTCTTCCCGAAGTTTTCCGTCTTTTAAGGAGGTAAGCGAATGGAGGTCAGCGATAAAGAAAAAGGATTCGTTACCAGGGAGTTCTGAAAGTTCGATTCCGGGCTTTATAGCGCCGAGGATGTTCCCAAGATGCGGGCGGCCGCTGCTTTGAATACCGGTTAAAATTCTTGGCATTTAATTTAAACAGAGTTAATAATGTATTTTCCTGTTCTAGTTATGATCAGTTTTTTTTGAAAGCGGCTTGCGCCTGTTATTCCAAAAGTAAAGCAGTATGATTGTATCGTCTTTGACCTCATAAAAAAGGGAGCACTGCTTTGAGATAAATCCTTTTCGTACATGAAGCGAAGTTCTCGAAGCTTCGAACATATAGGGGAAGTCAGCAATCTTTTGCAAAACCTTGTTTACGGTCCTTACAAATTTCCGGACTTGCCTTTCAGACCACTTTTCCTCTAGATAGTTTAGCACATCACCAAAGCTTTCTTCCGCTTCTGTGGTCCATCGGATCGTAAGGCTCATAAATATTTGGTGAATTTTGCCATTACTTCGTCATGGGATTTCGTTTCTCCCGCCAAAGCCTGCTTTTGCCCTCTTGTGATCCCTTCTTTTACATGTTCTGGTAATTCCTCCCAAAAGTCTGCATCACTTAGTTTTAACTTTTCCTGAATCTCTTCCCAATCCTTAATAGGTATCACGACGGCCGTCTTCTTGCCCTTTTCGTTTGACAAAAATTGAAGGTTCATAGCTTTCAGTTGATTATCAGTTTTAAAGAAATATTCCTTCTCTCAATTCCCAAAATTCGTTAAATTGAATCAGAAAATCGTAGTAAATTTGAAAATAATAGAAGTCGGACGGCCCGTTCCGGAAATTTGACAATGTCTCCAACGGTTTTAGTAAGACTTTTATTTCAGTAAAAAAGACTAGCAGAATACCTATGCTTCAGCATGCAACACTCGAATTTTTAAGATCACTGGCCCTGAATAATAACAGAGAATGGTTTCAGGAGAACAGAAGCAGATACGATACCGCAAAAGCAGATTTTGAAGGCCTCGTCGGTACCCTGATCTCAGAAGTTGGTAAATTTCAGGATCTGGGCAACCTCACGGTGAAAGACTGTATTTTCAGAATTAACCGGGACATCCGTTTTTCAAAGGATAAGTCGCCTTACAAGCGTAACCTGAGTGCCGGGATCGGCCCGGGAGGAAGAGGGGCGGGTCGTGTGGATTACTATCTCCATATCCAGCCTGACGGGGAATCGTTCCTAGGAGGGGGCATGTGGGATCCAACCACGGAGCAACTGGCAAAATACCGCCAGGAAATTGATTATAATGCGCAGGAAATCAAGGATATCATAAATAAAGCGGAATTTCAGGCCTATTTTCCGGAAATTCATGGATCCGTTCTGAAGACAACACCGAAGGGATACCCCAAAGATCATCCGGAAACGGAACTGCTGAAACGAAAGGAATTATTTTTCATGCATCGTTATACTGATAAGGAGGTGACTTCCAAAGGTTTTGCAGAAAATATAGTTAATGGGATCAGGCTATTGAAACCATACTGCGATTATATGAATTATATACTTCACGCTCCGGCGGAGGAATAGTCTGCCCCGCAAATCAGATTTACGACCCGGATTATCAGTTTCTAAGTCTTCCATACAAAATACCAAATATGCAATTTTCCCATTTACACTGCCATACCCAGTTTTCGCTGCTGGATGGTGCGGCTGATATCAAAAAACTCTTTAAAAAGGCCAAGGCAGATAATATGCCTGCTGTGGCCATCACAGATCATGGTAATATGTTCGGTGTTTTTGAGTTTGTGGCCGAGGGAAATAAGCAGGGGATCAAACCCGTGGTTGGCTGTGAATTTTACGTGGTGGACGATATGCACGTCAGGCAGTTCACCAAGGATAAAAAGGATGTAAGGTACCATCAGCTTTTGCTGGCCAAAGATGAGATAGGGTATAAAAACCTGGTAAAAATGTGTTCCCTTGGGTTTATAGAGGGGATGTATGGAAAGTATCCCAGGATTGACAAGTCGCTGATACTCCAGTATCACCAGGGGTTAATTGCGACTACCTGCTGTATTGGGGCCAGCGTGCCGAAAGCAATTCTCAGAAAAGGAGAGGCAGAAGGAGAAAAGGAATTTAAATGGTGGCTGGACCTCTTCGGGGAGGATTTTTATGTGGAATTACAAAGGCACGATATCCGCGACCAGCAGATCGTGAACGAGGTACTGATACGTTTTGCACGAAAGTACAATGTAAAAATTATCGCTTCCAACGATTCGCATTATGTTGACCGGGATGACTGGAATGCCCATGATATCCTGCTTTGTATTAATACAGGTGACAAACAGAGTACCCCAAAATCCAAGGATTTTGATGACGACAAAGGGATACCCAAAGGATCCCGTTTTGCATTTTACAATGATCAGTTCTATTTCAAGAACACCAGTGAAATGCTCCAGCTGTTCAACGACCTGCCGGAATCTCTGGATAATACCAATGAAATCGTTGGAAAGATCAAGAACCTTGACCTGAGAAAAGATATCCTGCTTCCAAACTTCCCCATTCCCGATGAGTTCAAGACGCATACCTTGTCGGAAATGGTTGGAAAAAAAGAGCTTACTGCCGACGTACTGAACCAGTGGGAGTACCTCAGGCATATTACTTACGTTGGGGCAAAAAAGAAGTATGGCACCATTACCAAGGAAATCGAGGACCGCCTGAATTTTGAATTGGACACGATCCGGAACATGGGTTTCCCTGGGTACTTCCTCATTGTTGCAGATTTTATAGATGCTGGCCGGAAAATGGGGGTATTTATTGGTCCGGGCCGTGGTTCTGCGGCGGGGTCCGTGGTGGCCTATTGTACCGGGATTACCAATATAGATCCGATCAAATACGACCTTCTTTTTGAGCGTTTCCTGAATCCCGATCGTATCTCACTCCCCGATATTGATACCGATTTTGACGACGAAGGGAGGCAGAAAGTTATTGATTACGTGGTTAAAAAATATGGTTATAACCAGGTAGCACAAATTGTTACCTATGGTACGATGGCAGCGAAGTCGGCTATTAAAGATGTTGCCCGCGTGATGGATCTTCCCTTGCCTGATGCCAACATGCTGGCCAAGCTCGTGCCGGACAAGCCCGCTTACAACATGACGCTCAACCGTATCTTCACGGCCCCGCTGGAAGGAGAGGGGAGTTTAATGAAGAAGGAAGGTATAGCGCCGGAGGAATTGGACAATGTCAAGAAAATGCGCGCTATAATTGCAGGTAAGGATTTACAGGCGAGCGTTTTACAGGAAGCTGTCAGGCTGGAAGGTACGGTGCGTAATACGGGTATCCATGCGGCTGGTATCATCATCGCTCCGAGCGACCTTACCGAAATTATTCCGGTAAGTACCTCCAAGGACTCGGAGTTTTTGATTACCCAATATCAGGGTAAAATCATTGAGGATGCGGGTGTTATCAAGATGGACTTTCTGGGTCTCAGAAACCTTACCATTATCAAAGAAGCGCTCCGCCTGATTAAACAGAACCATAATGTTGACATTGTCATAGACGATATTCCGCTGGACGACCCTAAGGTTTTTGAATTGTTCCAGAGAGGTGAAACCAATGCTATTTTCCAGTTTGAATCGGATGGGATGAAAAAGCATATGCGTGATCTTATTCCCGACAGATTTGAGCACCTCATAGCCATGAATGCCCTGTACCGTCCAGGGCCGATAGCCTATATTCCTAACTTTATCCGCAGGAAAAACGGGCAAGAGGAGATAACCTATGACCTTCCTGAACTGGAAGAGTATCTGGCTGATACGTACGGCATTACCGTCTACCAGGAGCAGGTAATGCTTTTGTCACAGAAGCTCGGAGGTTTTACGAAAGGCCAGGCAGATACCCTGCGTAAAGCCATGGGTAAAAAGCAGATTGAGACCCTGAATAAAATGAAAGGGGATTTTATGAAGGGCGGCGGAGAAAAAGGACTCGATCTGAAAAAGCTCGAAAAGATATGGACCGACTGGGAGGCTTTTGCATCCTATGCTTTTAACAAGTCCCATTCCACCTGTTATGCTTTTGTGGCCTACCAGACGGCTTATCTCAAGGCGCATTACACGGCAGAATACATGTCGGCTGTTTTGACGAGCTCTCTGGGCAACATTGAAAAGATAACCTTTTTTATGGAAGAGTGTAAGGCGCAGGGACTGGTGGTACTTGGGCCGGATATCAACGAGTCGGACCGCCAGTTTAATGCAAATAAAAAACGAGAGATACGTTTCGGGCTGGCTGGTGTAAAGGGTAGTGGTGATGCAGCGGTGGAAGCAATCATTGAAGAACGTAACCTTAACGGCCCTTATAAAGACATTTATGATTTTATAACAAGGGTCAACTTAAGGACAGTCAATAAAAAAACAATAGAAAGTCTGGCTTACGCTGGGGCCTTCGACTGCTTTACGGAGTATCACAGGGCGCATTTTTTCTCAACTGAAACAGGGGAAAACGGTACTTTTATAGAACGACTGATCCGTTATGCCAATAATTATCATGCTGAAAAATCTTCAGCCCAGTCTTCTTTGTTTGGTGCCTTCGGAGGAAATGATTCTTTACTGGTAAAACCCAAAACCAGTGATGTAATGGAATGGGGAGATCTGGAACGCCTTCGTTATGAGCAGGATGTGGTGGGCTTCTATATTTCGGGTCATCCCCTGGATACCTTCAGGATCGAGCTGGACAACTTCTGTACCTGTACGGCTGACGAAGTCATGTTCATTGCAGAAGGGGAGCGGCGCCCCAGGCATTTTGATAAAGAGGTTTCTATCGGCGGGATTGTTACAAGTGCCGTGGAAAGGATGTCCCGCAACGGGAATACATTTATGATTTTCCGTGTAGAAGATTATAAGGGCTCCATGGAAATGCTGCTGGGCGGTGAGGATTACATCCGTTTTAAAAACTATCTTCAGGTAGGACAATTTTTACATATTAAAGGAAAAGTACAAAATCGCTGGAAACAGGAGGATCAGTTTGAATTCAAGATACTGCACATTCAGCTGTTGACGGAAATACGTGAAAAGCTTTGTAAAAAAATCAAGATTAAGCTGCCCCTGGAACATATTGATGAACGAATGATCCAGATACTTAATGACGCTTTCAGCAGCAATCCGGGCCATTGTATGGTAAATATGACGGTTACAGACCCGGATACAAGAATTGAAGTGGAAATGCTCTCGCGAGGTTACAGGGTAGCACCAAGTAACGAATTATTCAAAACGCTGGGTTTGATGGAGGGAGTTAAATTCTTCTTAAATTAAAGTGAAAGCTGAGAACGAAGCGGGAACTTTTAGTGGCAAATATTCCTTAATCAGACATAATATAAACAACAAAGCAACAATTTTTGACATGGGAAAAGCACTTGAAATTACCGATAGCACCTTTGAGGAACTAATCCAAAGCGATAAGCCAGTACTTGTAGATTTTTGGGCCGAATGGTGCGGGCCTTGTAAAATGATCGGTCCGGTTGTAGAGCAGCTGGCGGGTGAGTACGAAGGCAAAGCGGTGATCGGTAAAATGGATGTAGATATGAATTCGGCGGTACCTGCTAAGTTCGGTATCCGCAGTATTCCTACTTTGATGATCTTTAAAGGTGGTCAGCTGGTTGATAAGGTTGTGGGTGTTGTTCCTAAAACAACACTTGAAGACAAACTGAATGCTCAGATCGAAGCTACTGTATAAATAGATATTCTTGCAAATGGATGAAAGAGGGCTCATGTCGGGCCCTCTTTCTTTTTGCGGAAGGTATTTATTCAAATAATAATTCACACACTTTGAATAAATAATGGGAGTCGAATGATCAATAAATAATACTTTTGAATAAAGTAACTTGCTCTTAATGAATAATCTTGCAGTTGCTCAGCAGTCAGTCGTTCTTTGAACAGGACTTTTTAATCAAAAAAATTGTGCGGTCTACAACTTTTGTGCAACGGCTGCTGAGCCAGTCGGGTTTACCTCTCACCATCAGGCAGTTCTGGTTATATTCATTTTGCTACTGGAGTATCTTTGCATCCATTACGTTTGTTCAGCTCACCATGTTATGGCTTCTGAAAGAGGGCGATACCATGAACCTGCATGAGGTTTTTATATGGCTTCTGGACGGACTTTTCTGGTGGAGCACCACGCCGCTTGTTTTGTATGCGTCGCTGAAAATTCCTATTGTTTATAAAGCACAACGGAAAAAGCTGCTGGTTCCGGTTTTTTATCATCTGCTGATCGTCACTTTTCTGAATATCTTAATCAACAGCCTGCACTATTTGGTCACCAATCCGGTTATGTTCTGGCTCATTGGCAAGTCCATACCAGCCGAAAGTTACCTTTTTTCATTCTTTGTTGCTTATACGGCAAGTTTTGGACAGTACATGCTGCTGGTCGTCGGATTTAATAAGGTATCCTATATCTATCGTTACCAGGCGTTGCAAAAGGAGCATTTCAAAACTGAGCTGGCTAACGAACAACTGCGGGGACAACTGGCTAATGCCCAGCTTCAGGCTCTGAAAATGCAGCTCAATCCTCACTTTCTGTTCAATACTCTGCACGCGGTAATAGGTCTGATGATCAAAAGTGATATCAAAAAGGCAACTTTAATGATCACCACTTTGAGCGATCTGCTGCGTGTAGTACTTGCCAACCGGAAAACTGATTATATTACTTTTGGTGAAGAACTGAGGCTCACCCGTCAGTATCTTGAAATACAGCGCATTCGTTTTGAAGATCGTCTTAAGGTTCAGTTTGAGATTGATCCGGCATCTGAACCCTACCCGGTACCCCAGCTTATTTTACAACCTTTGGTCGAAAACTCCTTCACCCACGGTATCGCAGATCTTACCACAGAAGGTGTGATCAGAATATCCACCCATGTGGATAAGAACGGCCTGCAGATCGAAGTTTCGGATAATGGTGTAGGGAGTAAAAAGCGCAGGGAAGCAGCTGGGATGGGCCTTGGGCTGGAAAATACTTTGCTCAGGATCCAGCAGGCCTATGGCCCAACTGCAAAGCTTACTTTCAACCAGCCCCTGAAGGGAGGTACCATAGTGACCCTGTTTCTTCCGGGAGAACCCCAAAATTATATTCCGCAGGAAGAAGATTTTAAGGCTGGCCGACCAGCGGATGTTTATTCCATTGCTACTGGTTCTTTTGATTCGGATATCTGAATGGGTGGTATCAAAATACCTCGGGACACGAAGCATTGTTATTTAACATAATCGTAAATCATTCGTGAGATACCGGATAACATGTCCAGTGTGGCTGGCCTGTCGTCCCATTCCCTGGATAGTATCACCACAACATATTTTCGGCCGTCGGGAAGAAATACAATGCCGGAGTCATGCTGTGTAGTACCGAAATATCCTGTTTTGTGCGCTACTTTCACATCTTTGGGTAGTTTGGCGGGTATTAAACTCCTGAACTTCTGATCCAGCAGGATTTTAATCATCGCATCGCAAGCCTCTTGGTTGATGATTTTACCTTCCGCCATTTTTTCAAAAATCAGCATGAGGTCATAAGCGGTCGTTGTATTGTTTAATCCTTGTGCAAATGCTTTGCTGTCTTCCACACCGCGCAGTATGAGCAGGTCCTTTGCACCTAGCTGGCGCATGGTTTGGGTGACTTTTTTCGGATCCACCAGATCTACGATCATGTTGGTGGCAAAATTGCTGCTGACGATGATCATGTCATAAACGAGGTCTTTGATGGCTGCTTTTTCGCCTATCCGCTTGTATAATTCGTGTTCACTGTCGTTGATTGAATCCTGGCTGTAAACACTCCCGTCCACAATGCTTTTGAACTCATTTTTGATGGTAATAGAGTCGGTCAATGAAAATTTTCCTTCTCCGGCCTGTTTGAAAACTTCCACCATTACAGGCATTTTCATGGTGCTGGCAGCATGAAAAACTTCATGTTCAAGGATAAGCAGCTCCTCTCCGGAGGTAAGGTCTTTAAAAGCAACCGCATAAGTCCCCTTGTGTTTGTCCAGTTCAGTTGTAATGCTGCTTTTTAACTCCGCAAGGGAAGTTTTTCGCTGGCCAAAGGTTGAATGATTTACCAGGAGGAGCAGTACTAAACCGTAAAAGAAATGCGTCATAACAGGGTCAGCTGATTTTGAATGTACTTTACTCGGTAATCTCAATGGAGTAGGCGGCTGTGAAGATATGCTTACTTTTTAGGGTAAGGATACCTTCTTTTTTTTCAAAATCCTGATCGGTATCAGCACGATCTGCTATACCGAGCCACGGCTCAATACAAATGAAATGCGCATTTGGCTTAGCCCAGAGTCCCAGGTACGGGAATCCCTCAAACTGCACCGTGATAACCTGTTGTGAACGCGTACTCCGCAAACTTACCTGGCGTGATTGTAATGATTTGAAAATCAGTGCGTCTTTGTCAAATAAATGATTATTCAGGTGTAATATATTCGTATCGTTTAATACAGGACTCGTTTCTCCGCTCAGAAGCCCTTCTTTGCTGAGGAGGTGGGTAGCATCGGTTTCAGGTTTTTCAAATTCCAGGTAATAGTCTTCGTATGTTTCATTTTCATGCAACGGGCAGCGAAAAGCCGGGTGTGCACCCAGAGAAAACAGCATATCCCCGCTTCCATGATTTTTTACTTTATAACTCACCACAATCCTACTGGCAAATAAGGTATAGGTTATCTCAAACTCATAATAGAACGGATAGGTTTTCAGGCTGTCCTCGTCATAAGTCAGTCCAAAAGTTAGGCTGCTTTCGGTATGCTCTGTCAGCCTGATTTTCTGATTGTTGCGTATAAATCCATGCCGCGGCAAGGTATAAGAGTTCCCTTGAAAATGGTAAGAATTGTTTTTCAGCCCTCCCACGATGGGAAATAATACCGGCGAATGGTTGGCCCAGACGGCCGGATCGGCATTCCACAAAAAGCTCTTATGAGTTTTAAGAGATTCAATCACACTGAGTTCGGCGCCAAGAGTGTTTACACCGATCCTGAAAAATTCGTTTTCAATATAATGTATCATATTTTTAGGAATTGTTGAGAACATCAATTATAACGGCACAGCCTTCACGGATCTGCTCTTCGGATATGATCAGGGGAGGAGCAATGCGCATGGAATTATCACAAAAGAGAAACCAGTCGGTAACCACACCTCTTTCAATGCATTGGTCGATAGTTTTTTTCAATTTTTCAAAAGATTCCATTTCAGCTGCCAGCATCAGGCCAAGCCCTCGTACTTCTTTAATGGCCGCGTGTTTCAGTAAATCTTTAAAAAGCTGGCCCTTTTTCAATGATTTTTGTGCCAGTGTATTTTCAAGGGTAATTTCCAATGCGGCCAGGGAGGCAGCGCAGCTTACCGGGTGGCCTCCAAAGGTGGTGATATGCCCAAGAACCGGATTATGCTTCAGCACAGCCATGACCTGGCTCGACGCCATAAATGCTCCGATGGGCATTCCGCCCCCCATACCTTTGGCGCTTATCAGTATATCAGGGTAAATATCAAACTGCTCAAACGCCCAAAAACTTCCCGTACGCCCGAATCCGGTTTGTACTTCATCCAAAATGAGCAGGGTCCCGGTTTCTGTGCAACGGCTGCGCAACTGGCGAAAATAGTTACTATCCTGAATTCTTACACCCGATTCTCCGCCAATAATCTCAATAACAACAGCGGCTGTTCGGGTTGTGATCTTTTCCAGATCGTCCAGATTGCCATGTCTGATCTGCGTGTTTCCGGGCAGAAGCGGCCGGAAACTTCTTTTAAAAAACTCGGCACCCGAAAGGCTTAATGCGCCTTGTGTAGCCCCATGGTATGCATTCTGGCAAGATATGAACTCTGAACGACCGGTGAATCTTTTGGCAAGTTTCATGGCGCCTTCTATGGCCTCAGTACCTGAATTGGTGAAATATATATTGTCAATTTTTCCAAAAGGGGACTGGTCAGCAGCAGGTAGTGCCAGGGTACCGGCCAGCGCTGTGGCCAGCTTTACCTGTACACTTTGGATAAACTCACCATATACCAGCAAGTGCATGTGTTTGCCAAGTTGCCGGTATATAGCTTCCAGGACTTTGGGATGCCTATGCCCCACATTGCTGACACCAATACCGGAAATCAGGTCCAGGTATTTTTTGCCATCGGTTCCGTACATATATACTCCCTCTGCTTTATCAATTTCAAGTGCCAGAGGGAAATCGGATGTTTGCGCTACATGCTGAAAAAAAAGCTGTCGATGTGAAATTTGCATTTAGTAAGATATATACTTTTAGAAAGTATAATATGTTTATTTTGATTCGATAATTTATGAAGTGGTATCGGGCAGCAAGCGTTTTTGCTCATAGAAACAGGCACTGCTACCCACCCAGGTAAATTCTTTGTTAAACCGTACACCAATCATTTCCCCCCTGCTCAAACGGCTCAGGCTGATCAGCAACTCAGGTTTTGGCGCTTTGTCCGGCCATCCGTACATCATCCTGATCTCACATTTGACTAAACCGTCAGGGGATTGTATTACAGGTTCGTACGTTACCTTTTTTTGCAGGATATAATTTTCGGGATCCGGCAAGGCGGCCAGAATAGTTGGTGTTACGGTAAGAAGCACTCCGGTTCCTGCAAATGAAAATAAAGGTTTGAGCACATACTGATCCAGGTCGGCGGGGTATTCTCCGTGATAGTCGCTTAGGAATTTTGTTTCGGGAACATACTTTCCTGTTAAAAAGGGCAATGTAAACTTACTGATCCTGAAAAACCAGTTGGGATGCCCCACCCATTCCACCTCGACATCATCTGTGAGGTTAAAGCTGGTTTTCAGTCCTGGATAGCTATGGAGATCATCAAAAATCAGGCGGTTGTAAATTCTTTTGATCTGAATTTTTTGGTTGTTATCCTCATAATATAGCTTCCTGCCTTCCCTGATCACCTTGGTATAACAAATAGTTTTAATGCCCATTTGTTGTTCGGTAATGGCAAAATCAATTCGGGTTTTTTGTTTTTCGGGGAATATTTCCAGCAATATTACCTCTTCGGGCCTATGAGTTCCGAGGAGCAACTCTCTCAACCTCTGATAATAGACCTCTTTGTCTGCCGAAGCGAACAGATAAGTAAAATCGTCCGGAATACTGAAATGCCTCATAAAGCTTTCCGACAAATAGGCCTGATAGCCAAATATGGACGGAAATCCCTGTAATTCTATTAATTGCGGAATAAGGTTGCCGGTATCATCCCGGCAGATGGCGAAGTCAAGCGCCAGAAACGACGTATGGCTGTTTTCATTGGGTACGCAAAGGCCGGGAGGAACGGCCCTGCTCGTTTTGGAAATAAAATTTTCAGCGCAAATAACTTCCATCATTTCATCACAGGCCTCGGTCAGTTTTGCTCTTAGCTCTTCGGGAATAAATACGGGACTCTCGGCAATCCTGAAATCCAGCTGTCCAGGATACTCGTTTTCTATTGCAGAAACAAACTGGTTATATTTTGCTTCCGTAAATGATTCATTAAATAGCTTTCGGGCCTCCTGATGCATGGTGTTTGTTAGATGATACTTCGCTTAGTATGAAGATTGAGTCAGCGACTGTTTGGACCTTAGGTATGCATTCCTGAGAAAGGCAGGAATGATGACCGATTCTGTCAAAGGAATTTTGCCAGGTTCATTTAAATTCTTGATCATGTCATCGTATTTCTCTTCTCCATAGTTGGCAATGATACTCGTTTTTTTGTCCTGCTGGAGAAAATACCTGAGCATGCCTTCGGAATCCGCCTCGGGGTGAAATTGTGTTCCTGCAATTTCATTTGAAAATCTGATGGCCATTATGGCTCTTTCCAGTGGCACGTGCGGGCGGATTTTCTCCAGGCATAAGAGTTTGGCTCCCATGTTTTCAAATGCGTGCTGGTTAGGCTGGGTAACCTGAAAATCCCTGGAATCTACAATCCAGAAGGGGTCAGGTAATGAGTTCAAAACTGGATCCTTACGCCCCTGCGGTGTTTTATGAACAGGAAATGTGCCAAATGAAGGTTTTCTTCTTTTGCTCACTACCCCAAGTTGCCAGTGGATACAGGCCATTTGAAAGGAATGACAGATGAGAAACAGGTGTTTTTTGGATCCTGCGGACCGGTGCCGGTTAAACTGAACAAGCTGGTCTAAAAAGAAAAAGAATTTTCTTTCCCAGAGCTCACCTGTCGGGGCAGGATTTCCTGGTCCGCCGGTAGAAATATAGGCGTCAAAGTCCAGGCCGGGTATCTGAAGTTTTTGTCTTACATCGAATACCTCATATTGAACAGGTACTGATTCGTCCTGCCCAAATTCTGTAATTAATTTTTTGATGCAGCGCATACCTTCGTTCGCCACTCCGTTATACATATCCAGAATGGCAATGCGGAAAGGTTTGTCTTTTGTATCCATGTTACGGTTTGCTCTTCACGTTTGTCAGCCGCCGGTCGTTTCTATGCGATACCAATTTTGGTTTCCGAAACGATATAGTCCACTACTGCACTCAGATCGTTGGTTTTCTCGAAAACTGCAAGCTGCCGGTCGGCACCGGTACCCATTTCCATGATTTTATGAATGTACTCCACTTCGTTACGGCTGCCAAGGTCATCAATCACGTCATCAATAAATTCCAATAGTTCGGTTACTAGTAATCTGTATTCAACTTCTTCCTGTTTGCCGAAATCAATGAGCTTGGCATGGATGCCGTAACGTGCTGCACGCCATTTGTTTTCATTGATCAGCATCCGGTGATAGGGCCTGAAACTCAGATTCATGCGGTGAAGCTTATGAATTTTGGCCACCAGCGCCTGCATGATCGCCGCAAGGCAGATCGTTTCGTCAATACGCATGGGTACGTCACACATTCGGAACTCTATGGTATTGAAAAACGGGTGTACCCGAATGTCCCACCATATTTTCTTGCCATTATCAATACACTTTGTTTTGATCAAAAGGTTCACATACTCATCATATTCGGCCGCGCTCGAAAAAAAATCGGGGATTCCGGTCCTTGGGAATTTGTCGAAAACTTTGGACCGGTATGATTTAAATCCAGTGTTTCTGCCACACCAGAATGGCGAATTGGTTGACAGTGCATAAATATGCGGGAGAAAATACCGTACCGCGTTCATAATGGCGATGCCCTGATTCCGGTCCTCTATACCTACATGTACGTGCAGGCCGAAGATGAGGTTGCCGCGCGCTACGTCCCTCATTTCGTCAATGATTTCGTCATAACGCGGGTCTGGTGTGATGAGCTGTTCCACCCAGTCGGCGAAGGGATGGGTGCCAGCTGCTGCTACCTGGAGGTTTTGTTTTGCTGCCAGATCCAGGATCATTTTCCGGAGATAGGTAACTTCTTCGCGTGCTTCCCGGATGTTATAACAAATGTTGGTACCCACTTCCACCACCGCCTGGTGCATCTCAGCCTTTACACGTTCGTTTAACGTAATTCTTCCATCCTCCACCAGCTTGGACATGTGGGACCTCAGGTTGCGCGTTACGGGGTCAATGGTCTGAAATTCCTCTTCTATTCCGAGTGTGAAAGTTGTCATGACAAAGTGCTTTCTTATACTTGTGTGTTTTATTTCTTTTTTGCCGGTTTCACGGCAGGCGTTTTTCCGGGTTTTTCAGTTGGCGGGGTTACTGCCACCGCAAGCTCCGGTTTGACCACTGCTGTTGCTTTGGTAGCTTTTTTTTGCGGCACTTTTTTGATCGCGATTTTTTCGTTTTCAGGGGCTGGTACCTCCGATAGTTCCGTAGGCGGGGTAGCAATGGCGGGGGAGGATACCGTTGCGGGTACCACAGCATTTTTTACAAATGTTCCCCATGTAAGGTTGGTCTGTCCGGGGATATGTTTTTGAGCTCTTTCAATGGCCATGTTGGCAGCAGCTTCAACCACCCACTCAAAATTGTCGGGACCAACGGAATAAATATCGGCGTCCGGTGCGGGATTGCAAAAGTCGATAGCGATGGGAACGCCATTCCGAACGGCAAACTCTACGGTATTAAAGTCATAACCAAGGGCAATATTCAGTTTGAGAACGTATTCCTTAATCGTTGCCACTAGTTTTTCGCCTTCTTCTCCTTTGGCTTTCATTTCTGCGGCATACCGCAAATGATGTGGGTTATTGGGCTCATAGGGCATCACCAACACATCTTTCTGGCCAATGCAGTAGCAGCGGAAATAATCGTCAAAGACAATTTCCTCCTGGAGCATCATCACCAGCTGACCGGTTTCCTGGTGTTTATTCCAAAGATCCTGCGGATTTTCAACCTTGTATACACTTTTCCATCCTCCGCCATTATGGGGTTTCATATAGGCCGGAAAGCCGATATAACTAAACATTTCTTCCCAAGCCATGGGAAAAGTAAGGTTCCGGAACGAAGTTTCACCCGTGTCGGTTGGCCTCTCTTTGGATGGCAGCAGTGCAGTTTTCGGAACGGGAATGCCTATTTGCTCAGCAAGGCAGTTGTTGAAAAATTTCTCGTCAGCACTCCACCAGAAAGGGTTGTTGATCACCGCAGTACCGCATAATGCCGCATTTTTGAGGAATGCACGGTAAAAGGGAACATCCTGCGAAATCCTGTCTATTATAACCGCATATTCCGTCGGCTCCGCCTGAATGACACGGTCGATTTTAACAGCTTCTGCCACAATCCCTTCAACACCTTTGCTGTTTACCCTTTCTACCAACGCCTGGGGAAACGTATTTTCCATTCCATATAAAATCCCTATTTTTTTCATGATTGGCCTGTTAATTTATGGGTACTTCTTCTAAAACCGTTATAGATATGTTAAAGTAATCTTGACAAATAATCAGGAAACATTTCGTTCCACAGGGGCCAGTCGTGCTTTTTCCACCCCCTGATATCCAGCCAGTGATCAATGCCTTTTCTGTTGAGAATTTCAGAAAGCTTAAGGTTGCTGTCCAGGCATATATCCCACTCTGATGTGCCCAATACAATTTTAATATGTCCGAAACGCCAACCCTGTTCATTCGGCATGAAATCAATCGGATTGTTGAAATAAACATTATCATCATAAAAGCCATCGGTGAAGCCCCTTATGTCAAAGGCACCACTCATGCTGATCAGGTAAGCCACCTGGGTGGGATGCCTGAATGCAAAATTAGCGGCATGGTAACCTCCGAAGCTGCACCCGGCCACGCCAATTTTATCTACCTGGCATTCGTGCTTAATATAAGGTACTACTTCGTTGGTCAGAAACTTATCGTATTGTATATGGTTAAGTACGCGGTATTCGGGATTCAGGTGCCGCCCGTACCAGGAATCCGCGTCAATGGAATCAATACAATAAATTTTATATTTTCCTTGTTCGACTAAATTTTTCACGGATTCGATCAGCCCCATATCCTTGGCCTGGTAATAACGTCCCAGTGTTGTCGGGAACAAAAGAATCGGGTATCCCCAACTGCCGAAAACAAGCATCTCAACATCCCTGTCCAGGTGATGGGAATAATATTTAATATGTTTTTCTTCCAAAGTACATGCGTTGAGGTTAGTTGTTGAAATATACAAAACAAAAAATGAGTTGCAAACAGGGAAGAAGCGCCGGGTGGGTATGTATGCCTTCTTTTGTTTTAGGAAAACGTAGTAATGTACAATTTTCGCGAACGGGCATTATCTGTTATATTGCAATTTTTATTTTTCAGTCTAAACCGGATTCTGATTTTGCCTTCCGTTATTTTAAACGTTACAACTGAGGAACTATTTTCGGATTCCCTCGGCCGGAATGTTGTTCTTACCCATATCGTTCCGTCGTGTCAGAAACCATTTCAGAAATTATTACTCCTGAACGATGGGCAGTATTTTGGGCCTTTACGGCTGGTGGATATCCTGAACAACTTTTGGGAGGGTAAGGAGAAAGCACCATTCCTGGTCACCGGTATTCATGCCGGCCATGACCGGCTTCATGAGTATGGTATTGCAGGCCAGGCTGATTACGCGGGCAGGGGAAGCAGGGCCAGCCACACCACAAGTTTTGTGATCAATGAGCTATTGCCTTATCTCTCCGATAAATTCCAGACTTCCTTTGCTGAAATCATTTACGCTGGTTTTTCTCTGGGCGGTTTAATGGCTCTGGATATCACCTGGCAACATCCCGGGGTTTTTTCCAGGGTAGGGGTGTTTTCAGGTGCGCTATGGTGGAGGCAGAAAGCATTGGATGACGGCTACCGCGACGAGGACAGGATCATGCATAGGCAAATCTGGGAGTCGGCACGGTGCCCCGATCTTAAATTCTGGTTCCAGTGCGGCGGAAAGGATGAAACGGATGACCGGGACGGAGACGGGGTCATAGATTCCATTCAGGATACGCTGGAGTGTATCGTTGAGCTGGAACGCAAAGGTTTTTTCTGGGGAAAAGATATCAGGTATGTGGAGGTGCCTGATGGAGAGCATAATGTCTGTACATGGTCAGGAATTATGCCTGATTTCCTTGAATGGGCATTCGGGGATTAACCAGGCATAACGGGGACGGTTACAGTTTTGCAAGAAATTCCATGGTATCAATATTATCAGCGTAGTCGGCCAGGCCGGGCTGCTGGCTTTTCCCGAAGGCGATTGAGCCGGTAATTTTCAGGTCGGGCGGGGCCGCAATGCACTGTATTTTCTCGCTGTTTTCGGCCAGAACCGAATTTAAATCTTCTAGGGAAGCGTAGGTTTCATAATGGACCATACTGATGGGCGAAACCAGTGCAGGGTTTTCGGACAGAATCAAAAAACCATTGTCCAGATGCGGGACTTTGTTGATGAGTACTATAGATTTATTGTATTCGTAATTGTTGAAGAACTTATGGTGATGGACGTAAGTATCTTTCATGGGCTCGATGGCTTGATAAAACCTTGTGAAATCATAACCTTCGGGAACATATAACTTGGAGACGTTCCGGCAGCCCAATCCGTAATACTGAAGAATGTCCTGCCCAAGGGCGCTCAGCTCTTCCATGGATTCGTTGCCCGACAGCGCAGCCACGGAGGTACGATTGCGACGGATTATGTTCGGTTTTTTTGCAAAGTAGTAATGGAAATACCTGGCCGTGTTGTCACTTCCTGTTGCGATGTAAGCTTCGGCCTCGTTCAGACGGTCTGCAAATTTGATATATTCCTGAAAGGAAGGTTCTATTTTAATAAGTTGCTCGAGTAATGCCGGGATCAGGACGGGATCATCCGAACTGGGTTTGGCCACCAGACGGTGCCCGCTTATCAGTACACACAAAATATCGTGAAACCCCACGGCCGGAATATTTCCTGCCATCACCACTCCAACACGGGAAGGCGACACAGCCTCCGGATAGTCTGCTACCCACCGTGAAAGCTTGTCGGTAGATAGAAATTGAGCAGCTATGGCATGCAGAGAAAGCAGGGAATTGGCAGGGCTGAACCAGTTGTTTCTGCGGTAAGCACCAGTTGCCCATTCTTCAACCGTTTCCTGGTGAGCTGCGCTAAGTATAAAACTTCCTAATTCTGCAAATGCATTTATTCTTTTATTTCTTGAAATCATTACAGGTGAACTACTAAAAATTCAATAAAAATTTTGGTTTTTAAATTTCTGATTGTTGTGAAACTTTAAATAGTTATATTTGTTGTCTCTATTAAGTTAAGAATAGCAACAAATATAAACAATCCGGCGACTATGGCTATAATGATAACCGATGAATGCATAAATTGTGGGGCGTGCGAGCCAGAATGCCCGAATACAGCAATTTATGAAGGTGGTGTGGAATGGACATGGAGTGATGGTACCAGTTTGGATGAAGTGGATTTCGGAGATGGTACCGTAGTAAGTGGAAAGGAAAAACAATCACCTGTTTCAGACGAGTTCTACTATATTGTAAATGATAAGTGTACCGAGTGTGTAGGTTTTCATGAGGAGCCGCAGTGTGCTGCGGTTTGTCCAGTGGACTGCTGTGTGCCAGATCCTGATCATGAGGAAGAGGAAGACACGCTGTATGCTAAAAAAGCCTGGCTGCACGGAGAATAACCGAATTAAGTCTATCAAATTGAAAAGCCCGCCATCCGGTGGGCTTTTTTTATGCCCCAATCAGTCGAAAAATGGTAAAATAATAATAAAAAAAGTTTTTCAATATTGATTCTTATGATTTATAATATTTTGTATAAATGCTAGTATGCAGAATAATTTAACATATATATTTTTTGTAAAAAAGGCTTATTTATATTTATATTTATGGAAAAAAGATGACAATTATATGAAAATTGGATTTTTTGGTATAAAATATGATGCTGTTATTTGATTAATATAATTTTAGTACAATATTTGGTGCATAAATATTTACCAAAAGTAGTATTAACTAAAACAGAATATAATTATGAAAAAAGTCTATTGCACAGTATTATCTTTGATGGTGTCTTTTTTGGGTTTTGCAAAGTCGGAAGGAGAGAAGAAAACGAAAGCAGAAGGTACTGAAACAACCACAGTAGCGGAAGTGAAGGATGAGGAAGACGCAAAGAGTGCTTTTGCCTTTTCTGGTTATCTGGATTCGTACTACATGGCCAATTTTAACAAGCCGATGTCCCGCTCAAATATGGGATATGCCGGTACTGCAAGGGTTTTTGATCGTAAGTCGGGTCAGTTTTCCCTTGGTTTGGTACAAACCAAAATGGTATACACCAATGCAAAGTCGGAAGCTGTGGTAGACCTAACCTTTGGCCCCAATGCTGATTATGGTAACTATGGTAACCTGCTAAGCCCATTGTCTGATGACTACACAGGTATGGCGCTTGCTATCAAACAAGCTTATTTCACCTACAAATTCACCGACAAATTTTCAATGACCGCAGGACAGTTCGGTACACACATCGGCTACGAGGTGATCGACGCCCCTGCAAACTTTAACTACTCACTTTCCAACCTCTTTAACAACGGACCTTTTTATCATGCAGGTCTGAAGGCTACTTACGCGTTCTCCGACAAGGCATCTCTGATGGTCGGTGTAGTTAACAATGTTGACGGACTTGGTGATAACAACCGCAAAAAAGGGATCATTAGTCAGTTGTACTTTTCGCCTGTTACCAACTGGAACGTTTACCTGAACTTCATTAACAGCAACGAGGCCAATCCTAATGATGCGGGTAAACAGCCGGATGCTTTCTACCGCGTGTTTGACTTAACTACCAGTTATCAGATCACCGACAAATTCCTTTTGGGCCTCAATGCTGCATATGGCTCTCAAAAGGGAGACTACCAAGGATATGGCGGGCCTGACGGTTCAGAAACCTGGGGAGGTGTTGCACTTTATTCCAACGTTTCTCTAACAGATAATTTTGGAATTGGAGCCAGATATGAGTATTTTAACAACGACAATGGTGTAAGAGGTGTGTTGAATTCTGAAGGTATGGGAACCAGTGTTAATTCGGTAACGCTTACCGGTAATATTTCTCTGGCAGATGGCCACATTCTGGTGAAACCCGAGTTCCGCCTGGACGCTTATCCAAAAGTTTCAGGCGCGGGAGCAGAGCAGCAATTTGAAGATTCGGACGGTGCGTTCACCAAAAACAGCCAAACTACTTTCGGTCTTGCTTTCATTTACAAGTTTTAATATAATACCTTCTTAATCAATAACAATTAATAAACAATGGAAAAACGTAATTATGTCCCACTGATCATTTTGCTGGCAATTAGTATTCTGGGTGCCTTCATTCCGAACGTCCCGACGCAAATTGTCACAGAAGGTGTAAATGCAGGCGACACCGCATGGTTGCTTGTTTCGGCAGCGCTTGTTCTGCTTATGACCCCAGGTCTTGCTTATTTCTATGGGGGAATGGTAAATAACAAGAATGTTATTTCTACAATGTTGCAAAGTTTTATTGCAATGGGCGTTATCAGTGTAGTATGGGTTGTAGTTGGTTTCAGCCTTGCTTTCGGAGACGATATCGGTGGATTTGTTGGTAATCCTGCCACCTTCTTCATGTTCAAAGGCGTTTTGGATGGTCCTGTCTGGGGAACCATACCTTTCGCTCTTTTCGCAATGTTCCAGATGAAGTTTGCGGTTATCACACCTGCACTTGTTACCGGCTCTATGGCTGAGCGTATCAATTTCCGTTCTTACGTTCTTTTCATGATCCTTTTCGGAGTGTTTATCTATTCCCCATTGTGCCATATGACGTGGCATGCGGATGGCCTTCTTTTCAAAATGGGTGTTCTTGACTTTGCAGGTGGTACTGTTGTTCACATGTCGGCCGGATGGGCGGCTCTGGCTGGTGCGCTATACCTGAAAAGACGTAAGGCGCTTCTTGAAGACCACGTTCAGCCACCAGCAAACATTCCGTTTGTATTATTAGGTACTGGTCTGCTTTGGTTCGGTTGGTTTGGATTTAATGCAGGTTCTGCCCTTGCTGCTGGTCCTTTGGCTGTATCTGCTTTCGCTACTACTAACACAGCTGCTGCTGCTGCTGGTTTATCCTGGGTACTTGTTGATGTTTCAAGAGGTAAAAAAGTATCAGCACTTGGATTTTGTATCGGTGCGGTTGTAGGTTTGGTTGCGATCACACCTGCTGCTGGTTTCGTAACAGTTCCTTCTGCCTTGTTCATTGGTACCGTTGCTGCCATTATCAGTAACTACGTTGCCCACCTTCGTACACGTTCAACTGTTGACGATACACTTGATGTTTTCCCTTGCCATGGTGTAGGTGGTATGGTTGGTATGATCATGACAGGTGTATTTGCAACCAGCGGTGTTAACTCACTGGTTACAGATCAAGGCCTTGCTTTTGGTGAAACTAAATTGTTTATCAATCACCTGATTGCCCTGGTTGGTGTATCAGTGTTTGCTTTCGGAGGTTCCTTGTTACTATTGAAAATCACGGATCTTATCCTTCCGCTTCGTGTTAGCGAGTCAGACGAAAATGCAGGTCTTGACATTAGCCAGCATGATGAATTCCTTGTAGAAGCGTAATATTGATTGGATATTGTTTCAAAATAGAAAGCCACGGAAATTTCCGTGGCTTTCTTTATGGGGTATAGGGAGTTTTCAGTTAACAGCAGCCTAAAGCCTAAGTGTTGAAAGGTGCTATCTAGTGCATTTCGTAACTTAGCTCGGGCTCGGTTACTTCCATCAAACCGGTTTCATTGATATGGTCATAAAGGATTTCCTTTGTTTCATTGATCAACAAAGGATCGTATTTTACAGCGACACGAACGTAATTTTCTGTGAAGCCCAGCATCTGCCCATTCTGCAATTCATCCTCGAACAGCACCGTTCCTGTTTTGCCAATCTGTGTTTCATAAAAATGCCTTTTCTTCTTTTCTGAAAGAATATGAAGCATTTTTGAACGCTCCGCCCGAACATTTTTCGGTACTATAGGCCTGATCTCCACCGCCGCAGTATTTTCTCTTTCAGAATAGGTAAAAACATGCAGGTAAGAAATGTCCAGCTCCTGAAGGAAATGATAGGTTTCCAGGAACAGCTCGGGTGTTTCGCCCGGATGGCCAACGATTACATCAACACCAATACAGCAGTCGGGCATCAGCGATTTTATTTTCGCTACTCTTTCCACATATAATTCCCGGCGGTACCTCCGTTTCATTAAGCTTAATACCTTGTTGGAACCGGATTGCAGCGGAATATGAAAATGCGAGGCAAAACGTTTCGACTTTGCCACAAATTCTATGATTTCGTCGGTAAGTAAATTGGGCTCAATTGAAGAAATACGAAAACGTGTGATGCCCTCCACCTCATCCAGTGCTTTAATGAGGTCCAGAAATGTCTCTTTTCTCCTTCCTTCCCGAATACCGAAATCGCCAATGTTGACACCAGTCAGTACAATTTCCTTTACACCCCGGGAGGCAACATCTTCCGCCGCCCGCACAATGTTAGCGATGGAGTCGGAACGACTTTTGCCCCTGGCCAATGGTATGGTGCAATAGGCACAGGGATAATCACAGCCATCCTGCACTTTCAGAAAAGTACGGGTCCGGTCGTTCAGCGAGTAGGAGGTATGGTATTCTACGGCCTCTTCAATGGGTGAGGCAAGCATTTGCGCCGGTCTGCCTGAGGGTACTTTTTCAAAGGTATCAATGAGGTCAACAAGCCTGAACTTCTCGGCAGCTCCCAAAACGGCATCCACACCGGGAATATCGGCTATTTCTTTTGGCTTTAGCTGAGCATAACATCCGATAATGGCAACATACCCGTCCGGATTAATTTTTTGAGCTTCCCTTACAATCTTGCGGCATTTTTTATCCGCGTTATCGGTAACCGAACAGGTATTGATGATAAATATATCGGGATTTTCGTTGAATTCCACTTTGGAATACCCTTTCTGCTCAAACATCCTGCCAATGGACGAACTCTCCGAATAATTTAGTTTACAACCCAGTGTATAAAATGCAACCTTCTTCATGATCTTCTGTTAATCCTGCAAAATTACACCTTTTATTATCAACGCTTTAAATAATCGGTAAAAGAAGATTGCAGATACGCCTTGCCGAGTTCCGCTTCGGCAGCCTTAATCTTTCCTTTCTGTTCGGTAATATGGCCGCCCAGGTTATCCCTCACAAGGTATCCCTCGGGCTTCATCCATCCAAAACCATTATTAAAAGCAAAATAGGCAAATGCTGTGCGGCCATGATTGAAGATATCATTGCTCCAGACAAATTCCGACGAAGAAATGTTGACTTGATTTAGCAAAGTGGCCGCAAGGTCCGTTTGGGAGCAAAGGCTGTCCACTCTGATTCCCTTTTGCGCAACGGCCCCACCGAGCCAGAGCATGGGCATGTAAAATTCGGATGGTTTGGTGTGGGATGTTTCGGGAAGAGGGTGGCCGTGATCCGCCAGGATAACAATGAGCGTGTGATCCCACCACGGTTTTGTTTTTGCTTGCCGTATAAAATCAGCAATGGAGGCGTCCGTGTAGTGGTGGGCGTTTAGAAACAGTTTTTCCTGTGAATTCCCCTTAACAACAGTTGGGACGGGTACCTCAAAAGGTTCGTGGCTGCTCAGCGTAAACAGCGTCGAAAAAAAAGGTTGCTTGGTATGATCAAGGTCATGCAGCATGCGGCTAAGCACCACATGGTCATGAGCGCCCCATTTGGAATTCATATCTTTTTTATCAAAAGAATTGATGTCGGTTATTTTGTCAAATCCTTGCTGGAGAAAATAGGATTTCATATTGGCAAATTCCGTTTCGCCGCCATAGTAAAACGAAGTGTAATAACCCGCCTTGTGAAATGACTTGGGCAACGACGGCAGATTCACCGTTTTGGTTGGGATTTTAATAATAGATTGTGTGGGCTGGGCCGGATATCCGCTAAGAATGGCCACCATTCCTTTGTCACTTCTGTTTCCGCTGGCGTACATATTCGTAAAAAGAATCCCTTCTTTTGCAAGGGCATCAAATTGCGGGGTTACATTCGGCAGTCCGCCTAAGCTTTTGACTATTTTGGCAGAAAAACTTTCCCAGATGATGACAATAACGTTCATTTCTCCTGAATTTACCATTTGTAAATGGGTATTTTCCTTTTTGTACAAGCTTCTAACTGTTGCATCGGCATCGTTTTCCTTGAAAAATAGAAAAGGATTGTCCTTACTATAGGTATCATTCAGTATCGAACTGGCATAATTCCAGGGGACATTGACGGCTGCGTAATTTGCAAAACTCTTGTTGCTGAAGAAGACAGTACTCTGGTTCATCGGTGCCAACTGAAACCCGCCCCGGATGGGGATGATCAGGGTTGCTGTCAGTACGAGGAATGCAAGCAGAGTTACCAGTATGTTTGCCGGAGTGAATTGAGAAATGGTCCTTTTCCGGATGGTATTTAAAAGCACATACACCAGCAGAAACAGGAAGAAAGCCAGAGTGCATAACAATAGGACCGGAGAAGAACTCATGGATGCCCAGGCTTCTCGGGGTGTCTGGAGATAGTGGAGTGACGACCCGTCGATCCTGAAGCCCCAGGCGCGGAAAAGTTCAAGGTCAACACTTACCAAAAGTACGATCACCAGGCCAACTGTGATATTATAAACGTTGATAAAACCATTGTACCAATTCCATTTTCGGCTGGTGGCAGCCATGAGCAGCGTGGGGATGGCCAGTATATATCCTGCAAATGAAATGTCCATCTGCAGGCCGTGCCAGGCACTTTGCATCCAGTAGGTTGCAGGAAGTTCCAGTGCTTTCCGGAAATGATAAGCCAGGAATACGATACGGAAAAACTGGAACAGAAGGATCCAGCAAAGAAAGTTGAAGACAAGAAACTGTAATCTTGATCGCATTTGTGTCAGGAGTAAGTTACAAATTTCTTAAATATAAAGTTATCCCTGACAAATAAGGAAAGAAAATATGTACGTGATAAAGTTGGGTAGAAGCGTATGAAATAAATAATTTTGGGATCAAATTCTATTTAACTAATATTTTATGACTTTTCGTTCCAAAGCTTTTGAGACTGCGCTGAGCAGGGTAGCTCCTGTTTTGTCACCTCCTACCGAAAAAGTGGCTGATCTTTTTGGAAGTAATACTTTCAATGACGATGTCATGCGGACCTTGCTCTCGCCGGAAGCTTATACAAAAATTTCCAATGCCATAAAATCGGGTTCAACCATTGACAGGGAAGTTGCCGATGAAGTATCGGCGGCCATGAAGTCCTGGGCCATATCCAAAGGAGCTTCTCACTATACGCACTGGTTTCAGCCACTCACGGGAAGCACAGCCGAAAAGCATGACTCTTTCTTCGACCTGAATGCTGACGGCAAAGCAGTTGAAAAGTTCAAAGGCAGTGCATTGGTACAGCAGGAACCCGATGCCTCGTCCTTTCCGAGCGGCGGATTAAGGGCTACTTTTGAAGCTAGAGGGTATACCGGCTGGGACCCGAGTTCTCCCGCCTTTTTAATGGATAACGGTGCAGGCGGAAAAACGCTCTGCATTCCTTCCGTTTTTATTTCCTATACAGGGGAAGCACTTGATTATAAGGCTCCGTTGCTGAAATCACTGGTGATGCTGGACAAAGCGGCTACCTCCGTTTGTCAATTCTTCAACCGTGACGTCGATAAAGTGATTCCCACACTGGGGATTGAGCAGGAATATTTTTTAGTAGACAAAGCCCTCTATTATGCACGCCCGGATCTGCTCATGGCTGGCCGTACCGTTTTTGGTCATAGTCCTGCACGCGGGCAACAGCTCGACGACCATTATTTCGGATCCATTTCTCCAAGAGTGAACGCGTTTATGGCTGACTTTGAATTTGAAGCGTTAAAACTCGGTATACCTGTCAGAACAAGGCATAATGAAGTAGCACCCGGCCAGTATGAGTGTGCTCCTACTTTTGAAGAGGTCAATCTGGCGATTGATCATAATGCCTTGCTGATGGACCTGATGCAGAAGGTGGGCGACCGCCATAATTTTCAGGTACTGTTCCATGAAAAACCTTTTGCCGGAATCAACGGGAGCGGGAAACACAACAACTGGTCTTTATCTACCGATACGGGCATCAATCTGCTGGCGCCAACCTCGAAGCCAAAGGAAAATCTGCGGTTTCTTACCTTCCTGCTTAATGTTGTAAAGGCAGTGCATGATCATGCCGACTTGCTGAGGGCATCCATATCCTCTGCCGGAAATGAACACAGGTTGGGGGCCAATGAAGCTCCGCCCTCCATTGTTTCTGTATTTCTTGGGAGGGAACTCACGGCAATGCTGGAAGATTTAGTGAATAAAGGGGAGATTACACTTGAAAAGGGAGAGAATTTTTATTATAAACTGGGAATCACAAGGATACCCAATCTGCAGCGGGATAATACAGACCGCAACCGTACCTCTCCTTTTTGTTTTACGGGAAACAAATTTGAATACCGTGCTGTGGGAAGTGCCCAGAACAGTGCTTCACCCATGATCGTGTTAAATACCATCGTAGCCAATCAGCTGCTGGAATTCAAAAGGGAGATGGATGAACGCCTTGCAGGGGGAGAAGAAAAGAAAGTGGCCACGGTAGCTATTCTCAAAAGGTATTTTACTGAATCAAAAAAAATACTTTTTGAAGGAAATGGTTATTCGGAAGAATGGATACAGGAAGCGAAGGAAAGAGGGTTAAGCAACATCCGCGAAACCTATGACGCACTCCATGCCTATATTACCGATTCCACCATTCAGGTGTTTAAAAGAATAGGAGTGCTTAGTGAAAGGGAATTGCACGCCAGATATGAAATCGAACTGGAAAATTATGTCAAGAAACTTCAGATAGAATCCAGGGTGATAGGGGACCTGGCGCTTAACCATGTCGTTTCAACGGTTGTAAAGTACCAGTTCAAACTTGCGCAAACGGCACGGTCACTCACTGATCTTGAAATGCTGGAAGAGGCAGAACCCATTAAGGAAATTATCAAGGACATTTCGGCCCATGTGGTGGTGATCAAAAAATTGGTACAGGAAATGACCGAAGCCCGCAAGAATGCCAACGGTGTCGAAAATCTGTTCGAAAGAGCCAAATTATACGGATCGGTGGTAAAAGGTTACTTCGAAGAAATAAGGTATCATGTAGATAAACTGGAATTATTGATAGATGACGAAGATTGGCCTTTGGCAAAATACCGCGAAATGCTATTTTTGGAGTAAATTACAACTTATTTAAAAAACGTCTTTTTTTTAAAACTATGAATCCGGGATTTGATCCAGAAGAAATTGCCCTGCTAAAACAGGAATGTAAAGCTGAGCGATCCAGTTTTATTTATGTGAATGATGAGTTTGAAGATGATGAGGAAGAAAATAACGAGCATGCACATGTTCAGTTTGTGGGTTATTACAAAGAAAAAGAAGTTGTTTATGATGCACTGATATATACCCTACGCCTGCACCATTCCACCTTGGTATATGACGAGGCGCTGGAAAGATTGAAAAAAGAGTACCCTGACTACGTTTCCCAGGATGAACGTGATGATAGTTATATTGTTGACCCTGAGAAAGAGGAAGATGCAGAAATTCTGCTCACAGAATTTATAGAGGAAATTGAGGAAAATCAGGAAATAACAGTACGTGAGCACGTAGAGGTTGACGACAAGTTTGAATATGGCATAGGCTTGGAAGTTGGTCTTAATAAAACCGAGATCAACGATAAAGTGATCAATGATTTTATCATCCGCTTCAATTCAGGGCGCCTTCAGCTGGATACAACGCTGTATTCGTTCACCGGTAGTGAAGAGCAGGATTGATTAGGTATCTCATATAAACAAAAAAACCACCATAGCGGTGGTTTTTTTGTTTATATCATTTTGTGATTACAAAGCAGATTTTACCGTTTTGATAATACGAGCTGCAACTTTGTATGGATCAGCAGCAGAATTTGGACGACGGTCTTCCAGGTATCCGCTCCATCCTTTTTGAGGAACCAGAACCGGGATACGGATAGAAGCACCACGGTCAGAAACGCCATAGCTGAAATCATTGATACTTGCAGTTTCGTGCTTACCTGTCAAACGCAGGTGATTGTCAGCGCCATAAACCTCAATATGCTCTTTTACCACAGGGCGGAAAGATTCACAAACTTTGTCAAATACTTCTTTACTTCCTGCAGTTCTCAGGGCAGTATTTGAGAAGTTAGCGTGCATACCGCTTCCGTTCCAGTCAAGGTCTCCAAGCGGCTTACAGTGCCAATTGATAGCAACTCCGTATTTTTCACCGATTCTTTCCAGAAGGTAACGGCCAAGCCAGATTTGATCACCTGCTTCTTTGGCACCTTTTGCAAAAATCTGGAATTCCCACTGTCCTGCTGCCACTTCGGCATTGATACCTTCTACATTGAGACCTGCGTCAAGGCAAGCATCGAGGTGCTCCTCGATAATCTCACGACCGTACGCATTTTTTGCGCCTACTGAGCAATAGTATGGTCCCTGAGGAGCGGGATAACCATTTGCAGGGAAACCTAATGGTTTATTGGTTTCAGTATCCCATAGGAAATACTCCTGCTCAAATCCGAACCAGAAATCGTTATCATCATCTTCAATTGTTGCACGACCATTGGAAACGTGAGGCGTTCCGTCTGCATTCAAAACCTCACACATTACAAGATATGCATTTTTGCGGAGGGGATCCGGGATGATGTAAACAGGTTTTAACAAGCAGTCAGAAGATCCGCCAAGTGCTTGCTCTGTTGATGAACCATCAAATGACCAGTTGCTGCAATCTTCCAGTTTGCCACTAAAATCCTCTTCAATTTTGGTTTTGCTGCGTAAACTTTGGGTTGGCTTGTAGCCATCTAGCCAAATATATTCCAGCTTGGATTTTGACATAATAGTACTAGATAAAGTGGTGACGAATTAGTATAACGACACAATATTAATGCAAATATGTATTTCCAAAAAATAAAATCTAATAAAATTTAACCCCTAGCAAAATATTATAATGTTTATGGTAGTATTGTCAGTAAAAAATGTATTTTTTTAATAGTATCTTGCGGGTTGTGAAATCTGCCATATCCTGAAGTATTTTGGTTTAAGTGCGTAAATCAGGTTCAATTTTTAACGATTTAGGCCTATATATTGCCGAAGTGCAAGAAAAACAGTGTAATGTTATGAATTATAAGGGTATGAAAACTATGCTTTGCATGAACCATGGACATCCGTGATTTTTAGCTACATTTGGATATATTGAATGTTTTGGAATTTAATTTTTGAATGAATGCATTTATTTTATCAGCCCGATCCTTCGATTTTTGAGCTGGATGAAGAAGAGGCCCGGCACACGGCAAAAGTATTACGTTTGAGTACCCGTGATTTAATAAACGTTACAGATGGCAGGGGGCTTTTGCAGACATGCCGTATATCCGTTGCGGGAAAAAGAGTGATATACGATGTGATTGACAGCACGCATATCAAACCCAGAAACTACCGGGTATGCATGGCGGTGGCTCCCACACGCAAGACGGAACGAAACGAATGGATGGTTGAAAAAATGACCGAAATAGGTGTGGATCGTATTGACTTCGTGGTTACGGAACACACCCATACCGAAGGAATAAACCGAATTGTAAACCTGGCGAGACTTAACAGGATAGCGGCTGCCGCCATGAAACAGTCCCAGCAATTTTATTTGCCCGAAATTACATTGGTCAATTCCTTTAAAACGTTTGTAGAGCAACAGCATATTAGTCAGAAATTTATGGCCTATGTTCCGGTACATGACCGGACGGCACATGTTTTTTCTAAAATTGAAAAGGGGAAAGACAGCCTTCTGCTGATAGGTCCTGAGGGAGATTTCACACCTGCCGAGGTAGAAATGGCCATGAGTCACGGTTTTGAAACTGTTTCACTGGGCAATACAAGGTTGCGTACTGAAACCGCTGCCGTTGCGGGTTGTCATGCCATTAATCTGGCGCAGTTTGTCTGATGGTCTTATACATTAACCTGGTTAGTAAGTTATGGTCTTTATTCGTGTTTTAGTACTTCTTGGCATATTAGCTGGTGCGACTACAGGCAGCGCTCAGCCATCTATAAAAATTGCGAAACTCAAGTATGGTGGGGGAGGAGACTGGTATGCCAATAAAACATCTCTGCCCAACCTGATCAAATTCTGTAATGCGGAGCTTAAAATGAATATTAACCCGGCTGAGGACGTTGTGGAAGTGGGGAGCCCGGATCTTTTTACATATCCTTTTATTCACATGACGGGCCATGGAAACGTTGTTTTCACAGATGCCGAGGCAAGAAATTTAAGACAGTACCTGCTCTCAGGCGGTTTTCTGCATATTGACGACAACTATGGCCTCGACCAGTTTGTAAGGCGTGAAATGAAAAAAGTATTTCCTGACCTGTCTTTTGTAGAGCTACCGTTTGATCATCCCATTTACAGGGTAAAATATGTTTTTTCAGATGGACTGCCTAAGGTACACGAACACGACGGGAAGCATCCTCAGGGGTTTGGACTGATCTGGCAGGGCCGTTTGGTTTGTTATTATTCTTATGAAACGGACCTTGGAAACGGATGGGAGGATCAAAGTGTATACAATGATCCCGAAGAACTACGAAAAAAGGCTTTGCAAATGGGCGCAAACCTTATCAGCTATGCTTTTATGATTTTGTAATATTCAGCGTTACGTTAACTTTAATAGGGAAATTTACTGATTTATCTGGATTTGTTTTAAATTGAATGGAATTATGCGTGGATTTTTAATGTGTTCCGCTTAAATTTGTATTCATTCAGTTCATTAGTCCATTAGCTTCATGTATATTGTTCTTGCCGTTTTTGCAGTACACTGGTATTTATCATTATTCTGTCAAACTTTCTTTTTACATCGTTATTCTGCTCATAAAATGTTCAGCATGAGTAAAGCCTGGGAGCGTTTCTTCTACCTGCTTACTTATGTTTCCCAAGGTTCTTCCTACTTAAGCCCGAGAGCATACGCCATTCTGCATCGGATGCATCATGCGTTCAGTGACACCGAGAAAGATCCGCACTCACCGCATCATACCAAAAATGTATTTACGATGATGTGGGAAACCAAATCCATTTACAATGCGGTTCTTAGCCGGAAACGTGTAATTGAAGCGCAGTTTGAAAGAAATTATCCCGAATGGAACTTCATAGAAAAACTGGGCGACAGCTGGCTTTCGCGTATCGGCTGGGGTATTGTCTACATGGCCTTTTATATTCTGGCTTATGTGTACCTGGACATGCACTGGGTTTTCTTTTTCCTTTTACCTATTCATTTTCTGATGGGGCCAATCCACGGGGCAATTGTCAACTGGAGCGGTCATAAATATGGCTACCAGAATTTTGACAATCAGGATAGATCCAAAAATTCGCTGATTTTCGATTTTCTGATGATGGGAGAGTTATTTCAGAACAACCATCACAAACGGCCTAATTCCATCAATTTCGGATCAAAGTGGTTTGAAGTCGATCCCACTTATCCGGTAATAAAATTGCTGAACAAATTGAAAATTATTGAAATACGAAAGAAGCACTGAGCATCGTAAATAGATATCAGAGAAGCAGGCGGAATAATTTCCGGCTGCTTTTTTTATGGAAAATCTGACACGGTTTGTGTGCTTTTAGCTGTTTGTTCCTGGAGGATAACCTTTACGATTTTCGCTACTGTGTGCCAGGCGCTGAGGATACTTGAACTATTACCTGCTGCGTCAGAAACTCCGATTGCTGGCAGTGCGCGTTGGTTGTAAAAAAACTTTGGCAGGCGTGAGAAACACCTGCCAAGTTTGCTTATTAACACCACAAAAAATGAAATCTCAATTATATCTTTGGATAGTCCTATGCTGGATTATCACTACATTACAAATTAAATATGTAATACTTAAGATGGACTTAATACAAAATTAGAATTTGCTTAGAGGCGTAAAAAATCTACCATGAAGGTGGTTCCTCTTACAGGATTGGGCTGAATGCTGATGTGCCCGTTATGCAGTTTGATGATCCTGTCCACAAGGGAAAGGCCTATGCCATAACCTTTGATGCTGGCAGTATTGTCACTTCTGAAAAAAGGCTGGAATACAAGGTTGTGATCAGAGGCGGGAATACCTTTGCCGCTATCAGAAAAATAAACGATCAGCTTCCTGGGAGAAGTTTTAAGGCTTACCCGCACGGCATGGTCGTCCGAAAACTTGCATGCGTTATCCATGAGGTTCAGAAAGGCAGTCTTAAGCAGCGTTGAGTTGCCCGAAAGCTCAAGCCAGGTGTCGTCGTCGGGGAGCTCCTCAAAATTAAGGGATACATGGAACAGCGCATTGGCTTGTATCACCGTTTGTCGGCAATCGAGCAGCAGGTCGTCGATCCTGATGATTTCTGTTAACAGGTCCCGCTGGTCTTCACTTACTTTAGCAAGCTCCAGCAAGGTATTGGAGAGCTGTGCCAGTTCCTGAATATCTTCCAGCACCGACCCGATCGTCAGCTGATATTCCTGCGAAGTTCTTTCTTTTAACAGGCTGACTTCCAGCTGTGAACGTATTTTTGTAAGCGGATTTTTTAATTCATGGCTGACATTGGCAACAAATATCTTTTGCATCTGGAAAGCCGTCTCAATCCGGTCCAGCAGTTTATTAAAAGTGGAGGATAGCCGTCCAATTTCATCATTCTGGTTGGGCACTTGCAGGCGTGTATCCAGTTTCTGTGGCAGGATACCTTCCACCGCGTTCATGACATTGGATATTGGCCTTAAAGCTCTTTTGGAGAAAATCCAGCCTACAATGGCAACAATAATGGTTACTATAATAAATAAAACTGTGAGTAACGTACTTAGATTGGAGAGGTTGGCCTGGCCATACAAATCCTGAGCGCCCAGCAAAACCACCGCCTGGTTGAACGGATAGCGGTAATAAAGCCCTACTACCTTATAATCGCCGTCGTTGTAGCGTATTTGACCCGACTTCCGGATTTCGTCAAGCCAGAAATTGGAAACATGGATACCTTTGCTTTGCGGATTCGTTAGATTGCTGTAAATCAGCCTGTTTTTCTCATCGAAGATCAGGATATTTTCGTTGTAGATCAGGTCGCGGTTGGTTTCGTTAAGCGTCTTGAGCAGGATATCAATGTTAGCCTGAGGTGCTTTCAGAAGGAGTTCGGCCTGTGATTTGGCTTTGGACCGCAGACGGTCATAAAAGTCCTCATTAACGTTGTAGTAGGTGAAAAAGTAAACGGCAAGAAAAGTAACCAGAAGAATACCGCTTACCAAGAGGGAAAACTGAAATGTAAGCCTGGTACGGATCTGCATGTTACTCTATTTTAAGTACATATCCCATCCCGAACTGTGTGTGAATAAGCTTAACGGGATAATCTTTGTCGATTTTTTTACGAAGGTAATTTACGTAAACTTCAATCACATTGGTCCCTGTATCAAAACCTATGTCCCATACCTGCTCCGCAATTTCTACTTTTGAGATAACCCTTCCCTGATTTCTGATGAGGTATACCAGCAAATTGAACTCTCTGGCTGTGAGATTTATTTTGTTTCCTGAGCGGTGTACGGTTTTGGCGTCCATGGAAACTTCCAGATCTGCAAATTTTAAAATCTGCCCGGTTTGGGATACATTGCTGCCGCGTTTGGTTAGCGCTCTTACCCTGGCCAGTAGCTCTTTAAACTCAAAAGGTTTGACCAGATAGTCATCCGCGCCAGCATCCAGACCGGTTACCTTGTCGTCGGTGGTTCCCAGTGCTGTGAGCATCAGAATGGGCGTGTCGTCACCAGCGAGCCGTATCTCCCTGCAAAGTTCAATGCCATTGATACCTGGAATGATTATATCGCTGATAATCAGCTGATAACTATTATTCCGGGCCAGTTGTTTACCGATCAGACCATCATATGCGATATCAACTTCATAACCATTTTCTTCCAGTCCCTGTTTAATGGACTGAACCGTTTTGGGCTCGTCTTCAATCAGTAGTAGCTTCATACAATGGGTAAAAATAATTCCGCAACCTCACTCCAGTCTGATACCCGGCGATACCCGGTTTCAGACAGGTTATGAGGTGCTGTAAATAAAATGCCTTCTCCTTTAAATCCGGCAAGGTTCCGGGGATGATCGTCGATCAGATAATCGGAATAAAGAATGTTTTTGTATCCGCAGAAAACAATATTGGTCCACGGAATGAAACTGAAATGTTTGTGAAGCCAGTCAAATTTATCCCGAAAGGAGTTCGGAAATTCCATACAAGCGGTTGCTACAAAAATTTCATAATATTTCGAAAGGGTATGAACCGTTTCGATGGCGTCCTTTTTTACTTCAACATTAGCAAAAAAGCCGGGGGAATTAATGATTTTATGAAGCTTGGTCAGTTGCTTGGGGTGTAACAGATCTTTTAAAGCTCTGGAATATAATTCCTTCTCAGTCAGTGAAGTAGAAAAGTCATTCAGGATGATATTAACCAATTTCTCATGTGTATTGGCCATCACGTCATCCATATCCAAAGTGAGTCGTAGCATTAAATCAGGGTTCGGCGTGTATCAAAATTTTCCAGATAATCGTTCACTCGTTTCAGGAACAGACCGCCAAGGGAACCATCCACCACCCGGTGGTCGTAAGAATGAGAGATAAACATCATACTCCGGATACCGATGAGATCTCCCTGGGGTGTTTCAATCACTGCAGGTTTCTTTTTAATGGCACCAAACGCCATGATGGCTACCTGCGGCTGAACGATAATCGGAGTACCCATGAGGTTGGCAAATGCACCGATGTTGGAAACGGAATAGGTTCCTCCGGCCAGGTCATCAGGTTTTAGTTTATTTTCGCGGGCACGTTTTGCCAGCTCATTTACTTTTCTGGCCAGGGCAGGTAAGTCGTACTGATCGGCCTGGTGAATTACCGGAACAATAAGGTTGCCATCCGGAAGAGCAACCGCCATGCCAATATTGATGTCCTTCTTTTTAATGATTTTATCACCTTCCACCGAAATGTTGATCAGCGGGTAGTCTCTGATTGCTTTCGCAACTGCCTCAATTAATATGGGGGTAAACGTGATACTGTCGCCAGATTTTTTGCGATACTCCTGTTTTACCGCCTCCCGCCAGTTCACCACCGGTGTCATATCGGTTTCAATAAAAGAGGTTACGTGAGCAGAAATTTTGCGGGATTCAGTCATGCGTTGGGAAATCATCTTTCGCATACGATCCATTTCAAAAATCTCTGTTTGCCCGCTAACGGACTGTGTTTTTACCTGCTGACCAGAAGCCGGGATATTCCTGTTCTTCAGATATGCCAGCATATCATTTTTGGTGACCCTGTTGTCTGCACCTGTGCCCGTGATGGAGCTGAGTTCCTGAGGGCTGATATTCTCCTGCCGTGCTATGCTTAAAACCAGCGGCGAGTAAAAGGTACTGGCGTCTCCCAGCTCGTGATATGTTATCTTATCGGGTGTTTGGGTCAAAACATTTTCTGCCAATTCTTTTTCTATGATTATGGCAGCTTTTTCTTCTTCTATGATTTCAACCAGGGCATCTTTTCCTGTTATTCCGGCATCAGCAACACCGTCGGCCTGCACCTGAATTTTGGCAACCGGACTTCCTATCTCAACAATATCATTTTCCTTCACAAGCCATTCCACCAATATCCCGTTATAAGGGCAAGGGACTTCGGTATCCACTTTGTCCGTGGCAACTTCCAGTATGGAATCGTCCAAACCAACCCGATCCCCTGGCTTTCTGAGAATGTTGAGTACGGTACATTCCAAAATACTTTCGCCCATGGGAGGCATTACCATTTCTACTATTCTCATAAGTCAATTTTTTCAAAAGACTCCGGTTACAAGTTTTGGAGCCCATACATGTCATTGCTGCTCAGATTTTATCTGTCAGTTCAGTTTTGAGTATCGATTTCCTTAGCAGGTTCAGTACATAGGATGAGGTCATCTCTATGTTTACTTTTCTGCTGCTTTTCAAATTCAGCAATTGCGTATACGTTCCGGAAGGCGTAGCACACGCTATCCACACGGTTCCCACCGGCTTGTCGGCAGTTCCCCCGTCGGGTCCTGCAATTCCGGTGGTTGAAACTGCAAAAGTAGTGCCTAGCAATCGTTTGGCTCCTTCGGCCATTTCAATGGCGGTTTGCTCGCTCACTGCGCCATATAACTTTAACGTCTCTTCTGAAACGCCAAGTACATTTTGTTTTACCTCATTACTGTAACTGACCACAGAACCCTCGAAATATCTGGAAGAACCAGGGACGCTGGTTAACTGGTGCGCAACCAATCCGCCGGTACAGCTTTCGGCTGTCCCTACTGTTGCTTTGTTAGTTTCAAGCAAGGAACCAATCACTGCTTCCAGTTCATCATTGTCGTAGCCGAATACATTTTCTTCTATGAGAGGCATGACAAGCTTTACCTGAGCCTCAAGTTCCTGATCCAGTATGTTTTCATCCAAGCCGGTAGCTGTAAGCCTGAGTTTCACCTGTCCGAAATGGGGCAGATAAGCCAGCCTGATATGCGGAGGGAGCGCATCTTCCCAGGCTTCAATTTTTTCAGCCAGAAAAGATTCTCCCACGCCAATGGTCCGGATGGACTTGTGTTTGATTACATAGGTGTGATAACGGGATTTGAGCCTGGGAAGAATTTCAAATTCCATCAGATTTTTCATCTCGTAGGGCACACCCGGCAGGGATACGTAAATGACACCTTCCTTTTCAAACCACATGCCGGGTGCTGTGCCCCATTGGTTGGGAATATAAACAGCGTTGGTAGGCAATGCGGCCTGCTGTCTATTCAGCTCGGTCATTGCTCGCCCTCTTTTGGCAAAGAAATCGGTTATAAAGGAAAGCGCTTGTTCGTTAATTTTAAGCTCACTGCCAAAGTACTCGCAGAAGGTATGTTTGGTGATATCGTCTTTGGTAGGTCCGAGTCCACCCGTGACAATCACTACTTCCACGCGGTTACTTGCCGCGGAAAGTGCGTCCAGTATATCGCTTTTGGTATCACCAACCGATGTTTTTCTGACGGGCCTTATGCCTATTCCGGTTAGTTGTGCACCTATCCACTGCGTGTTGGTGTCGGTAATCTGCCCGAAAAGGATTTCATCTCCAATGGTAATAATTTCGGCCCTGATAATGGCATTCATAGATAGCAAACCGGGTTATAACAAACCTATTATTTCCCCAAAAATAAGTAAAATTAATCGTTATTGATTACGTTTGAATCTTAGTAAGTAATTAACAAACTGAAAGTCTGATGAAAGAAAAATTAGTAGCAGTTGTATTTTTAATCACTTTTTCGGGCTGTGCTTCGCAGGCTCAATTTTCTTCGGGTTTGGGTAAAATTCTGAGTGGCGTACAGAAATCTGGCGGATCATTAAGTGAGGCTGATGTGGTTGAGGGATTAAAAGAGGCCTTAACTGTGGGTGTCAGCAATGGCTCTGCGGAAGCTTCAAAAGTAGATGGTTTTTTCAAAAATGAGCTGATCAAAATTGCGGTACCGCCAGAAGCACAAAAGGTTGCGGAAACGTTAAGGAAAATGGGACTTGGCGACGAAGTAGACAAATTTACGCTCGCACTTAACCGTGCAGCCGAGGATGCTGCAAAAAAGTCTAAACCCATATTTGTGAAAGCGGTTACCTCTATGACCATCACAGATGCGCTGGGTATATTAAAAGGGCAGGATGATGCAGCAACGCAATATCTCAGAAAAACGACCAATCAGGATCTGTTCAATACTTTTTTTCCGGTGGTTGACAGCACCCTGAAACAAAATAAAGCCACCCAGTATTATGCTGATATCGTGAATACCTACAACCAGATTCCTTTGGTGAAGAAAGTGAACCCCAATCTGAAGGAGTATGCAACTCAGAAAACAATTGACGGTCTGTACCTATTAATTGCCCAGGAAGAGAAAAAAATCAGGGAAGATCCTGTTGCAAGGGTGAGCGATCTGCTGAAAAAAGTTTTTGGGCAGGCAGGAAAGTGATGAGGCAGGGAACTACTTTGTCGGCCAATTGCTTTACTTTTGAGTAAAATATTAACATCACCAATGAAGAATTCGGAAATACACTTTAATGTTGAGCTTGACAACCAGAACATACCGGAAAAGATTTTTTGGAACGCGACGGACAATCCCAACGAAGGCATTAATGATACAAGGGCCATTGCCATTGCGGTTTGGGACCATTATCACAGAGGTACACTCAAAATTGACCTCTGGACAAAGGATATGGAGGTTTTTGAAATGAAAAGATTTTACATCGAGATTATGAGCGGTATTGCTGATACACTCCTGACCGCCACCAATGATACTACCATGGCGGATACGATTGAAGCCACCTGCGAGACGCTGAGCAAGCGCCTGGACGAGGAGATGAAGGCTGCCGCATCAAAATAAATTATGGAAGTCTGATAAACAGGAAGCCGGGTTGCTTGCCTGGCTTCTTTTTCTCCAGCCCGATCGGGCTATCGCGAAGCCTGTATTTCTTCCCGCTGTTTTTTGCTGAGGCTGGCCACTACCAGATCGTATGAATCCTGTACCCAGGTGTACAGGGTTTCGTTGGGTATACTTCCACTGGCATACACTGTATTCCAATGTTTTTTGTTCATGTGATATCCGGGTTTCACGTCCGCGTATTTTTCTCTTAATTCTTCCGCCTTTTCTGGATCACATTTCACATTGAACTGAACTTTAACCTCGTCGAGTGGTGTGAGGAGGAACATTTTCCCGGCTACTTTAAAGACCAGGGCATCGGGTCCGAAGGGTAGCTCTTCGGTAACATGGGGCAGTGCCAGGCAAAATTCCCTCAATGCTTCAAGGTTCATCTGGTAAGTGCGCGGAATATCATGACAAAAATACAAATAAGGAACATGATGATTGAGATCCTGTTGATCCCATGCATCATCCTGAGATTGAACGAATTGGGAGCATTCGGATCAGGTTTTTTGAAAACCCTTACGAAATAATAGAATACATCCCCAAGTTGAAAATACTTTTTCATTTGCAGAATATTTAATTTATTTTGAATTAATTTGTTGTAAATCAGACTAATACCTCTACTTCGTGCGGCTCAATCCAGCGGCCATCCTCTCGTATGAGTTCTATCAGTTCATCCACTGCTTTGGACGCATGGACTGAGCGTTTTATGACCTCCTGACCGCGGTAGAGCGCAATTTTGTCTTTACCCATGCCCACATACCCGTAGTCGGCATCTGCCATTTCACCGGGACCATTTACAATACATCCCATAATTCCGATTTTTATACCTTTCAAATGCTCGGTATGTTTGCGGATCATGGCAGTGGTTTCCTGCAGATCAAATAGTGTTCTTCCACAGGAAGGGCAGGAAATGTATTCCGTTTTGGACATCCGCGTCCTCGCCGCCTGTAAAATTCCGAAAGCAATACTGTTAAAGGTAGCAGCATACTTTAATTTTCCCTCCGTGGTAAGGGCCGGTTCAAAGTCCGGAGACAACAATACGCCGTCACCCAGGCCGTCAACCAGTAAGCCTCCCATATCGGTTGCCGAATACAGCGTTAACGCATCACCAATTTCCGGGGCATAGTTCCTGCGTATTATAACAGGTATCTTTACCTGCGCATCAATCAGCCTGAAAAACAGCCTGCGCAGTTCAGCCATAGCATGTTTGTTGTCCGAATGTATGATCAGCACAACGTTTTTCGCCAGACTCAGCCCTGCAGTGGTTTCAGGAGTAAAATCGTGAATATTTCCTGTAACAAAATTCAGAGAAGCGGATTGATATTTACGGTCGGTCACGACCCATTCCCCCACAGTGAATAACGGAAACTTATTGGTTTTATCTTCCTGTAACTTCCAGACTTCAATATCCAGGATCTCTTTCAGGCCATTGGGAAGCATGAAAGGAGCTGGTCTTTTCCCGGTATAGATGAAATCCGCCCCCTGGTCATTCATGGCCCACTTATCAGGTACCGGCAAAAAGAAATGGCCGATACTTTTCAGATCTTCCAAGTGTTCAATTTTTATATCAGTGTAATCAGCGATGACCCGCGGTACATTCAGCCCACCCAGGTTATATACTTCCGTTGTTTCGCGGCGGGTATACTGGAACGGATTAATGGGTATGCGCTCAACTGGCTCTATGAAGTCATGTGGCTTACGGCGGGTATATCTTTCAATCAGCGCCCGTGCCACGGGAGCTTCCTTTTCCGGGGCTTCGGTCAGAGAAACCCGGACTGTGTCACCCAGGCCGTCTTCCAGTAAAGTACCAATTCCAACGGCCGACTTGATCCGCCCGTCTTCTGCTTCTCCGGCCTCTGTAACACCCAAATGAAGGGGATAAGGTTTCAGCCCTTCCTCATCAAGCCTTTGAACAAGCAAACGGTACGCCTCCACCATCACCTGCGTGTTACTGGATTTCATGGAAAGCGCAATGTTATTGTATTGAAATTCCTCACATATCCTCAGAAATTCCAGTGCCGATTCCACCATACCCAGCGGGGTATCTCCGTAGCGGCTCAGGATTCTGTCTGAAAGAGATCCGTGATTGGTGCCGATCCGCATGGCAGTACCATACTCTTTACATATTTTAATCAGCGGAATGAATTTTTCCCTAATCCTTTCCAGCTCGGCGGCATAGGAAGCATCGGTATACTCAATAACCTCGAAACGCTTTCTATCTGCATAATTGCCCGGATTAACCCTCACTTTCTCCACTATTCTGGCAGCCAGTTCGGCGGCATTGGGAGTAAAGTGTATGTCGGCAATGAGTGGAACGTTGATCCCGATTTTGCGCAGACCATTGCGGATATTTTCGAGATTCTGTGCCTCCTTCACGCTGGGGGCCGTAATACGGACGTATTCACAGCCTGATTCCACCATTCTGACAACTTCGTCAATTGAACCTTGGGTATCCATGGTATCCACGGTTGTCATGGACTGAACCCGGATGGGGTATGCCGAGCCCATCGGCAGATCCCCGATATTGATGGTGATCGTTTCTCTTCTCCGGTATTCGGTCAGAGAGGGGCAGTAGCTAATCTTTTGTTTCTCAGAAGTTGTTATAATACCCATGTATTTTTTCCTTTTACCGGCATCACTTTAATAACAGGCCACCGGGTACTTTGCTCGTGTGCTGTGTATTCCGAAACAAAGTTCACAAAACAAAAACACAATCGGAACGCCTTTGGTGCAATTTAAATACTAATCCGTTCTGAATGCCTTCAGAAACATAAAAAATCCCAGAGTTTGATATGCTCCAGGATTCTTTATGTTTTGTTCCAAGTACGGCCAACCGTAATTTATCCGTTCCATACTGTTTTAGCGCACCATGAGTCGGTTGCTTCATATTTCGGTAGGGATATACGCTGTAAACTGCTTACCGCCATTATTTACTTTCCACCATTTACTGTTGACTTTTCCTCCACCGTACCATAGTCAACGGTAATAATGTAGCTTTTGCCGCCTTCACGTTCAATAGCCTCTGCCACTCGTTCGGCGTGATCAGGCGCATATACAAACATACAGCCGCCCCCTCCGGAGCCATTTATTTTTCCACCCAGGGCACCTGCGCCCAGCGCAGCATTCATCATCCGTTCAATTTTGGGAGTTGAAGTCCTTTTAAAGTCACGAAGATTTTTATAATGTTTATAAAGCAGCGCTCCGAAATGAGAATCAAACTGACCGCGGTCAGATACCGATTGCCGAGACAATAATTTCTTCCCTTCTATAAGAATATCCCGGTCTTCAATGTTGGCCTGTAATAAGCCCAGCTCATCGTCAGACAGGAAACGGCTGTATGCCGCACTTTGCTCGTAGGGCGTGGTGAATATAGAAAAGGTACTATCTTCTGCGGTAACTTTCCTGATGACGTCTTCCATACCATACCGGCAGCGCGCCAGGATTCCCAGGGTGTCTTTAGGTTCAAGGGAATCTCCCAGAACAAAGGTCCCTAGCTGGGGGGTTAATGCTTCCACCATTATTTCTGGCGTGGATTCCAGATAAATGACATTTCCTATGGCTGTTGAATAATGATCCATCATACCGCCGGGTTCACCAAATTCCAGTACCTCGGCCATGTTGGCAATTTCTCCCAGTTCCTTTGGTGTAAAGTGCTGCGGATTATCACTCATTTTATCCAGGAAATGTGCCCAGGAAACGATCAATGCCGATGAGCTGGACGTTCCCGAATTGATAGGGATATTTCCATGGATAACACACTCGAAGCCCTTAGAAAAGGTAAGGCCTTTTCTTTTGAGTACATTGATGGTACTTCTGAAATAGTCTCTCTGTACTACATAAGGAAAGGTTTCTTTAAGAGAAAAAGATTCTGTTTGATGGAGATCCGGCAAATGTAATATTACCTGATCATCGTCACGGTAGTCGCCGTCCAGGCTGATACGCCTTGAAATGGCTGCTGCAATAACGGGTAATCCAAGATAATCCTGATGTTCACCAAAAAGACAAATGCGACCGGGTGTTGAAACTTTCATGAATTACCAGCTTTTCTTTTTGTGGCCCACCAATGCATAATAGAGGATAAACACATAACATAAAATAACAACCCAGAATCCTCTTTGCGGGTTAACCTCACCACCCAGCATAGCATAAAGCAATGGCAGTAAACCTCCACCAGGCCCAATTCCCATGATCAGCAGTGCGGAGCCTACTTTTGTGAAATTACCCAGCCCATTGATAGCCAGGGGGAATATGGCTGGCCACATTAATGCATTTGCCAAACCTAAAAGAGCAATGAAAAGAATAGAGGTATAACCCGAAGTGAAGATCACGATCAAACAAAATACAATTCCGATGATTGCGGAATACTTTAAAGCATCTTCCTGTTTCAGGAATTTTGGAATTGCAATAACACCGATGATGTATCCCAAAAGCATAGCGCCCATGGTGTAGGAAGTAAAGTGCTTGGCTTCATCCAGACTGATACCGATGTTTTTTCCGTACTGTCCAATTCCGTCTCCGGCAATAACCTCTGCTCCCACGTAGCAAACTATTCCTATTGCTCCCAATACCAGATTAGGAAAGCTGAAAACGCTTTTCTTTTCTTCCTTGCTGGTGTCTACATCTGCTTCTGCCTGTATTTCGGGGAGATGAGAAAAGAAAATGATTACGGCCACGACCATTAAAATTACTGCCAGTGCTACGTACGGAGTTTGTACCCTGGAAGCCATTTCAGAAAGGATTGCATTTTTCTCTTCTGCATCTGTGATCACCAATAATTTTTTTTCAAGATCACTGGCTCCTTTCAGGATAATTCCTCCAACAAGCACGGGGGCTACAATCCCGGCCGCTTTGTTTGCAAGCCCAACTATGCTGATTCGCTGCGCAGCACTTTCAATAGGTCCCAGAATACTCACGTAGGGATTTACGGCTGTCTGGAGCAGCGCTAAACCTGACCCCTGCATAAAAAGAGCAGTAAGGAAAAGTCCGTAAGTTCTTGAATCGGCGGCTGGAATAAATAGCAACGAACCAAGTGCAACCACCACCAATCCTGCGATCATTCCATTTTTAAAACCCAGCTTTTGAAGAACGGCAGCCGAAGGAAGCGGCATAAAAAAATATGAAAAGTAAAAGGCAGATGTGACAAAAAATGCCTGGACATCTGTTTCAAGATTACATACAATTTTCAGATAAGGAATGAGAGGGCCGTTGGTCCAAGTGATGTAGCCCATCATGAAGAAAATTAATGCCATCACCAGCATTGGAACCAAGTAATTGTTCTTTTTTGTCATTTTAATAAATATAGGTATAAGTTAATTAGTGTTAGTATTCGTTATTTAAGCCAAAAATCCGCTTATTGGTTTTCCATTTACCACGCGTGAAATCGGGGATCTCAACCGGCGCGCTCCCTTTGGAAATGGATAATTCCGACAAAGGACTGATAGCGCTCCATACCGCGGCATCATAAACGTCAATTGGTGGGGCCACCTTGTTCCTTATGGCTTCTACAAAGCCACGAAACACAAAATAGTCGATTCCTCCGTGACCGGCGTTTTCAGCAGCTTTGGCATGTTTTGCCCATAGCGGATGGTCATATTTTTTCAGATAGGGGCCATCTGGCTCATTGGTATGTTCCTTGGGTGAAATTCCTTCCAGATAAATGCTGTCACCATCATTCATCCAAAGCCCGTTGGTCCCCTGTGCCCGAAAAGCCAGCGAATAATGACGGGGCGAGTTGGTATCATGTATCAAAACTATATTTTCGCCATTGAAACACTGGATGACTGTGGTGACAACGTCTCCCAGTTTGAAATTCACCTTTGCATTGGGATGATCCTTGCCGCCATGGTCTACCACATATTTATGCAATCCCCTGGATTTTGTTGCGGTGGAGGTGAGGTACTTGAAATAATTCCCCCGATTAATATCCAGCCAGTGCGCTACAGGGCCCAGGCCATGCGTGGGGTAGATATCCCCGTTACGATCCACCGAATGCTGTGTCCGCCAGCGGGCTTCAGAATAACCCTTTGGCCCAAACTCGGCTCCGCTGCCTTCCGGCTTACCGTTATTGAATTTAATCCCTCGCAGGTCGTGCTGGTAACCGCAATGAGCGTACGTCATCTCACCAAATAATCCTTCCCGGATCATCCTCAGAACCGCCATCACGTCGCGGCGGTAGCATACATTCTCCAGGATCATACAATGCGAACCTGTCTTTTCAAAAGTATCCACCAGGTCCCAGGATTCCTGGAGCGTTACCGTAGCCGAAACTTCCACAGCAGCATATTTCCCGGCTTTCATGGCCGCAATGCTCATGGGGACGTGCCATTCCCAAGGAGTAGCAACCACTACACCCTGAAGCTCATCTCGTTTCACCAGGTTCAGAAAATCCTCATCACCTCCTGAGTACACTGCAGGCTGTTTTTTGCCAGCTTTTTTGATCATTTCCAGCGTTTTAGCAATCGCTTCGGGATCAATATCACAGATGGCGGTAATTTCTACGTCACTTCGGAATAGGGCCTGCTCCACATGGCTTCGGCCCCTGGAACCGACTCCAATAAAGCCCAGGCGTACTTTTTCTGCTACCTTGGGACGGTTAAATATAATTTCAGGAAAAATTCCTGAGGCAGAAGCGGCAAGAGTAGTTTTTTGAATAAAATCTCGTCTATGCATATATAGCAATAGGTGAAATATCAGAATGGCAGGCTTTTATTTGCCCAAGGTCGCAATTTACATTCAAATACCGTATTTTTTAATTTTTTTTATTAATTATAATTTCACAGGAAGCCCGGCGTGTGATATGTAATTAAGAAAAAGTTTTGAACATTTTTTTCAGTGAAATCGTTAAGTTTGGGTAAGCATATCCAAATGAGCGTTTCTTTGGCCGGCTCTGAAAGCCTTAATGTGTTGGACACAAACTTTGTAACGACATTAAGGTTGAATATTAACTAACTGGTTACCCTATGTCTCACAAAGTATCGGTGTTCCGTAAGGAGCATTTTAATGCGGCTCACCGCCTTCACAATCCGTTGTGGAGCGAGGAGAAAAACCAGTCTGTTTTTGGTAAATGTAATAATCCTAATTTCCACGGTCATAATTATGAGCTGATCGTGCGGGTAACCGGAGAAGTTGATCCGCAAACCGGCTTTGTGATGGATATGAAGATACTCAGCGATACCATAAAAGAGCATGTGCTGGACAGGTTTGACCATCATAATCTCAATCTGGACATTGAGGAATTCAGGAACCTTAATCCCTCAGCCGAAAATATAGCCATTGTTATTTATTCTATCCTACGTAAATTAATCGATCCGGAGCTTGCTCTGAAAATACGTTTATATGAAACAGAACGGAACTTTGTTGAATATCCCGTCAATTGACAGTCTGGACGTTGAAGAAGTAGGGGAGGATCATCTCTTCTCTTCCATTGAAACCCCATTGCGCGAGGATGCCTTTGCTATGGAGGATGAAATGAAGATTGAATTAATAGAAAAACATTTCCGGCATATCATGGAGATCATGGGGCTTGACCTGAGAGACGACAGCCTGAGAGGTACGCCGAAGCGAGTGGCCAAAATGTATGTCAAAGAGATTTTCGGAGGCCTCGATCCCAGAAATAAACCTTCCGTAACGCTGTTTGACAATAAATACCAGTACAACCAGATGCTTGTGGAGAAGGACATCTCGGTGTTTTCCAATTGCGAGCATCATTTTGTACCGATATACGGGAAAGCACATGTTGCCTACATTTCCAGCGGAAAGGTGATCGGGCTTTCAAAATTGAACCGGATTGTAGAATATTTTTCGAAGCGGCCGCAGGTACAGGAACGTCTGACCATGCAGATCGCAAATGAGCTGAAAGTGGCTTTAAAAACCGAAGACGTGGCGGTTGTGATTGATGCCAAACACATGTGCGTTCACTCGCGTGGTATCAAGGATGCGGGAAGTTCCACCATCACGGCATCTTACAGCGGAAGATTTGAAGATGAAGCATTGAGAAAGGAGTTCCTTGGATATCTTGGACTATAAAAAGGTCTTTATGAGATATATTCTTCGATAGCAATCCGGGCGGGATATTAAGGATAAGGATGCAGGGGGATACAGTCAACTTAACAAAAGTTTACTGTATCCCCTTTGCATTATTTTATGGTAGGTCCCACGCGTTCGAGCAACGCTTTTGTAGCCTTGATACCTTCACGTTCCGAAAGGTTGCTTCCCTCGTATTCAATACCAGCAATACCTCTGAAGCCGCTGTCTTTCACAATTTTCAGAATTTTGGTATAATCTGTTTCGATACAGTTCCCTTTTTCATCAAAGTCGTAAGTTTTGGCGCTTACTCCTTTCGCAAACGGCATCAGTTCGCTGGTTCCCAGGTAGCGGTCATAGGACTCTGCACAGCCATCCTTTTTACGGACAATACAGAAATTGCCAAAGTCGGGCAGGGTACCTACATTTTTCATATTAACCTGTTTCATCACGCCTGCAAGCCATTTGCCGTTGGAAGATGACCCTCCGTGATTTTCCACGATGATATTGATCCCGGTTTTCGACGCAAATTCGCCCAGTTTACTTAAGCCTTCCACAGCCGCTTTCGCTATCTCCTCGTCGCTTCCTTTTCCGTAGGCATTCACACGGATTGTTTTGCAGCCCAGATATTTGGCACATTCCACCCATCGGTAATGATTTTCGACAGCTTTGTTTCTCGTGGTGGCGTCCAGTTCTCCCAGGCCACCTTCTCCGTCAATCATGATCAGGTGGTTTTTTACATCATTATCTTTGGTGCGCATCAGCAGTTCGTTGAGATATGTTTTATCCTCTGCTTTATCTTTGAAAAACTGATTGACATATTCCACAATACTGATCCCGAACTCCTTTTTGGCTAAGACGGGGAAATCAAGATTGGTGATTTTCTTGGCATTAAGCTCCTTATGTAACGACCATTCCGCAAGGGAGATATCGAACCACAATTTTTGAGGAGCCGGAGCTGCGAACAGATCCGGCAAGGCTGAGGCGGTCAACGCTGCGGCGGCAGCCTGTTTTAGGAAATCGCGTCTTGTAAAATTCATTTTAATCAGGATTAAATTTGACTGTGTAATTGAGGTATGTTATTGCTTTAAATGTGCCAGCTCTTCGTTGTACAATTTCTCATTTTTAGAGAGCTTTTCAACGTCCCAGTCGATGTCTTTCTGAAATACCTGCTGCCGTACCATACAGTTTTCTATTCTGCAAAAAGAACAACATTCAGGTAAGCAGGGGTCCGCATGAACAAATATCTCGGTTTCCCCGCTGTGGCTGGCTTTCAGAATATTTTCAAAGGAGTGAATAGCCTCATGCACGTTTGAGAGTTCCCAATAGTAAGGCAGCGTCAGGTGGCAGTCTATATGCAAGTCCGAACCGTACTGCTGCACCCTCAGGTTATGGATATCAATCCAATGCTTCTTTTTATGGTTATTTAAAGTTTCTACCACCTTTTGCAGTAAAATCGGATCGGTGGCATCCATCAGACCCGCCACAGATTGGGATACCAGCCTGCTTCCGCTGTAAGCCAGAAAAATGCCAAAAAACAGGGATGCCACACTGTCGATCCAGACCAGGCCGGTAAGGAGGATAAGCACCACACTCAGGATGAGAATCACACTGCTGATACTGTCGGATATTAAGTGACGTCCGTCGGCAGCCAGCGCCAGTGAATTGCTCTTTTTTCCTTCAGACAACAGCCGGTAGCCAATTGCCAGATTGACAAAGATGGTGAAAATAATGAATAACGCCCCTTGTTCAAGATTTTCTATCGGCTTGGGATCCAGAAGCCGCTTGACGGCCTCGATGCTGATGAACAGCGATGCGATTACGATGAGTGCGCCTTCAAAACCAGCCGAAAAAAATTCGATCTTGCCATGTCCGTACGGATGGTTTTGATCTTTTGGCTGGGAAGACAGATAGATACTGTAAAAAGCAAAACCACTGGCAATTACGTTGATAATGGATTCGAGGGCGTCGCTCAGAATGGCGTTTGAGGAGGTCAGATAATAGGCAAAAAACTTTAAACCTGTAAGCACAATGCTGGCTATAAAAGACAGCAGTATGAGACGTTGTTTGCGCTTATTTTGGTTTATTTGCATTTCCTGTACGATATCGGTACCAAATTTACTAATAAAATATGGGTTATGTCCACAGAAAATAACTGGAAAACACTGTCAGAAAAAACGGTTTACGAGAATCCGTGGCTGGAACTCAGTCACCGGGAGGTGATTAACCCTTCGGGTAACAACGGGATATATGGTTTGGTTAAATTTAAAAACCTGGCAATCGCAGTCATTCCGATAGATGAACAGGGGAATATTTATCTGGTAGGACAGTTCAGGTATGCAATCAATGAATATTCGTGGGAAATCCCGGAGGGAGGCGGTGCCATGGACGGGGAGCCTTTGGATGCAGCGAAGCGCGAATTAAAAGAAGAAACCGGGTTGATTGCCAACAGGTGGTCGGAGCTGGGGCGCATCCATACTTCCAACTCCGCCACCAACGAAGAAGGTTTTATGTTTGTAGCCGAAGAGCTTGTGCAGGACGAGGCCGAGCCGGAAGAAACAGAACAGCTGCAGGTGAGAAAGGTCCCCCTTTTCGAAGCGGTGGATATGGTGATGCGCTCGGAAATTACAGATTCTTTATCTGTTTGCGCGATTTTAAAACTAGCCAGGCTGAGGGGAATATAATATGATTGAATCCCTCTTATATGGCCTGCTTACAGGTATCGCACTTTGCCTTACGTTTGGTACTGTTTTCTTTTCGCTTGTTCAAAACAGCGTCGACAATGGGTACCAGGCGGGGGTCAAGATTGCGTTCGGCGTTTTTATTTGTGATATCGTTTTTGTTTTCTTTGCCATTTTTGGGACCTCTTTTTTGCCGGATATCCCCGATTTTCAGAAGTGGATGGCAGGTATTGGTGCGGTTTTTCTGGTGGCCATGGGGCTTAGCAATATCATCCGTGGGCAGCCAGTGATTGGTTACCCCAAAACAAAATTGGGAGATTTTATATTTTATTTCTCAACTGGTTTTTTGCTCAATGGTCTCAATCCGGTCAATTTTATCAGCTGGGTTACCATTGCTTCTTACATCCGCACCACCTTGCACTACAATCTCAACCAGGTACTCCTCTTTTTCGGAGCCAGCGTGGTAATGGTTTTTGTGGTAGAATGCGCGATGGCCATTTTCGCGCACAGATTGAAGAGATTGTTTACACCGAGAATTCTAACACTGTTCAATAAAATTACAGGGCTGGTTTTTATTCTGATAGCGGCCCAGATCACTTACAGCAATTTTATAAAGTAAAGAGCAAAGAGAAAAACGGGGAGCATTGCCAAGGCGATCCTCCCCGTTTTTCTCTTAGTTAGCTAGCTCTGGTAACTGTTTTTGGCCAGGTAATCCTTCCAGTCCTGTATCAGGAAATTTTTGAAAACACGGGGGAATTTGTGTTGCCCACCCATTTTTCCTTTGGATTCCATCCAGCCATAGAATGCTTTATTGGGAAGTACCGTCACTATGATATCTTTCAGGGCGTGGCGCCTTTCAACTGCGTAGTCGTCGTTCAGCTCGGAAAGTTTCTGGTCAAGCAATGTTCTGAGTTTTTCTGTATCGGCAGTTTCATTTTCCTCAATACCAATGTACCAGTGGTGCGCAAACATGGTGCCGTGTTCAACCCCGCAAACCGTAAATTCCTTTACGGTAAGGCCCATCTCATCCGAAACCAAATCAATGGCCCTGTTCATATTGTCTACTGATAAATGCTCCCCGCAAAGGCTCAGATAATGTTTGGTCCTTCCGGTAATGATTATTTCACCCTTGGCTTTGTCAACAAACTTAACGGTATCTCCAATCAGGTACCTCCAGGCACCGGAGCAGGTCGAAAGCAGCAGGGCATATTCCTTGTCTTCTTCTACCTCATTAATCATTAACGTTTCGGGGTTGGCGGTAAGGGAACCTTCCGAATCAAAATTATGCTCGTTAAAAGGAATAAATTCAAAGAAAATACCATTGTCGCACACCAGTTCCATACCCTTCGCTCCTGGGCGTGTCTGATAAGCTATAAATCCTTCGGATGCCAGGTACGTGTTGATATAGATCAACGGCTTGGCCAGGAGTTTTTCAAAACCTTTCCTGTAGGGTTCGAAAGATACCCCACCATGCGCAAAAACCTGAAGATTGGGCCATATATCGTGGATCGTATTGACCTTGTAATGTGCGATGATCTTCTCCATCAGGAGCTGTATCCAGGCGGGTACACCTACAATGAAGCCGATGTCCCACTCATGCGCCTGAAGGGTGATTTCTTCCAGTTTCAGGCCCCAGTCTTTTTGAGCAGCAATTTTCTCGCCAGGTTTATAATAGGGGCGGAACCAGTAAGGGATTTGTTTGGCGGTAATACCACTCAGGTCGCCCTCGAAATGTTTATCCTGATTGTTCAGATTAGTACTTCCTCCAAGCATCAGGAATCCTTTTTCGTAAAGATCGTCGGGCAGGTCCTTGTAATGTCCCAGGGACAGTATCTGCCTGATACTCGTTTTCTGAATAGCCCTTGACATGGCCTTGGTTACCGGAATGTACTTGGAAGCCGCTTCGGAAGTACCGGAGCTCAGCGCGTAGTATTTGATCCTTCCCGGCCAGCAGATATCCTTTTCGCCGTCAAGGGATTTGTGCCACCATTCGTTGAAAATCTTGTTGTAGTCATAAACGGGGACGGATTTCTTATATAATTGATAATAAGCATCTTCCGTTCCGAAAAGAATGGTAGAGAGGATTTCATCGAAATTGTACTTTTCGCCGAACTCCGTATAGCGGGCTCGTGCCAGCAGTTTGGATAACGTCTTTTTTTGTTGGATGCCTAAGTTTTTCTTCTTCCTGCTGGTAACAATGTTGCTGAACAGGATTCCTTTCTTCAGTAAACTTCCTACTAGAGCCATTTACAAATTTTTCTTAACGTGAATTATAAATTCCAGGTTTTCAGCTTATCTAAGGCTTCGTATTCGGTCAGGTCATATTGGCAGGGTACTACGGATATGTAATTATTCTCCAGCGCCCATACATCAGTATCTTCTTTTTCGGTATCAAAATTGATAAAGTCGCCTGCCATCCAAAAATAACCACGGCCGTTCGGATCGGTACGGTAATCAAATTTTTCCAGCCATTTCGCCTTGGCCTGCCGGCAGCTGAGAATACCTTTCAGCGGTTCTGTTGTTTTGGCCGGTATATTCACGTTTAAGGCTATTCCCTTCGGTATTCCGTGTTCAATAGCTGCTCTGGTAATTTTTGCAATAGGCTCCACAGCGTGTTCAAAATCTGCATCTTCGGTATAATCGCAAAGCGAAAACCCGATGGCGGGTATCCCTTCAATGGCTGCCTCAATGGCGGCCGACATCGTGCCCGAATACAACACACTGATGGAACTGTTACTTCCGTGGTTGATTCCGCTTACGACAAGATCCGGTTTACGGTCTTTGAGTACATAATGTTTGGCCAGTTTAACACAATCTGCAGGTGTGCCGGAGCATTCATATTCATCAATTCCATCAAAGATATGGGTGGCATACAATCGCAACGGTTCACCAATGGTTATGGCATGTCCCATTCCGGACTGTGGGCTGTTTGGTGCAACAACTACCACATTTCCAATGGTTTGCATAATTTCTACCAGTGTTCGAATACCTTTTGATGTGATACCGTCGTCGTTGGTTACTAAAATAAGGGGCTTCATAAATGGTTTATTCTGTCAGTTCAGGATCTTGTCCTGCCTCAAAAGGGTCTGAGAGAATTTATGGTTTTTTAGATATTAATACTTATTTGCGCAACAAACATAAATCAAAAATAAGGATAATGACTTCATTCGCAATAAAACATGCGACCTCTTTGGATATTCCGCTCATCATCTCCATTCAGGAAAGAACCTGGCAACCTACTTATGGTGAAATTCTTAACCCCGAACAGATCAGTTATATGTTTGATAAAATTTATTCTACGCAGGCGCTCGAACAGCAGATGGACGAAGGACAACGGTTTTTCATTCTGACCAGCTCTGGAGAGCCATTGGGCTTTGCTGCTGTTAAGGACGAGGGCGACCTTGTGTTTAAACTGCACAAGATCTATGTTCTTCCTTCTGCCCAGGGATCGGGAGCGGGCAGGCATCTGCTGGATGAAGCAGAAACTTACGTAAGATCAACGGGGGGGCAAAAACTGGTACTGAACGTTAACAGGTACAATAAAGCCAGGAGTTTTTATGAAAAAATGGGCTATAAGGTTATCCGTGAAGAAGATATCCCCATTGGCCCATACTGGATGAATGATTATGTCCTGGAAAAAGAGCTGTGCTGACGCATGCCAAACCCACCTTGCCCTGCCCGCTGCTTAACCAGCTTGCTCGCGCATTGCCAGCTTCATTTTTTTAATGTTTTTTTGCTGACTTTTGAGCCCCTGCAGCGGATGATAATGGTTACTCTGGCTGACGTAATAACCCGTTCCGTCATATACCCTTTTCCCGGGATGTGCCTTACATTCGTCGGAGCAGGCGCCTTCCATTTCCCAGCCGCAATTTTCACAAACGGGTACGTGGGTATTACATTCCGCATTGGCACAGTTGATCATCCTGTCGGAAGGGGTGCCGCAGATATAACATTTGGAAATAACAGTGGGGTTTACGTGGTTCACATCCACGGTAATCCGGTTATCAAAAACATAACATTTGCCATCAAAATTCTCACCTCCTTCTTCCAGCCCATAGCGGATAATCCCTCCGTGTAACTGATACACATCTTTAAACCCCTGATCCAGCAGATAAGCACTGGCTTTTTCACATTTAATACCACCGGTGCAGTAAGTCACAATTTTTTTGTCCTTCAGATGCGCTATTTCCTGCACATGATCAGGCAGCTCGCGCAGATTGTGCATGTCAAAAGTGATGGCGCCCTTAAATTTGCCTACTTCATGCTCATAATCCGACCGCATATCCACCAGTACCACGTCCGGGTCATTGATGAGTTTCCGGAACTCCGAGGGCTCCAGGTGTTTTCCCGTTTTCACCAAAGGATCCACCGGCAGGTCCGAGTTCACGATTTCGTCTTTCACCCTCACATGCAATTTCTGGAAAGCTATCTTATCGTGCTCTTCTATTTTAAACTGCGTTTTTTTGAACCTCTCATCAGAATGAATGTAGTTCATGTACGCTTCACAGTCCTCAGGCGTACCCGATACTGTCCCGTTTATTCCTTCCGGAGCAATGATGATTCGCCCCAAAAGATTGTGTTCAACACAGAATAAATGATGTTGGTCGCGGTAAGTTTCGGTATCTGAAACAGGGGAATAACAATAATATAAAATAACCCGAAATGGTTTCATTACTTTCAATGTCAATTATTACTTGGATTTCTGATCTCTGTTGTTCAACAACATTTTGTAAAATTCAGTGCAAATATACGAATACAGGCATGTTAATGGAAATCAAAAAAACTGACTTCCATCAGGTGACGGATATTTGCTGTTTTGTCTAATTTTGCCAGCAAACTGTTAACTCATCATTTATGCACATCGCAATCATTGGCAATATCGGGGCGGGTAAAACAACACTGACCCAAATGCTCGGGCAGCATTACAAATGGGATGTGATGTATGAGGCCGTTGAAGGAAATCCATATCTCGCTGATTTTTATGGAGATATGGAGAGATGGGCATTTAATCTGCAGGTGTTTTTCCTGAACAACCGTTTTGCCCAGGTTCAGAAGATCCGTTCTGCTACCTACGCCACCATCATTCAGGACCGGACCATTTATGAGGATGCCTTTATTTTTGCACGTAACTTATATGAGTCGGGGATAATGACGGAGAGGGACTATAAAACCTATCTGCTCCTTTTTGAATCAATCATTAATACCGTTTCCCATCCCGATTTGCTGATCTATCTGAAGGCCGGTATTCCTAAGCTGGTTTCACAGATACAGAAACGGGGCCGGAATTTCGAAGCGGATATTTCAACCGATTATCTGGAAAACCTTAACCGGTATTATGACGATTTTTCCAGCAACTACGAACATGGGAAAATTCTCGAAATTGATGTCAATAATATTGATTTTGCCTTAAATTCTGCTGATTTTAAGGTTATTACCGATCTGCTGGACAAGGAGCTTTTTTATGTATAAAAGCCACTGTCATCTTTTATGCCAATCTGCGAGTGTAATAGGGCGCCCAACGTCTGTCTGATAATCCCATTCAAAGTAGCCTGTTTCCTGAATGTACACATCTTCTGCTGCACTGGCAGCGTTGACGTAGGAACCCAGAATCTCTTCATTTAAGAATAATTGGACCCTGTCTGCTCCCGGCTGAGGCCTGATGCTGAACAGGCCATACTTTGATTTGAAATAATAGATCATAAAAGCGTGGACGGCTTAATTGGTATAAGATATCAAATGTAAGTGCTCAGAGACAAAATTGAAAGTGGAGAGCTTATGATTGCTTTTCAACGGCTGGCAATCTTCCTTGCGGAGGTCCGGGGTTGTTGTGTTTATATATAACCGAAGGATACATGGGTAGCCCATTTACAAGTTGGTATCGTACTGTTGATGTTCAGGCTTTTAACATTTTAATGGTTCAGGTCTGAAATTTATACATATGATTGCTTACACAGCCCCCGAGGTTTCAGGGGACTGTGTTTTTGAGAGATATGTGCTGCTTGGCAAGCCTTATGAGAGGGAAGAATTCAAGGCCAGACTGTTGACATTTCGTGTAAGGTAACTTTGTCGAGCACAGCACCGTAGTTGTCCATTTCAAGCCCATGGTCATTAGCCGGGTTAGCCAGGTGCCTGATCAGGTATTGTTCTCCATCATTGACAAAAATCTCTGCAATTTCCTTGTCCACAAAAACATAAAGACGATTGTTTTTGCCTGATAATTGTTCATTTGTGAGCTCACAGAGCAACTCTCCGTTATACCTTATGCGAAAGGCTCCTGCTTTTTTCAAGCTGAAATCGATTACCAGATGCAGCGAGGTAAGTTTGTTTTTGCGAAGTTCGGCATTGATCTGTTCAGACGGAAGATTGGCCCATGAAGAGGTTTCTTTATGCAGATCAGCAATTTCCCTGATGGGCTTGGCAAAGAGTCTTATACCGTCAGGTGTATCTTTCAGCGTAAATTCCGTGGGGATGAGCATGGCCTGGGAAAACGGCATACCTGCGTGGCTGATACCACGGCCCCAGGCAATTTGAACGGTTCGCCGATCCGGCATATTGGCAAACGTCTGGCCGGCATACAGAATATCCTCCGAGCCGGTTTTACCGTGGGCATACCTTAGCTTTGGTGTTTCGGAGATAAATTCTCTCCCATTGAAATGGCCAATAAAATAGTCAGCGGAAGCACCGTGTAAAACCCATTTTTTTACATCCTTGTGCCCTTGTACGGGAAGTTCAAATAGATCCGGGCATTCATGCAGGCCCTTAAACTTGCTTACCCGTTCCCAGCTGAGCAGATTGGAAGACAGGTAAAAACCTATCCCATCATTTTCGAAAAGTGCCATCACCCATTTTTTTGTGGGCTCGTGCCAAAAAACCTTGGGATCCCGGACATCGTTGGTGCCAAGTTCAAGCCGGTTGTCAATGATAGGGTTATTGGAATAACGGCTGAATGTCTTCCCTCCGTCGGTACTGTAGGCCAGACACTGTTTTTGTTCAGAAGCGAGATAGTTGTAAGCTGTGTAGAACAGCAGTAGTGCTCCTTTCCCAAAACCGGCAGTATTTTCTTTGTCAATAACCGTGCATCCGGACCATGGGGATCCCAGGCTGTCCAGCTCAAGTGCGTGAGGCTGCTCTTCCCAGTGCAGCATATCTTTGCTCACTGCATGGCCCCAGTACATGAAGCCAGTGTGCCAATCGGTTCCATACTGATAATTCTGATAAAATAGGTGATAGGTACCGTTCAGAAAGATCGGGCCGTTCACATCATTGAGCCATCCCCGCTTGACGGTGTAATGAAATAATGGCCTTAATTTTTCTTTATAGAGGGTATCAGCTCCCCTGATTTTCTCCGACTGATAAATTCTTGCCAATTGCTCGTCAGATCCTTTGCAGCTCAGGGTGATTCTTTTGCCTTTATATTCGGATACATCCAGATAACTCCAATACTCTACTTTGTCCTCCGCCAGCTGAATGCCAAACTCCCTGCTGATTGTCCCATCCGGAAGGGAAATCTGCATCAGTTTTCGTGACGCATCCTTTCCGATCGGAAAATTGAGGTAGGTTTGGGTTATGTTAATTTCAATTTTGTTTGCCTTTACCAATAAAGCGGAAAGCCATAAAATAAACAGAAAGATCAGTTGTTTCATTGAAAGACAGAGGTTGTTTAAGTAAACGGAAGTTAGGTTAGCGTTTGCCTTATACAAAGTCAGCCACTCTCTGATTCTCTTTGTTGTTTTGCTTTCTATTGGTAAAGAAAAATAGGATTCAGAGAGGACTAGCCAAACAGGTACTACTATGCAGGCATCAAAAAAGTGCGTTTAGAGTCTCCAAACGCACTTTTTGATGTGACCAGAAGGAGAGTCGAATTCTGAAAATGATTGCATAAAGTTATTATAATCAGATAGTTAAATATTTTGTTCTAGCCAAGAATTGGCCCATTATGGTATCGGTGACATTTTAATGCGGATGTTATATTCGAATGAACTGTTAAAGATCCAGGGATTTTCCGAAGATTATGTGCTGTTAGGTTCAGACTCGGATAAGAAAAAGTTTATAGGCAATTCTATCTCGCCTATTTACGTACAGCGATGGATTGAAACCTTTGGGAAGGCTGTCGGTAAGAGCCTAAAGCAGGAAGCGGCATGATTGTCCTTAAAATCAGAGTATACATTTTCCTGGCTGGTCGGTGGATCTACCCAAATAATCGAAAAGTTATCATGGAGATAATTATTTGACCTTGTGAAAACGCAGGCTATCATTGAAGGTGCTGAACCAACAGATGAAAATGTAATTTTTTAGATTTATTTTAGGCCTCAAATACACCATACCTAAACCTTTTATGAAACTCCTCGTTATTTTTTTGATCCTAACCTTATTTGTTCCTGCTTTCGCGCAAGTTTTGCATCCAACGCATAAAGTGCCCAGTAATAAGCAATTATCACCCGCATGGAAGGAGAAATTGTGGTCAAATGAAAGAAAACCTTACAAGGGGGAAGCGCTGAAAACTATTGGAATGCCTTGTGGTGGAATTGCCGCCGGGCAACTTTATGTGAGGGGAGATGGTACCCTCGCCAACTGGTGGATAGCCAACAATGCCTATAATACGGGGTATGGTATAGACAATCTTATCAATTTTAATACTCCGCAGGGGCCATGGAAAGTGTGCTATCAGACCTTCGAGCCACAAAGCTACATTGATCAGGGATTTGCAGTTACGATCAGACAGGGAAACAAAACGGTCACCAGACAGCTGAATAAGAAAGATTTCGATGACATTTCTTTTATCGGGGAATATCCGATTGCAAAGATCAATTATGCCTCCAGATCGGCCGCTTTACCTGTAAAAATCGATGCGAAGATATTCTCGCCTTTTATTCCCCTGAATGCCAGAGAGTCGGCTACTCCCGGTACTATTCTGAGCTATTCGGTCAAAAATACTTCGGGAAACAAGGTTTCGGTAGACCTCACGGGCTGGCTGCAGAATATGGTTTGTCTTGATCTTAAGGAATCTGCTGCAAATGCAGCCTCGCGAAACCGGGTTGTTAAAACCAATGATATGACCTCTGTGACAATGGATTTAACCGAAACCAAAAGTAACGAGGTGGTTACCAGGAGAAAACAGGTATTTCAGGATTTTGAATCGGGCGCCTACGGCAATTGGAAAACAGAAGGGAAGGCTTTTGGAGAAAAACCTGTCAGCAGTGGTGTGGCGGAAGCTGACAATGTACTCGGGCATCGGGGCAGCTTTCTGGTGAATTCGAAACTGACCAGTCTGGGTGATACCGCTACCGGCAAATTAATTTCTCCGGTTTTTATCATTCCGGATGACTATATCAATTTTACAGTTGCCGGTGGAAATTATGCCGACAGAACCTTTATGAATCTGATTGTAAATGATAAGGTTGTAAAAACGGTAACCGGAGATAACACCGATGAGCTTAAGCCGGTGAGCTGGGACGTAAAACAGTTCAGGGGACAAAAAGCGTATCTCGTAGTGACCGACAACGAGCCGGGCGACTGGGGACATATCAGTCTGGATGATTTTGTATTCAGTAACCTTCCCGCCGACGAAAAATTCTTCCCTGCCAGTCATCCGTATTTTGGTAATGTGTCATTAACTGTACTTGACGGCAAAGGAAAAGCCAGTACTGATTTTACCATTTCAAATCCATCTTTTACAACGATCACAGCCCTTAAACCTCTCGGCGAAAACCTGACCGGCGCGGTGGGTACATCGTTCGACCTTGCTGCTGGTGAGACCAAAGAAGTGACTTTCCTGCTGACCTGGTATTTCCCCGGTCGTCCGATGCAGTACGGTGAAGGCGGCAACTGGACCAAGCCGATACCCACGAGTGGTCCTGCCATCGGAAATATGTACGCCAACTGGTTCGGCCACTCGCTGGATGTAGCCCAGTGGCTGAATAAAAACAGGCTCCGGTTAACACAGGAGACACTTGATTTTCACAACGCCTATTATAATAATAATTCGTTGCCCTATTGGCTCATTCAGCGGCTGATGATGCCGGTGTCTACGCTAGCGACGGAAACCTGCCAATGGTGGGCAAACGATAAATTCTGGGCTTGGGAAGGTGTAGGTTCCTGTGTCGGAACCTGTACACACGTATGGAATTACGAGCATGCGCTTTCCAGGTTATTTCCGGAACTGGAGAGAAATATCCGGGAAAAGACCGATTTCAGCACTTCTTTTCAGAGCGATGGCGGTATTCAGGCACGAAACGGCTGGGGGGGGATTCTCATCGACGGGCACGCGGGTGCGATCCTGAAAGCCTATCGCGAACACCTTGGTTCGAAGGATAATCTGTTTCTTTCAAGAAACTGGGGACGGATAAAAAAGGCAACGGAATTTATCATCAATGAGGATGGAAACGGGGATGGACTCATCGAGAAAGAACAGGCCAATACGTACGACATTGCTTTTTACGGTGCCAACACCTATGTTGGAGGTTTATACCTGGCAGCTTTGCGGGCCGCCGAAGAGATGGCCACGCTGATGAAAGATGATTCATTTGCAAAACGTTGCCAGGAGATTTTTGCCAAGGGAAGCACTAATAGCGTAAACCGGTTATGGAACGGAGATTACTTTGTGCAGGATGTCGATCTGGCCAAGCATCCGAAATTTCAGTATGCGGATGGCTGCCTGAGCGATCAGCTCTTCGGGCAGACCTGGGCACACCTTAATAATCTCGGTTACATTTACCCGGAAGATAAAGTAAAGAAAGCGCTTTCATCAGTATGGAAGTATAATTGGGCGCCGGATGTGCAAGTGCAGAACAGCGTTCACAAACCCGAAAGAGTGTATGCAGACGCCGGGGAAGCCGGCCTGCTCATTGCCACCTGGCCCAAGAGTAAACACATGGGCGACGATGGTGTTCGCTACCGTGATGAAGTATGGACGGGCATAGAATATCAGGTGGCGAGTAATATGATCTATGAAGACATGGTGGAGGAAGGACTTTCTCTGGTAAGGGCGGTACATGACCGATACGACGGAGCGAAGCACAACCCATGGAATGAGATAGAATGTGGAGATCATTATGCCAGGGCTATGGCATCGTGGGGTGTACTACTGTCGTTGCAGGATTTGCGCTACGATGGCCCGGCCGGAAGCCTGTCTTTTGCTCCTAAAATCAAGAAAGACAATTTCAAAAGCTTCTTCACCACAGCAGAAGGATGGGGAAATATAGAGCAAAAAATTACCGCCGGGAAACAAGTCAACACGCTCTCGCTTGCCTACGGAAACCTGCGGCTTAAGACGTTGACCGTGGAAGTGCCGGGAGATACTGACCAGATCGTTTTCAAAGTTGCTGGTAAGGAGGTCCCCTTCACTACGGTTAAAGACAAAAACCGCCTTCAATTGAATTTTGAAGAAATAAATGTAGAGAAAGGACAGTCTGTTACTGTAGTTGCAAATTTTCGGTAGGGTTAATCGAGTCGTGTAAAATGTTGAAGTAAAGTGCTATAACCCAAGGTACTTCAGCTTGCTTACGAAACTCTTTTATAGGGTCGATATGTCCACCGTTTCTCAAAAGCTCATTAATTATTTGTATTTCCTGTTTCGCAAACTCCTTTTTTTGCTGAACCGTAGAGCCAATCACAAAACGTTTTCTCCTAACCAGCTTATTTTTCTTCTCCGAATAGATATAATAAGCTATGTACCACTTATTATTTTTTGTGTTTTTTAAAGTTGCGGGCTTGTATGGATAAGTCTTTTTGCTCAAAAAAATGCCATTTTTTGCAGCGAAAATTTGTCCCGCAATTGTCCCGCTGGAATTCTCAGACATAAAAAAGTGCGTTTAGAGTCTCTAAACGCACTTTTTTGCTGTGACCAGAAGGAGAGTCGAACTCCTATACCCGAACGGGCACTACCCCCTCAAAGTAGCGTGTCTACCAATTCCACCACCTGGCCATGGGTCGTTGCGTACGCGGGTTTCGTATGCACGGGTGCAAAAGTACAAATTAACAAATGCCTTACAAATGTCTCGGGTAAGTAATTTTCGGGGAAAGGATAATATTTCTGATAAGCTGCTGAATGTCAGAAATTTGATTTTTATTGAAAGATCGGCGTTTTATAAAAAAATATCTTTCAATAAATCCCGAACTCCCTTAAAGCAACCGGGAAATTTCTGCCTTCGTGCCCGGAACGACTGAGTTTTACCAGGGCAAATCGCTGAAGCATTTCCAGTCCGGTCCAGGTTCTCAATGAAATGACGGGGCATTCCCATTCTGCCGCCTTTTGCTGTACTTCATTCGGTATCTGATCCATATCATTCCAGGAATCGTTCACGGAGGGTAGACTACCGGCTTCATATCCAAAATGTTGCCATACCAGATGGATCACAAAATGGCGGTACTGGTTTGTTTCCTTTACAGTAGAACAGGGCAGGTAGGCCATTTTTTCTTTATCACTCAGGCTGAATTTTGCCCATTCATGCAGTTTGAGCTTTACTCCGCAGCTGTCGAGTTTATAACGGACAACCATGGGAACACATCTCAGGGTTGTGACAAAATCAGTTTCAAAAGCAAAAAAAACCGGTAAAACAGGAGCTGTTTTCATAAATAAATGTGGTCTTAGAAATAAGTAGTGTGGCTTTCGGCCACCTCAGTCATCTCCCGTTTCACCGTATCGCACGTCGGGCAGGTATAGGTTTCGGGCAGGTCATCAAAAGCTGTTCCGGGTATGATGTTCCGGAGTTCATCACCATATTCGGGATCAAAAACGGTGAAACAATTCGGACATTGGTATATCCCGGCGGGCTCCGGTCCCGCAGCGGACGGGGGCTCTGGAATACTGACTGTAGACAGGACGTTTGTTTCGGAATTTCGCCTGTTACTGTATCTTCTGCACAGGCGTTCCAGCTGTCCGGGAAGATGTATTTTAAATAGTCCCTTCTCAAACAGCACGTGTTTCCGGCTGTTGGGATTAAAATTTTCAGTATAGTAAAGGTCATACACACTGAACAATGGGAGCTGTGCGAAACTGATCAGCGGCCTTTTCCGTATGAGTACTGACCCGAAAACCTCCGATTTAGGACGGGTCTGAATTCCAAAACACAGTCCGAAGGTACGGGTGTCATTTTTGTCGATATACCGCACGAGCTCTTTTTTCAGAAGCGTTCCCTCATCGGTATGATCCTCGGTTTGCCAGGCAAGTTCATTGGCAGCATGCCGTACATTGATATTGTTTTTGCCCAGTACATAACTCCATTCTGCCCGGTATTTGTCTTCAATTCCTTTAATAATCAGCGATTTCCATGGAGTGGAGCAGATTTCCCCAATCCGGGTTTTCATGCATAAATTGCAGATATCGAGCAGAAATTCAATCGTAAATTGCTCGTCGCGCCGGTAAAGTCCCAGCCAGGTCCGTGATTCATAGCGGTTAAATCCTTCATAATAAGGGAGAGAGAAGGAGGGAAGTTCCAGCTCCTGAGCCAGTGGCAGCGATGTATAGTTCGTATTTTTTTTGATCGTATCGTATAAAACTTCTTCTTTCTCGCCATGAGGAGAAAGCATGTTCTCCTCCAGCAGGCGAGATAGCCTGCCAATTTCATTGGTATAGATAAGATCCGGCCATTTGTATAGGGTATTGCCCTTTTTGGGCCGGATGTAGAGATACCAGAAATGTGGCTCAGGAGAGGATATGAAATTGAGGTTACCCGTAAAAAATGGGGTAAAGCTCTGATTGGAATCAGACAGGTTCACTTTGAGCTGGGGCGCATGTTCAAAAGTATCCAGCACGCTATGGTATTCATTTGCACTGAGCCACTGCCCGGTTCGGAAAACATCTTCGCCGCAATAAGAGCTGATGATATTGGGGTACCGTTCAGTATTCACCTCGTAGGGTATTTCCAACTGTTGCAATGCCTTTTCAAGAAACCGTATTTGTTCGTAATGCACGGTGAGCAATAACTGCTGGCGTGATCCAAAACGCACTTTCCTGACCTCTGCCCTGGATGCCACGGAAAGGATGTTTTTCAGGTATCCCGGAGAAACAATACCGCCAGGCAGGTTTATTTTGATATGGTAGTAATCGCGCATGGTGTTTTCAGGGTCGGGTGGTACATTGGGATGCAGGTCAGGGTTGAACAGCAAGCGTATGATGAGCCATTTTTTCCAGGATGGATCTCACTTCCGGACGGCACGAGCCACAACCCGTTCCGGCTCCAGTTTTCAGGCACAATTGCTGGAAATCAGTACAGCCGCTTTCGATCGCATTTTCCAGGTTACCCTGCCCCACATGGTTACACGAGCAGACAAGTTTTCCCTGCAAAGGTTCGGTTTGCTGATTGGACCTGAGCAATTGCAAACGTTTTTCGGAGAGCTCCGTTCCGTTGGTGATCAGGTTCCGGAACTCAGAAAATTCAATTTTATCCCCTATCAAAATGCAGCCTACGAGCTTGTCGTGGTGGACGATGCATTTTTTATAGTATTTTTTTGATTTATCTATAAAAATAATCTCTTCAAACGAAGAGTCATCGTTCGGAACTTCCGTCATTCCGATACTGCACAGGTGAAAACCTTCCATTTTAAGGATATTCATGGAAGTACTTCCCTTGTAGGGTAGTGATATATCCCCTGCAATAAATCGGGCGGCTACTTCCGCCTGTTGCTCCGCTGCCAGCGTAATGCCCCACATTTGTCCACGCCACTCTGCTATTTCCCCTGCTGAAAATATATCAGTGTCAGAAGTTTGCATGTAGTCGTTGGTCAGTACGCCCCTTTTGGTTACGATCCCTGCCGCCGAGGCTAGTTCAATGGCCGGTACTGTCCCTATGGTCATTACCACCACCTGGCAGGCTATTTTTCGCCCTGATTTCAAACGGATGCCATTTACACTGTTAATACCTGAGAAAGTTGAAACTTCGTCGTTAAAGAATATTTCTACGTTACGGTCGGTGAGTTCCCGATAGAGTAATTCGCTGGCCAGGGGATCAAGCTGGCGTTCCATCAGACGCCCGCTTCTTTGTATGACCGACACTTTTACTTGCATGATCCGGAAAGCCGCAGCGAGTTCCAGCCCCAGAATTCCACCTCCGACAATGACGGCATGCGGGTTGGGCTGTTTTAAAAATGGTGCAAGCGAATCAGCATCCAGTCTGCTTCGCATGTTAAATATACCCGGCAGTGCGGGTACCCCTTTGGGCACAAAAGCTCTGCTGCCCATCCCGAGGATCAGTTTGTGATAGTTGTGTTCTTCTCCATTGCTGTCGATTACGGTTTTGTTTTTCCGGTCAATATGAACAATACCGACACCCTTATGAACGGTAATATTGTTTTCCTGAAACTGCTCTTCCCGGAGTTTCACCAGCTGTTCCCAGGATTGCGCGCCGCTGATATAGTCGGGGAGTAGTACCCGATTGTAAAAAGGATGAATTTCTTTTGAAAAAACATGTATTTCATCCTCCTGATTAAGTGAGCGGTAAGTATTGATGAAACCCAGTCCGGCGGATCCGGCTCCTATGAGGATGATTTTTTCAACCGGTTTTTTATAAACCATAACCTGAACGGCAGAAAACTTAAAGTCAGGTTCTTTGGACCGAGGGTCGGTCAGGGAACTGGTGAGGTTGTTGGCCCTGTTAAGATTGCTGCCCAGTATTTTGCCCCAGTGCATGGGAAGAAAACACAAGCCCTGTCTGACATCCTCCGTTATCTGTGCTTTCACCCGCACTTCGCCACGCCTGCCTTTTACCAAAACCAGTTGCCCTTCTGATATATTCCGCTGTGCTGCGTCCGAAGGGTGAATTTGTAAAAAAGCCTGAGGTGAATGCTGGTTCAGTTTGGCAACCTTTCCGGTTTTGGTCATGGTATGCCATTGATCACGGATTCTGCCGGTTGTGAGTATAAGCGGAAAATCGTCATCGGTTGGCTCAGACCTGTTTTCATCAGGAACGGCAAAAAGTCGGGCGCGTTTGCTGGGGGTGTAAAACTGATGATCAGTGAATAACCGTTTCGTACCGGATACATCGTTGCTTTCCACCAAGGTATTGAAATCCTCAGAGTTGATCTCAGCCATGGCCTGGCGGATACCGTGGCTTGGGGAGTTCCCCAGCTGTCCTGCTCGGAACGGCCACTGTATACTCCTTCTGGTTTGGAGTAATTCGTAATTTACCCCCGTCACATCAAGGGTCGTTCCGGCGGTGGTTTTAACATATTCGTCGTAAACTTCGGATGTATTTTGATAATGGAAAGCATCACCAAACCCCATTTTTCCGGCAAACCGCCAGATGATTTCCGCATCGGGTAGTGCTTCTCCTGGTGCCTCCAGTACTTTGGGAAGGTAAGTGATCCGTCGTTCTGCGTTCGTCATGGTGCCTTCTTTTTCAAGCCAGGCCGCAGCCGGGAGAATGACATCTGCAAATGCCACTGTATCAGCCTTATGGGATATATCCTGAACCACAACGAAACGGGCATTTTTCAGCGCCTTTTCTGATTGGGTAACGTCGGGCATACTCACCAGCGGGTTTGTATTGATGATCCAGATGGCCTTGAGTTTTTCATCTGCCAGCGCCTCAAACATTTCAGTGGCTGTGAACCCCGGTTTATCTGCAATTTTGACAGGACTATTCCAGTGGGTTTCCATCTCCAGACGGTGGGCGGCATTGGTAACGTCCCGGTGGGCGGGCAGTATGTTGGCCAATCCGCCGGTTTCACGGCCACCCATCGCATTGGGCTGGCCCGTGAGCGAGAAGGGACCGTTACCTGGGGTACCTATTCTACCAGTGATCAGATGCAGGTTGATCAGAGACAGGTTTTTATTGACGCCAATGACCGACTGGTTCAGCCCCATGGTCCACAGCGAGAGGAAACCTTTTGAATTGCCAATCCAGCAGGCAGCTAACCGGAGGTCATTCACATCCACGCCGCAAATTTCAGCTGCTTCTTCAACCGTTCGTTCAAATACCTTTTCCCGGAAAGCTTCATAGCCCTCGGTATGTTCTGTGATAAAATGCGCATCAATAGCTTCGTTTTCGATCAGAAGGCGTCCAATCGCATTGTTCAGCACAATATCCGTACCGGGGTGAATCTGCAGGTGCAGGTCCGATGATTTTGCAGTATCCGTCCGGCGCGGGTCCACACAAACGATTTTTACTCCGGGGTTTGCCGCCTTGTGCGCTTCAATCCTGCGCCACAAAATGGGGTGGCACCAGGCAGGATTGGCTCCGGTCACATAAAATACATCAGCCTCTTCTATGTCATCATAACACACCGGTACACTGTCTTCCCCCAATGAAAGTTTGTAGCCAACCACCGCCGAGCTCATGCACAAGCGCGAGTTGGTATCGATATTGTTGGAGCCTATAAAACCTTTGATCAGCTTGTTAACAAGATAATATTCCTCGGTAAGACATTGGCCGGATACATAAAATGCAACGGAATCCGGGCCAAACTTTTGGATCAGCGTCTTAAATACCGCTGCGGTACGTTCCAGCGCAGTATCCCAGCTCACCCGCTGCATAGGCATGGACCGGTTCAGGCGCATCTGAGGATATAACAGCCTGTCCGACTGGTCCATCACGGTATAGTGCAGGTTCATGCCCTTGGAACAAAGCATACCTTTGTTAGAAGGGTGTTCCTTGTCGCCTTCCAGTGTCAGTTGCCCGTTTTTTTCCTGATGAACCACTACGCCGCAGCCCACGCCGCAGTAGCAGCAGGTCGATTTAAATGTTGAACTGGCTGTTTTCATAGGATTTTCTTAACAAAGCTTTTAACTGAGATGCTTTAACAGGTTGTGACGAATCAGGCTTCGGCGGTGCCGAACGCACTGGTTTCGGGTATCATTTTTTCTTCCTTGTCGAAGTTGACCAAGGCAACAATTGCAGCGATACAGGCAATGGCCGCTCCTATGTAAACAAAAGCCTGAGAGTAAGAAATGGAGCTGGATTTGAAGAGAAATCCGGCAAGTACCGCACCAACATTGCCTCCGGCACCCACAATTCCGCTGACCGATCCAATCGCTTTCCGGTTTACGAAAGGGACAATTGCGTAGGTGGCGCCATTGGCCATTTTTAGGAACATGGCAAAGGCCAGCATGGAAATGACTGCCGCCGTGATACTACCGCTCTGGGCAAAAATGGCGATACCAATTCCTTCCAATGCAAGCAGCAATGCAAGCAAGCGCCCTTTTCCCATCATTCCGAATTTCCGTCCTACCTTGTCGGCTACAATTCCACCCACAGCCCGGGCAAATAGATTCATGAAACCAAATGTTCCGGCCAGGATACCGGCTACGGCCAGAGAGGTATCGAAATTTTCGAAGAAGTATAATGCGGCAATATTGTCAAACGTGATTTCAATACCGAAACAGGCACCGTAGGCCAGGAACAAGGCCCAGGTACGGGGATCTTTGGCGGCTATCGCCAGAGAGCCTTTGGTTTTTAAGGATCTTGAATGAGCGACAGGTAGTTCGTCGAAATTGCCGGAAGGGGTGTCTTTGGTATACCGGTAATACAGGAATGCGAAAAGCAGCAACATCACTCCAGGTACGATCATGGCAAGCCGCCAGGCCGTTTCCGGCAGATAACCTGCACCGATGAAGCCAGCGAAGATCAGGGGCATAACCATATTAGTGATTCCTCCTCCTAGGTTTCCCCAGCCGCCGGCTACGGCATTGGCGGTGCCAACGATTTTCTTATCGAACATCACCGAGGTATGGTACTGGGTAATTACAAACGAAGCGCCAATCACTCCGATGGCTAGGCGGAACAGTAAAAAGCCTTCATAGGAGTGAACAAGCCCCACCGTCATTACCGGAATGGAGCAAATACCCATCAGCGCAGCGTAGGTTTTTCTGGGTCCCCAGCTGTCACAGAGTTTGCCGATCACGATCCTTGCTATAACCGTGGCGGCCACAGATGCAATGATGATGTTGCCGATCTGGCTTTTGGTGAGTCCAAGGTCCGTTTTAACGATTGTCATGAGCGGGGCTAAACCGAACCAACCAAAAAAACATAAAAAGAAAGCCATCCAGGTAAGATGGAAGGTGCGCATCTGAACACCCTTGAAACTGAAGATATTTAATTTTTCCAGTGGTTGATTATTCGTTTCCATAGTTAGAGTATTGTTTTGGAGATGATGGTGCTGAGGTATTAGGGAGAAGAGTTAAGAGTTAAAAGTTAAAAGTTAAAAGTTAAAAGTTAAAAGTTAATAGTTAGAAGTGTTGCTGAGCCAGCATGCTGTACACTATGAACTGCATACTGCATACTGCACACTGCGTACTGAATACTGTGAACTGCATACTTATAACTTAAGAAAATCCGGTTTGATACTGATCATCAGATAGGCCCAGCTGGATAGCTTTTTGGGGTCTTTTATTGCTTTTACCTGAGCCAGGCTGTTGGTAGATAAAAAACTGCAGTATCCTGCCTGAAAGCTGACCAGCTTTGTAAGCTGATAGGTAGCAATCACATCCAGTTCATTTCCAAAATTGCCAGATCGCTTTTCTCCTTCTGTATTTTTAAGCTGGGTTGCAGATGAAAACTGATGGACATCAGCCTGCAGAGACAGTTTACCTGTGGCTTTTATGACTGACGTAATATAGACGTCGGAGAGGCCGCCTTTCCCAAAACCGTTGGCTGCATAAAAGTAATCCATTTGGCCCCAAAACTTGTGTGGAGTGCCATAAAGCGGATCAAAAGTGTGATTTTTCGTTGCGCCTGCCGTGGTACCTGAGGTATAATCAAATCCGGGGCCGACGGTCAGCAACCGGTTGACATCATAAAGTCCTTTAACGGAATACATATAGGCATCCAGGCTTTTTCCATCTTTGTCCTTTCCGGTTTGCAGGTAGGCACTTGCAGTTAAATTCCAACTTTTGCCAAGTCTGGTTTGTAAATAAGGGCCTGCTGTGACCCTGTTCCAGGTACCTTTTTGCAAGGTTTTGACTCCTGTTTCTGAGAGGCTATATTTTTGAAAATCGTCTTTAAACAGGAGAAAAGAAATATTTCCCTGTTTTAATTTCTTGCCCAGATACAGAAACTGCATTGATTTGTACATCGTCCCGATCCCGTTGGTTCCGGCGGCATATCCGTTTGGGACACCGTCATATAAACCCCCGGTTCTGCTCTCACGGTTTTGGTTATACGCCGCCCCGATGTGCGCTGTATAATCGTTGTTGCTGTATTTTAGCAAAACGGCATCATGCCTTCTGGCCTGCTGAAGCCAGTCCAGATTTCCTAATAGCCTACTGTCATCATAGATCATTTCCTGTCGTCCTATTTTTAGCGCAAATTCCTTCCCATTTTTTGTTTGACTGGTATCCAGCAGGCTCACTTCGCCCCAGGCTTCATGAAGCATGAGGCCATTGAACGCAGTGTTGGTGAGTCGGTTGTTCGTAGAAGCATCCTGGCCCCATACCCTCACATCCTGCGCAGAAATGTAGAATTGTGTCCGATAAGCCTTGTAACCCACGTTAAGCCGGGTTCTCTGGGAGGTGAAGAAGGCAGGATTTTCTCCTTTGGAAAGTGGTGCGCCCTGCCCGGAAAGGATTTCGGTACGGGTTCTTAACTGCCCTGAAATATTCAGCTGGGCCTGGGATCTGCCGGGCTTTAGCCCGCAAAGACCAAGGCAGAATGCGAAAAGGTAAATTTTTGCTTTCATACAGATAAATGTTAAAATGAAACTGGCTGGTGTCTGGCAGTTTGCTGCCTTACCCTAAACTGTTAACTAAAAAGCCGAAAGACATGCTGATAACCAGGCCATCAGCTGGCAGGTTGGGTGGTATTGGTTAAAGTATGCTGTAAGAATTTCGGATCTGTAAGATTTAATTTCAGTAATGAATACTCTTCAGGTATTCCATGGTGTAGGCGGGATGTAATGCTACTACTTCTCCCACCACCATAATGGCCGGGGAGCCGATCTTCTTTTCTGCTGCCATATAAGGCATTTCCCAAACCTGGCCCATCACACTTTTCTCGTCGGAGCGCGTCCCATTCTGTATGATAGCCATAGGAAGATACCCCCGGCCAAAATGTTTGTAGAGTTCACAGATCTCACTGAGTTTACTTAATCCCATCAAAATAACGACGGTTGCTTTGGACTGGGCTGCCAGCCGGATATCGTCTGACAATGCCCCATGGCGGTTGGTTGCTGTAATTACCCAGAAACTTTCACTGATACCTCTTCTGGTAACGGGAATTTCCATAGCCTCGGGTACGGCAATGCAGCTGGAAACGCCAGGTACTACCTCGACCTGTATGTTGTGTGCTCTGGCATATTCCATTTCCTCATGCCCGCGCCCGAAAACAAAAGCATCGCCACCTTTCAGTCGTACTACGTTCCCGCGCTTGCGGGCAAGCCGTACGATCAGCCCGTTGATCTCGTCCTGAGTGAAGGAAGCATCCCCCGCTTTTTTACCCACGTACATCTTTAAAGCATGTTCAGGGGCATAAGAGAGCAAGTCTGCATTGGCAAGTTCGTCATACAATACCACGTCCGCATTTTTCAATGCTTTCACTCCTTTTAGAGTGATTAATTCTCCGTCTCCGGGACCTGCTCCTACTAATGTGAGTTTTGCTTCCATTTTCTATTCTATAATCAGTTGAATATTAAAAATGTACTATATATGGTAAATTGTAACTATTAAGATTTTATGTTTCAAAAGTATTATGAAAATTCGTAAAAACAATAGTTTTGCCAAAAATAAGTTTAAAAATTAACTATAAAACGAATAAAAGATTAGGTTTTGACTAAAACACGATTTATTTTTGACCTGTAATATTTATAGTAAAATTAGCTATTTATAAGAATATTACAATTAATTGAGCTTGTTGTTATAAATATATAGTCATAAATAACTATGAATGCACAAACATCCCTTCGTATTGTAGTCATCGGAAATGGCATGGTGGGCTACAAATTTTGTGAAAAGCTATTGGCAAAAAGAAAAAAAGATGGCCTGCTGACGATTACTGTTTTCGGGGAAGAGCCTCGAGCTGCTTACGATCGTGTTCATTTAAGCGAGTATTTTGCAGGTAAAACAGCGGAGGACTTAATGCTGGCACCAGTTGAATGGTATGAGGAAAATGAAATCAGGTTATTCTTGTCTGATCCCGTCGTGGATATTGACCGTGCCGAAAAGCGTGTAAGATCTCACCATGGTCATATAGTTTATTATGACTATCTGGTCATGGCAACAGGCTCCGGCGCCTTTGTTCCAGTCATTCCCGGAGTGGAAAAGGACGGGGTATTTGTATACCGTACCATAGAAGATCTGGAGCTTATTTTGTCATACGCCAAAAAGGCTACAAAAGGTGCTGTTCTCGGCGGTGGACTGCTGGGCCTGGAAGCGGCGAAAGCCTTGCTGGATCTGGGCTTGCAAGAAGCACATGTAGTGGAATTTGCCAGCAGACTCATGCCTCGCCAGATCGACGATGCGGGTTCCCGAATGCTGCAAGGCCAGTTGGAAGCACTTGGCTTACAGATTCACCTTTCTAAAAGTACTCAGGAGATTAAAGGGGCGGATTGCATTGAAGGGATGCAGTTTGCCGATAATTCGTTTCTGGAAGTGGATATGCTGGTGATTTCCGCAGGGATACGGCCCCGGGATGAGTTGGCGAGGATTGCTGGTCTGGAAACGCATCCTAGAGGGGGTATCGTGGTAAATAATCAATTGAGAACTTCTGATCCCCATATATTCGCGATAGGCGAATGTGCCCTGGTGCATCACATGATCTATGGGCTTATAGCACCCGGTTACGAAATGGCAGATGTTGTAGCAAGCTGCCTGACCGGCGTGGAAAAGGAATTTAAGCCTTACGATATGTCCACCAAGCTGAAACTGATTGGGACTGACGTTGCCAGTTTTGGAGATCCGTTCACCGAAGAGCCAGCCTGCAAAACCATCCGGTACGAGAACAAAGCCAAGGGGATATACAAAAGGATTAACGTTTCTGCGGATGGCAAGACGCTGCTAGGCGGTATTCTCGTCGGTGACGCTGAACAATATAACCTGCTTCTGCAGACTTGCAAGAACAAAACCATCCTGCCGCCGGATGCCGAGGATGTGATTCTGGGAAACCGGGGAGCGGAAACCGGTGGAGCAGGCGTGATGAGTTTGCCTGACGATGCGCTCATTTGCTCCTGTGAAGCGGTGACCAAAGGGATGATTTGTCATGAAGTAGCCGAAAATGGGCATACCACCCTGGATGCTATTAAAAAATGCTGCAAAGCAGGGACGGGCTGTGGCGGTTGTGTACCGATGGTAAAGGATATTATTCAGGGTGTTCTTAAGGAGCAAGGGGTATATGTAAGGAATGTGATTTGCGAACATTTTGACCATTCCCGCCAGGAACTTCTGGATCTTGTGAAGATGAGCGGCATCAGAACATACAACGGGGTTCTGGATCATTTCGGGAAAGGTGATGGCTGTGAAATTTGCAAGCCACTGGTCGGCTCTGTTTTGGCAAGCCTCTGGAACGAAAATATTTTGCAGAAAGACCGTGCTCCCATTCAGGATTCCAATGACCGCTATCTGGCAAACATTCAAAAGGGAGGTACCTATTCCGTGGTTCCGAGGATTCCCGGTGGAGAGATAACACCCGAAAAACTGATCGTGATCGGTAAAGTAGCACAAAAATACGGCCTGTATACCAAAATAACCGGCGGGCAGCGCATCGACTTGTTTGGGGCGCATCTGAACGACCTGCCTGACATTTGGCAAGAACTCATCCATGCCGGTTTCGAAAGCGGCCATGCTTATGGAAAATCTTTACGGACGGTCAAAAGTTGTGTTGGGTCCACCTGGTGCAGGTTTGGAGTCCAGGACTCGGTATCGTTTGCCATTGAAGTGGAGGACAGATACAAGGGTCTCCGGTCACCCCATAAACTAAAATCGGCGGTATCAGGATGTATCAGGGAATGTGCAGAGGCACAGAGTAAAGATTTCGGCATTATAGCCACCGAAAAGGGCTGGAATCTGTACGTGTGTGGAAACGGCGGCTCCAAGCCACAGCATGCGCAGCTTCTGGCAACCGATATTGACAGAGATACCTGTATCCGTCTGATAGACAGGTTTCTGATGTTTTATATCAAAACGGCTGATCCGCTTACCAGAACAGCCACCTGGCTGAACAAAATGGAAGGAGGTATCCATTATCTGAAGGCCGTTGTGGTGGACGACGCGCTTAAAATAGCCGATGAGCTGGAAAGGGATATGCAGGCACTCATTGATGTTTACAAATGCGAATGGAAAGAGGTGGTTGAGAGCCCCGAACTGAGGAAACGTTTCTCTCATTTTGTGAATGCGCCGGTTAAAGACCCGACGGTCGCCTTTGAGCCTATGCGTGAACAGAAAAGGGTGAAGGATTGGGTGTAAGAAAGGTGAGTTTTAAGTTTTTAGTTAAAAGTCTACAGTACTGTGGGCAGTTAAAATCAAGCAGCATTACTTAACTTAATAGGAGGCGAGGCCTCAATCTGAAAATGGAACCAGTAAAAAATACCAAGGACCGAATTGTATGGCACAGGGCTTGTCATGTAGAAGATATTCCCGAAGATGGCGGCGGATGTGCACTGATTGAAGGAAAACAAATTGCTATCTTTAACTTTGCCAGAAGAGGGGAGTGGTACGCAACAGATAATGAATGTCCGCACAGGCAGCAGATGGCGGTGGCGCGGGGGATGATTGGCAGCCAGGATGGTGAACCAAAAGTGGCTTGTCCGTTTCATAAAAAGACATTTTCATTACAAAGCGGACAATGCCTTAATGATGACTCGTATCGGATTAATACGTTTCCGGTGATGGTTAAAGAAAATCAGGTGTATATTGGATTGTAAAGCGAGCAATGGAAAATGTGGATAAACGCGTAGCCGGAAGTCTTACGCGTTTTTATGTTGTGGCATTAATGGTGGTCGCATTTCTGACATTGGGAGGATTATTCCTGATCCGGAAAACCATCATGAGCCTCAATTACGACGGAAGGGTAGTCAATGTAGCGGGTAGGCAAAGGATGCTGAGCCAGCGTTTAACCAAACTTTCCATTCTTTCAATTGAAAGTATCCCACATGCCGATTCGGCTAGTTTTGACTCCCTGTTGCATGTCTGGAAAGAAAGCCATCAGCAGCTTGCAAGCCGGAGGTTAAAAATAGGGACCGAAGTGGTAACCTGGAAAAGCAGGCCGCTGGATGAAATGTTCAAAAGGCTTGATCCCGTTTTTGAGCAGATCTATGAGAGCTTCCTGGTGATTGGTAATCCGAAGTCGCCTCTTTCGGAAAAGCAGATCGTTTTGAAACTGATTCTGGAAAAGGAGCCGGTTTTTCTTGCGAATATGAATGAAATAGTATTTCAGTTTGACAAGGAAAGTTATGCGAGGCTCAAAAATCTGGAAACCATTGAATGGATCATGGACATCATGACCATACTGGTACTGCTGGCGGAAGGCTTGCTGATCTTCAGGCCCGTGGTGAATACCACCAAAAGAGCCATAAGGTTGGTGACCGAATCCGAAAGAGCACTGGCTGAATCTAATAAAAAACTGGAATCGTCTAATAATGAGCTTGTTAAAACACAAAAGGATATTGTAAGAATTGAGGCCGAAAAATATGAACTGCAACTGGCCGAGGACAGGATCAGGGCTGCGGCGCTGATAGAAGGGCAGGAGGAGGAGCGCAAACGTTTTGCCCGAGAGCTGCATGACGGGATAGGGCAGATGTTGACGGGGCTTAAATTACATGCGGAAAAGCTGATGCAGGTGCCATTTGAGGATGAAAAGCAGCGGTTACGGTTTGAACAGCTCGTAAAGCTCATCCAGGATATTATCCAGACCACCCGCCAGATTTCCTATAACCTCATGCCTTCGGTCCTGGGCGATTTCGGATTGAGCGCCGCCCTGAAATTGTTATGTGAGCAAACCTCGGATTCAACTGGCATGCAGGTCAGCTTTGAAGGAACCACAGAACGGATTACGATGCCTCAGCCGATGGAAATAGGGCTGTACCGGATAGCGCAGGAAGCCTTGAATAATGCTGTCAAACATGCAGAGGCAAGCCATATCGTGATCCAGCTGATCAGGCGGGAAAGCAAGATTATTCTGGTGGTTCAGGATGACGGGAAAGGATTTATAATCGGGAATCTGAAGGATCAGAAACATTCCTTCCTGTCGCAGAACGGAATCGAAAACATCAGAACCCGTACCGAACTGTTAAACGGCGATCTGGAGATAGAGTCTGAACTGAACGGAGGCACCCGACTGATTATTAAACTAAAACTGAACTGAGAGCCTGATGGTACCTATTCGTATATTGGTGGTTGACGATCACTCGGTTGTGAGGCAGGGTATTATCACACTCCTGCAGGACGAACCTGATATCCTCATTGTCGGAGAGGCTTCGGATGGCGATGAGGTAGCGGTTATGATTGAAAAAGTGCATCCGCAGGTGGTTTTGCTGGATTTAACGATGCCGCGTATGTCGGGGCTTGAGGTCATCCGGCAGCTTACACCGGTTTATCCCCGGGTTCGTATGCTCGTCTTCAGCATGCATAACAATCCGGATTATATATTATCAGCGGTAAGGTTTGGAGCTGCGGGGTATCTTTTAAAGGATGCCCGGAGAGAAGATATTCTGCACGCCGTGAGAAGCGTAGTGAAGGGAGATTTGTACTATCCACCAGCGGCATCTTCTGTCATTATTAAAAACCTGCTGAAAAAGGGGGCTAACTTGCCGGAGGTAAAATCAGCAGAGGATGGATCTAAGCCTTCCATCTGGAAAATTATTACGCCCAGGGAGCAGCAGGTGTTAAAATGTTTGACGGAGGGAATGAGTAGCAGGGAAATAGCCGAATACCTGGATATCAGCGCCAACACCGTAGCAAACCAAAGGTCGAGTATCATGAAGAAGGCAAATGTCAAAAATGTGGCAGAGCTGATCGGCCTGGCGATTAAATAGACACCCGTCGACGTATACCTCGAAGTTGGTTTTGAAAACCTATCACATTTTTCCAGCGCCTTTAAAAATCACTTTGGTTATCCTCCCCATACGATCGCTGCTTAGTAGTGGTCTGCCCAGGTTGCTATTTTGAAAACCATACCAGGAGAAGATAGGAGGAATAGCCCATACCCATACGAAGCAGCTTCAGGGATTTGCTGATGTGAAATTCGATCGTTTTTTCGGCCAGGCCCAAAAGCCCTCCGATTTCTTTATTGGTGAGTCCGCTGCGGCTTAATTCGAATACCTCTCTGGTTTTCTCTGGCAGGTTCTGAAGCTGAACCTGGTAGCTCTCGTTGGCCTGCCTGAAATTAATATACTCTTCCACCGCATTGGCAGAATAGGATACAAGCGTTTCGGGCTGCAGCACGCTCAGCGAAACCGAATCCCGGTGCAGCTGTTTTCTGTAATAGGAAATAATCCGGTTTTTGAGAGCTGAAAAGAGATAGCTGTTCAAGGCTTTCTCCGGATGAATGGTATCCCGGCCAGTCCACAACGCCACGAAAAGATCCTGTACAAGGTCCTCAGCAACAGTTTCATCCCCTGTTTTCCGGTATGCCAGTGCAAACAGGGAGGTTGAAAAGCGCCTGTGAACTTCCGCAAAAGCGCCTGCATCTGATTGAGTACTGATCAGCTGCCACAGTTGCAAATCGTCCTTGTCATGGTATGTAAAATCCATCCTAAACTTTTAAATAACATCCGCTTCAAATCTAAAAGTAAATATTTTTTTGAAATTCCGCCAGGGTTGTTGTTTGGTTGAACGTCTTATTTATAGAAGGACCAATGGGCTAAATAACAATTTAAAGAATTTATATGAACCAAAACTTTATTTCTCCCGAACTTCTTGAGCGTTATCTGAGCGGTACCTGTACGGAGGACGAAATTTTGTTGGTGGAGAGATGGTATGCGGGGATTCATAAGGCGGATGCTGATCATGCTTCCCAGCTTTTTAATCAGCAGGAACATTTTAAGAAAGTTCAAAATATGATCACTGTTCAGGCAGACGGTGAAGTCAGGCTCCTGCCGCGAGCCAACGGGCTTTCGATTACTTCCAGAACGCTTCGTTATGCTGCGGCCGCTGTCATTCTGATGTTAAGCGGGCTTTTAACCTATTTTTATCTCTCCGGCAGCCAGATGCGGGGGACTTTAATTTCTGGTGTTCAGGAGACTACGATCCGGAATGGTACTAAAAAAATAGTCCGGCACCATTTGCCCGACGGTAGTTCGGTGTGGCTCAATCCTCAGGCAACACTTTATTACAATGCACAGACTTTCACGCTTGTGGAAACCCGCGAGGTGCGGATAGAGGGGGAGGCATTTTTTGACGTTACCAAAGATCCGCTTCATCCTTTTCTTGTTAAAACCCAGGCGGTTGTAGTTAAAGTGCTGGGTACCAGCTTTAATGTAAAGGCCGATCCTGCAACGCAGCGTTATGTGGTAGCGGTTGTTTCCGGAAAGGTAAATGTATCAGCACCTGATAACAATACTTCGAAAAAACAGGTAGTACTGCTCCCCAGTCAGCAGGCCGTTTTTGAGGTAGCTACCGGTACACTGAGCGCAAGTACCTTAGTACCTGTGGCAGAACGGGTGGAAACCTGGCAGCCAGCCTCACTTACATTTGAGGATGAGAAACTAGGAGAAGTTGCCCAAAGGCTACAATCGAGGTTCGGAGTTCAGATACGGCTGGATAACAACAAGCTGAATAACTGTCTGGTGAAGGCGACTTTCGAAAACAATCGCTTGCCGGAGATTTTAGAAACACTTACCCAAATGCTGAACGCCTCCTACGAAATGGATGGTAACAACATCCTGATCAAAGGCGAAGGCTGCGAAAGTGCTATTTAACTAATATCAACGCGTAAACCCATCATCCACAGCATATTTTATCAATCCCAAATCTTTCTAATATGACCAGACAACCAGGAGAATTTTTGTACTGCTTGTGAAAAACCGGAAGTGATTGCAGCACTTCCGGCATCAAATGAAGCATGTCCTAACTTTATCACTTTCAGGTGAGAAGAGCATTTTATTGTCCACTTAATTAATCCCAAAATTTATGTTTTTTTTACGAAAAAGCAAGACAGCGTACTATATTATGCGATTATCGCTATTACAGCTACTGATTGCCGGATTGTTTACGGCCATTGCAAGTGCCCGAAATTCTGATGCCCAGGATCTTCTGAAACGCCCGGTTACCGTGCACCTTAAAAATGTGACGCTGCACGAAGCGCTTCATGTACTCGAGGAACAAACCAAGGTCAGGTTTGCTTACAGCCGGAGCATTATTCCGGTGAAAGAGGTGATCAGTCTCCATGCAGAAGCTCAGTCACTGGCGACTGTTCTGGATCAGTTGCTAACGCCCCTGAACATTGAATATCAGTCGGTAAGAGGGCAGATTATGCTCAAGCAGGGTGCCAGAGTAATGACACCCGCTCCGAAACAGATTCAGCCGAAAACGGTAATAAAGGACAATACCGAGGCACATCTGGATCTGAACATTTCTGGCCGGGTGGCTGATGAAAAGGGTGAAGGATTGCCCGGCGTAAGCATCATTATAAAAGGTACTCAGAAGGGTACCACAACGGATGTGGAAGGAAAGTATACCATTTCCGTTCCCGACGAACAGTCGTCTTTGATTTTTTCGTTTGTGGGCCACATATCACAGGAGGTTATCGTAGGAACCAGAACGCAGCTGGACATCACGCTCAAACCCGATACCAAAACATTGGATGAACTGATCGTGGTAGGATATGGTACCCAAAAGAAGGTAAACCTGACCGGGGCGGTGGATCAGGTCGGGACAGAGTATTTTGACAACCGTCCCACGCCAAATGTGGCCCGAAGCCTTCAGGGAGCGGTTCCCAATTTGAATATCAAGATGACGGACGGGAAACCCACAAGAGGTGCTACTTATAATGTGAGGGGTACCACCTCCATTGGGTCGGGCGGAAGTGCACTGATTCTGATCGACGGCGTGCCCGGAGATCCCAATACCTTGAATCCCAATGATATTGCCAGTGTTTCTGTTTTGAAGGATGCTTCTTCTGCCGCCATATATGGTGCAAGGGCGGCTTACGGGGTGGTGTTGATCACAACCAAAACACCGCAGAAAGGCAAAGTTCAGATCAAGTACTCCAGTAATTTTTCTGTAAACCAAAGAACGGTAACACCGGACCTGGTGACAAATGGATACCAGTGGGCTGCAAATTTTGACGAGTCATACTCAAGCTGGTATGATTACCTGTCGCACCCTACCACGGTTGATAATAAAGTGGCTTTTTCAGCGGCTTACCTGGATTCACTAAAATTTCATAACGACAATCCTGGTCTGCCGCAGTACTCCATTGACCGCAGCACAGGCAATTATGTCTATTATGCCAATACCGACTGGATGAAGGAGTTATACAAAGATTCCAACCCGTCAACGGAGCATAATATTTCTGTAACAGGAGGGAGTGAAAAGGTTACCTATTCCATCTCGGGAAAATATTATAACCAGGGCGGCATATTCAGGTACAACACCGACAAATTCAATCGCTACAATCTCAGATTCAAAGGCAGCGTTAAAGCGACTGACTGGCTCACCATTTCCGGACTGTCAGATTTGTCCAGCTACAATTATTACTACCCATTGAGCAGTCTTTCAAAAGCAGGTGTGAGCGGGATTTGGAACACCCTGTCTCAGACCGGCTTCCCATTTATGCCTTTGCTGAATCCGGACGGCAGTTTGTCTATTAGCGGAGCATATTCTATAGGTGATTTTTACTATGGTAAAAGTTATTCCAAGTCGGGGCAGACCTTCCTGAGAAACTCGCTGAATTTCGATGCTACGGTTATCAAAAACAAGCTGAGCATCAAAGGTGATTTTTCATACCTCTATACCAATACCACGGATCAGAAAAAATATTTTACAGTACCGTACAGCATCCGGCCCAACGAGCTTATTACCTCTGGATTGAATTACATGTCTAATAACGAGATACTTAATAAGCATTATGTGGGTAATATTTATGCCAATTACAACCAGGATTTCAAGAAACATTCTCTGGGTGTGATTGCCGGCTGGAATGTGGAATACGACGACATCAGTCTGCAGTATGTACAGCGTGACGGTTTGCTGGTGGATGATCTTCTGGATTTTAACCTGGCCAGCGGGACCAATTATAAGCTTACGGGCGGGGGAAGCAGCTGGGCCACCTCGGGCCTTTTTTACCGGATTAACTATGCATTTGCAAACAAGTATCTGGTAGAATTTGATGGACGTTATGACGGCTCCTCCAAGTTTCCGTTGAATCAGCAGTTCGGTTTTTTTCCGTCGGGGTCGGTAGGATGGAGGGTGTCGGATGAAAACTTTATGTCTTCCACTAAAAGATGGCTGAACACATTGAAATTAAGAGGATCCTATGGTTCGCTGGGTAACGGAAATATTGATCCGTATACGTTCCTGGAAACCATTACACCGCAGGCTTCCACCACCATCGTGAACGGTACCTATGCCACCTATATCCAGAATCCGGCTGTCATTCCGAACCGCATTACCTGGGAAAAAGCCACAACGCTTGACCTGGGTGTGGACGTCGATGTTTTTCAGCATCGGCTTTCAGCAACTTTCGACTGGTACCACCGCAATACTACCGGTATGATCACAACCGGACAAGTCCTGCCTGCTGTATTTGGAGCAACGGTTCCCAAGGGTAATAATGCCGACCTGCTTACAAAAGGATGGGAATTATCCCTTACCTGGTCAGATGAAATTGCCATGAGAAAGCCTTTGAAATACAGTGTAAGACTTACTCTTGCGGATAACCAGTCGGAGATTACAAAGTTCAACAACCCCACGAACACCCTGACATCCTACTACAAGGGACAGAAGATCGGGGAAATCTGGGGATTTGAAACAGAGGGCTTTTTTACTTCTCAGGGAGATATTGATAGCCACGCCAATCAGAAATATGTTGTGGTATCCAACAGTAATAAAATCTTACCGGGAGACCTTAAGTTCAGAGATCTGGACGGTAACAAGGTCATCAACAACGGCAGCAACACGGTTAATGATCCCGGAGACCGTAAAATTATCGGTAATTCTTCCATCCGCCTGCCCTACGGGGTAACGACCAGCTTCGACTGGAACAACTTTTCCCTTACTGCGTTTTTTCAGGGAGTGGGCAAGAGGGACTGGTATCCTTCCACGGAGTCTGCCTATTTCTGGGGGCATTACAACCGCCCTTACAACCAGATGCCAACTTCCACGCTTGACCGCTGGACGGAGGACAACCCGAGCCAAAGTGCTTATTTTCCACGGTACAGAGGTTACACTGCATTGTCGGGCACAAGAGAGCTTGCACTCACGCAAACCAGGTACCTTCAGAACGCAAGTTATATCCGCCTGAAAAACCTTACGCTGGGTTATTCCATTCCGACGGACATTGTGAAGCGTATCAAGCTGAACGCGGTACAAATTTACTTTACTGGCCAGAATCTGTGGACTTATTCGCCGATGTACAAGCATAACCGCAATTTCGATCCGGAAGTCATCGAAGGTTCGGACCAGGAGGTGAGCGCGTCTCAGGGAGATGGAAACAGTTATCCTATGTTGAAATCATATACAATTGGATTAAATCTGACATTCTAAAGATCTTTAAAATGAAAAATTATTTTTTAAAACTCATATTCCTGGTTTGTGCAGGAGCACTGTTTTCGTGCGAGGATTTTCTCACGAAGGACCCGAAAGATAAACTTACCGCTGACCAGGCTTTTGCCAGCGAGGCTACTTTACAGTTGTATATCAACGGGCTCTATGCCAATATGCTGCCCGCGGCACCTGCTATTTATTCCGGTGACGTAATGACGGATATCACCGTACCTACGGTAGTGCCGGACTATCTGCTTGCAGGTAATATCACCGAAAATAACGTAACCGGCTGGACCTGGACCAATCTGCGGAACCTGAACTATTTTATCCAGAATAACCACAATGTAAATATTTCGGCTGCGGCCAAGAACCACTATTCGGGGATTGCAAGGTTTTTCAGGGCTTATTTTTACTTTGGAATGGTAAAACGTTTCGGGGACGTACCCTGGTACAATACCACGCTTGATGTTGCGGATTCCACGTTGTATAAGGCTCGCGACCGTCGTGAAATGATTATGGATTCGGTGCTGGCAGATATCAATTTTGCCTGTAATAACATTTATGCTACTAAAAATACAACAGGCAGCACAGTTACCAAATGGGTAGCACTTGCCCTGAAATCCAGGATATGCCTTTTTGAAGGGACCTTCCGGAAGTACCATACCGAACTTTCCCTGACAGGAAATCCCAACGACTGGTTCGCGGCAGCAGCCGATGCCTCACAGCAACTCATGAGCAGCGGACAGTACAGCCTGGTAACCGGAAACGCCACCAGTGCCTACCGGTCACTGTTTATTAACGAAACCCCTAATACGCAGGAAATTATTCTGGCTTCGGTATATAATAATTCATTGCAGAAGTGGCATGCGTCTACCTATTGGTATAACAGCCCGACAACAGGAAGCAGGCTAAGTCTGGACAAGCATTTTGTTAATACCTACCTGAATATTGACGGCAGCAGGTTTACCGACAAAGCCGGGTATGATACGCTTACCTATCAGCGGGAAATCGTTAACAGGGATGCCCGGCTCGGGCAGACAGTTCGGCTGCCGACTTACGTACGGTCGGATGGGTCGCTCGGATTTCCCAACTTCAACGTAACTATCACGGGCTACCATACCATGAAGTTTTCCCTTGATAATCCTTATTACGACTCACGCTCGGAGAGTTATAATTCTATTCCGATTATGCGTTATGCCGAAGTCCTGTTAAATTATGCCGAAGCAAAATCTGAGCTGGGAACTCTCACCGCCGAGGATTGGGATAAAACAATCGGGGCTTTAAGGAAACGTGCTGGTATCACCAACACGGCACAGCCCACCGTAGCCGATGCCTACCTTCGGGCCAATTTTTACCCTGGCATTTCGGATCCCGTATTACTTGAAATCCGCCGGGAACGAGGAATTGAGCTGGTAGGGGAAGGCTTCCGTTTTGACGATTTGCTGCGCTGGAAAAGTGGGTCCAACCTGGAAAAGGTCTATACAGGTATGTACGTTCCGGGGCTTAATCAGCTGATTGATCTAAACAGTGACGGTAAACCCGATGTTTGCTTTGTCTCTTCAACACCGGCTTCCACGGTTTCGGGTGTTGTATATGTTAACATCAACGGTACCGTAAGCAAGCTTTCAGGTGGTACCAAGGGGAATTTATTATGGAACGTGAACCAGGTTAAAACCTTTGGCGACAACCGGTATTTTTATCCGATTCCCTATTCAGAAATCCAGCTGAATCCTAAACTCACCCAGAACACCGGCTGGTAGCAGTGGCAAGTTAGGACAACAAGCAGTTTTCCGCTGTTTGTCTGGTTATCTTCCCTTATCGGTTGCAGTCGTATGGTTATGATGGGTGAGGGGAGATGTTCTAAATGGTTAAATTTGGTACGGGCAAGTGGTGACGTTGCCCGTACCAAAAACTTAACTTTCTTCGGTATTCTTGATTTTCATCAGCAGGGCATACGCATTCCGCACCACAAGCCGGGTGGTTGCCTGAATACCCTTCCCACTGATCTGCAGCCTGCCTTGATGCACCGGGCCGGGCTTTATTTCTACCATTTCAAATTGTCCGTTACCACTTTCGGTGAATACGTAATAGCGGTTGTCCCACCGTACCACTGCCTCTTCCGGCACCGTCAGTGCGTCGTGGCGGGATACGAATACTTCCCCGTTCATAAACATGCCGGGAACAAGTTCAGGGCTGTATCGCTCAAAATGGCAGTGTACTTCGGCCATGCGGTCGGCATCAAGGTTTTTAGCGATCAGAATGATCTCTGCCATGAATTTTTTCTCTGGTGCCGCATTGGTATAGGCAACTACTTTTTGTCCGATGGCCAGCGCGGACAGGTCTTTCTCAAACACGTTCAGTGAGAGGTGGATATCACGCGGATCTACCAGCTCGAAAAGCATATCGGTAGGTGAAGTATATTTCCCCACGTTTACATTCACTTTTGATACAAATCCGTTAATAGGCGACATTATGGCAACGCTTTTGGAAATATTGTCCGGTTTCAGCTTCGCCGGGTTAATTCCGATCACCTCGAGTTTCTGGGCCAGCGCGCTCATTAATATGCGCTGTGTTTCCATTTCGGCCCGTGCTTGCTGGAAAACCTTATCACTGCTTGCTTTGCTTGCATTCAGGTCGCGCTGGCGTATAAACTCGCTTTCGGCCAGTGTGAATTTTTCTTTCGCTGTTAAATAATCCTGCTGTAGCTGAATAAACTGCATATCTTCCAGTTCTGCCAGTACCTGACCTTTTTTTATGTGCATGCCCGGAAGCATCCGGGTGGATTTCAGGTAACCGCCAAGCGGGAAGCTGAGACTTACGGTACTTTGCGGGGGTACATCAATTTTCCCCTGGAGACTGAGGCTTCCGCTTACTTTTTCCCGAACAGGGGTACCTATCTCCACGCCAACGGTTTTGAGTTGAGCGGTGTTGAAGGATACCAAAGTGTTTCCTTTTTGCTCCATTTGCGGCTGACGATGGTTATCCGGTTCTTCATTTTTGGGCTGACTGCAGGATGCCCAGAGCAATACGCCCAGGCTGAGAATATATGGTTTCATCTTATTGATTGTTAAGTCTTAAAAGTTGGATCACAGACTGGTTGTAATAATGCAGGATATCCAGGTATTCGCTTCGGATGGCTATGGACTGGTTGACCAGCAGGACCCACTGGAGATAATTAATTTCCCCAAGGCGGAGTTGTTCGCTCGCCGCGGCGATGATGGTATCCGAATGGCTCAATCCGTTGCCTTCGTAGTACTGCAGGCTCTGCTGGTATTTTGCGATTTGGGCCAAAGTAGTACTGCGTTCGGCCTCGAGCCGGAGGATAGCTTCTGCTTCGTATTTCTGACTGCCTTGAAAATCAATTTTAGCGGCAGCAGCCTTTGCCGACTGGGCCTTAAAGAAAATCGGTATCCCGATTCCCGCTGACCAAAAACTGAAACGGGCACCACCATTATAATAAATATTTTGCTCGTCCACGGTCTGATTTCCAATGATACTCTGGTTATTGTAACCCACCGTAAAATCTGGCAGGAGTCTGGCTTTCTCAGTCTTCCAGCGGTATTCTGCGGCCTGTCTTTCACTTTGGGCAAGGACAACAGCCGGTGATGCTGTTACCGTTCCTGTAGAGTCAGTCTTTGTAAGAATATAGCTGATACGCTGTGGTACGATCTCCGGTACATAGCTCACAGTATCCTGTAGCAACAGATTGAAATGCCGTTCGGTTATTGCCAGATCTCCTTGCAGCAGATTTAGCTGGTTGGTAATTTGCTGGCGCTGGGCCTGAGCGGCCGTTTTTTCCAGAAGATTGGCCTCGCCTTTTTCAAAACGGAGGTTGGATTTATCTTCAAAAATTCTGAAAATGCTGTCGGCATAGGTCAGCAGCTTTTTTCGGCTTACCAGTGACTGATACTGATAAAAAAGCAGTCGGACATTGGCCCGTATTTCTTGTTCCGACAGTCTGGTTTGCGCCTGCGCTGCTTCAAAGTTTGCTTGCAGTACCTTTTTCTGATGCATATAAACAGAAGGAAAGGCAAAGCTCTGGCTGACCCCGATCCGGTTATCGTTGTGGATACTGTTAAAACGACCGTATTCCGTGTCCAGGATGGTTTTGGGTAAATCAAATCCGCTATCTTTCCTGCGTTCTCCGGCTTTTTCATTCAGCCTTGCGCGCTGTATCTGCAGGTTCTTTTGCCCCGCTATTGCAATAGCCGTGTGCAGGCCGACAGGCTTGGCCGGAGATTGTGCCCATGCAGGCGTTGCCAGTAGCAAAAGGAGTAGGATAGCGGCTGGTGGTCCCAGGAAATGTTTTTTGCTTTTACCTTCTACAAGCAGAAACAATGCCGGCAACACAAATAATGTGAGGATGGTGGCGGTGATCAACCCACCTATTACCACTGTGGCCAGCGGGCGCTGCACTTCCGCACCAGCCCCATTGCTGAGGGCCATGGGGAAGAAGCCTAGTGAAGCCACGGCGGCAGTCATGAGTACCGGTCTTAGCCGGTTACGCGTCCCTGTGAGTACGAGATGGAGCGGGTCAGTGATGGTACCTTCTTTTTTGATCCGGTTAAATTCTGAGATCAGCACGATCCCGTTGAGTACTGCCACACCAAAAAGCGCAATAAAACCAACCCCCGCAGAAATACTAAAAGGCATATCACGTGCCACTAAGGCCAATACGCCGCCGATCGCAGAGAGGGGTATGGCCGTATAGATCAGCGCTCCCTCACGTACAGAAGAAAATGCGAAATAAAGCATCATGAAAATAAGTAACAGGGCGACAGGAACCGCAATGCTCAGGCGGGATTTGGCCTGCTGTAAATTTTCGAATGCTCCTCCGTAAGTAATACTATACCCCGCCTCGAACTTCATTTTGGAGTCTACCTTTTTTTGAAGCTCTTCTACGATCGATTGCACATCGCGCCCCCGAACGTTGAAACCAACGATGATACGGCGACGGGTATTTTCGCGCTGGATCTGATTCGGGCCTTCAATTTCGCCAATCTTTGCCACCTGGTAAAGGGGAATTTGCATACCTGATGGAGTGGAGATCAGGAGATTCTGTACGTTTTCTAAATTTTTCCGACCTTCTTCTCCCACCCGTACAACGAGGTCGAAACGTTTTTCTCCTTCGTAGATCCGCCCGGCAGCGGCTCCGGCAAATGCCGCGTTGATAGTCCGGTTGATCTCGTCAATATTCAGCCCGTACTTTGCTATTTCGTGCCGGTTGAATTCAATTACAATTTGCGGCATGCCGGTAACTTTCTCTACGTACAGGTCAGCGGTGCCTTCGACGGTACGGGAAATGGCGCCGAGCTGATCGGCATAACGGCTTAGTTTATGCAGGTCTTCTCCGAAAATTTTACAGACGACATCCTGCTTGGCACCGGTCATCAGTTCGTTGAAACGCATCTGAACCGGGTATTGAAAGCTGGTGGATACACCCGGTACCACTTCCTGTGCGGTTGCAGCCATTTTTTCTGCGAGTTCGGAGAAGTTTTTGGCGCTGGTCCATTCCTTTTTGTCCTTTAGGACGATCACCATATCTCCGCCTTCGATCGGCATAGGATCCGTTGGGATTTCGGCGCTTCCTATTCGGGAAACTACTTTTTGTACTTCGGGATACTCTTTTTGGAGCCGCTCCGAAATACGGTTGATCGCATGAATGGTGGTACTCAGGTTGGTGCCTACAAGCAGGCGGGTTTCTGTTGCAAAATCTCCTTCTTCGAGTTGCGGGATAAATTCACCCCCCATTTGCATAAAAATATAAATGGTAATACCGAAAAGAAAAAACGCAGTGGCCACCAGGCTTTTCTTAAACTGTAATGCTCGGGTCAGCAGCTTTTCGTATCCGTTTTCGAGGCGTGTCATCATCCGGTCCGATATGCCGGGCTTGTTGGTTATTTTCTTGCTGATAAACAGAGCGCTGATCATCGGCACATAGGTAAGAGAGAGAATAAAGGCACCCAGTATTGCAAAGGAGACGGTTTGGGCCATGGGCTTAAACATTTTGCCTTCGATACCGGAGAGGGAGAGGATGGGCAGGTAAACGATCAGAATGATGATCTGGCCGAATACCGCAGCATTCATCAGCCTTGAAGCTGAGCCGGTTACTTCCTTGTCCATTTCCTCCTGGCTGATCCGGGTGACCGAGGTGTATTTTTGCGAATGGTGAAGATGGTGTAAGATCGCCTCCACAATGATCACAGCTCCGTCTACAATCAAACCAAAATCCAGCGCCCCCAGACTCATCAGATTGCCACTTACCCCGAAAAGATTCATCATGGCCACTGCAAACAGCATGGATAACGGAATGACCGACGCCACAATAAGTCCTGCACGCAGATTGCCAAGAAACAGTACCAGAACGAGCACCACAATCAGTGCGCCTTCCAGCAGATTGGTTTGTACCGTGCCAATCGCGTTGTTTACCATCTTGGTGCGGTCCAGAAATGCTTCTATTTCCATTCCTTCGGGTATGGTTTTCTGAATTTCGGCTATGCGCGCTTTCACATTTTTGATCACGTCCGAAGAATTCCCGCCTTTCAGCATCATTACAATCCCTCCGGCCACTTCACCTTTTCCTGCCATGGTCATGGCACCGTAACGGATGGCCGAACCCTGGCGTACGTCAGCGATATGCCCGATCAGCACAGGTGTACCATTGCTGCTGGTTTTAACTACGATATCCCGGATGTCCTCATAAGAACTGGCAAGCCCTATACTTCGAATATATAGTACCGCAGGACCTTTTTCTATGTAGGCACCGCCGGTATTCTGGTTGTTACGCTGCAGTGCAGTAAATACATCGGTGATTGTCAGGCCTGCGGCCTTGAGGCGCGTCGGGTTCACTGCCACTTCATATTGTTTCTGGTCGCCGCCAAAGGTGGAAACGTCCGCCACACCCGGCGTACCTAATAACTGACGGCGAATGATCCAGTCCTGGGTCGTACGAAGGTCGGCGAGTGAGAACTTTTTTTCGTACCCGTCTTTTGGCTTCACCACATACTGGTATATTTCTCCAAGCCCGGTTGTTACAGGCGCAAGCTCCGGTTTGCTGGCATTTTCGTTCATTTCAACCTGGGCAAGCCGCTCGGTAACCTGCTGGCGTGCCCAGTAAATATCTGCTTTGTCGTCAAAGACTATGGAAATGAGCGATAATCCGAAGCGCGACATGCTACGGCTTTCCTGAAGTCCCGGAATATTACTAATGGCCTGTTCAATAGGAAAAGTAATGAGTCGTTCTACGTCCTCTGCCCCGAGGGCAGGGGCGGTGGTGATCACCTGTACCTGGTTATTGGTAATATCGGGTACGGCATCAATTGGCAACCGGGTAACTTCAAATACGCCGTAGGCAACCCACAGCAGCATGAATATCCCAATCGCCAGTTTATTTCTAACTGAAAATTGAATGATCTTATCTAACATGATGAATTTTGTATATACATGGCAAATGTCTATGCGCGCATCAGGCAGATGCACGCATAGCGGACAGGACGCGGGAGTCCTGTATATATGTCATGTTTCAGGCTTGCGGCGGGCGGAAGAGTGAGCCTAGTGCAGCATTATAATGTCCCTGCGGTCTTTCGGGGCCATAGTTAACTTTCACCGGCCATCCGGGACTTTTGAATTGGAAAGAACTGATACAAGGGAAGAAATCGAGACTGGTGTGCTGAATTTCAAATTTTTTAAAGGGCAGTTGCATGTCCTTTTCATCGTCATTGTCGTTGATATCCTCACCCCAGTAGTGCATGGAGAGGAAATCCATGAAACTAATTTCCTGGTTGAGCGCCTTGTGCTCAACGAAATGGGTGACCAGTGAAGGGATTTTGAAAATCTGGTACAACGAAGTCGTATCCAGAATCATTACCCATAACATGATATGTATCATCAGCTTTTTCACGCTGCTAAGGTAGGCCCGGATTGTTGTTTATGCAAGTATCCGGGCCATATTAGGGCCTTTTTCGCTCGCAAGAGGCAACCTGTCGGATACGAAAAACGCTCAAGATAATCGAAACGCTTTTCTCGCAACTCTGCGACCAACAACTACTGAAACGGAATTACTCGAAGACATTAGATGGACTATTTGCCAGAATTGTAGCCAAAAGAGCATCCGTTTCAATTTTGAAAGCAATCAACTCACTGGCGAACAAGCCGCTTGGGCGAATCAAACATGCGCTGCTTCGTTAACCGCACAACAGGTTCTTTTTAGTTTCTGTCATAATTGAAAATTTAGTTTTTACTTATTTTTTTGTCTGTTTAATTGTGTCTGTGTCGCTACAATGACCGATGACGGTTTGCCGCCTTGCGAAGGCGGGGATTTTTAGCACTCAATTTCATTAGATGCACGAAAATTGAATTTAGCACTTCACTTTCATAGAAGCAAGAAACCCCCGATTTTGCAAAACGGCTGTTATGCACAGTTATTCTTTATTCATTTCAACTTTCATACCGCCTTGATTTAGTATCATTTTGTTTTCTTCGGGAAGAAATTCAAGTTGTAACCTTGCTTGGTCAAATTTGAATTTGTTTGTTTCAAAGGCTTCTAAAATAAATGCAGGTTGTCCTGTTCCTTGTCCTTTCAGCGTATTTCCCTCTTTTGTAATTGATATTTTTAAAGGGAAATTTGGACTCGAATATGTTCCTAAAAACTTGTTTAAATCTTCTGATTTAAGGCTAATTGTATTGAAAATTGGAAATTCATAATCTTTGCCGTAAATGATACTAAAAATTCCTATTGCAAAATCGTTGTGTGGAAAGCGTTCTCCGTTAATAGCAAAAGCTAATCCTAAATTGTCTTTGTCGTTGTAAGAAACTAAGGAATGTGTACCGTAGGTGTCTCCACCGTGTCCATAAAAAACATTTTCGTAAAAAGAAATAAACATAAACCCTCTTCCAAAAGCTTCTTTTTGAGTATAGTCGGATTTCATTTGCTCGACACTCTCTTTTTTTAGTATTTTGAGTTGAAATAAATTATACAAAAAGATGTTTAGGTCTTTTGTTGTAGAAACAATATCTCCAACCCCAACAACATTTGAAAAGTCAAAGTCTGTAATTTTTTCCCATTTATCGTTGTAGCCATAAGAGAGAAATATATTTTTTGTTTTTGGGGTTATTGATGAGAAGTTTTTAAGATTTAGAGGTTTGGCAATTTTTTCTGCAACGATTGTGGCATAATCTTTCTTGTTTAATTTCTCCACAATTTTTCTTAATACATAATACCCCGAGTTGGAATAGGCAATTCCTTCGTTTGGTTGAAAGGCGACACCTTGTTCAATGATTTCTTCAAAAATTTCATTTTCGCTTACTTTTTTGGTTAGCCAAAATATGCTGTCATTCTTCATCGTAAAATCACCTAAGCCGCTGGAGTGTTCTAATAAGTTTTTGATTGTAATTTTATCAGAACTTGGAATATTAGGATAAAACTTTGATAGTTTATCGTCCAAACGTAACTTGCTATTTTCAATGAGTTCAAAAATTAAAGTTGCTGTAATCATTTTGGTTATTGAGCCAATTTGATATTTCGTTTCAGCGTTGTATTGAACATTTTCAAGTTTTGATTGTCCGAAACTTCTGTTGTAAACTTCTTTTCCTTCTTTGAAAATGGAAACACTTCCAATTCCTCTGTTGCTGTTTTCGATGTGGCTGACAAAACTGTCAATTTTTTGAACATCAATGTTCTGGGCAAAAATCGGCAAACTGAATAAAAAGGTTGTTACTGTTGTGATAAGTTTTAATTTCATTTTGCGTAGTTGTTTATAATTGTGCATAACGTTTTCGGCCGTTGCGTTCGGGCGGGTTTCGGAGCACAAAACTGTCAACCTGCACTGAACTTGATACGAAGCACCAAGCTCCAAGTTTGCACTTCACCCCGCCTGACGTAAAACCGTGTATGTGCCTTGCTAAGGTATACCATTGATGGGAGAGAAACAAGGCCTCCTACAGCCCGTGACGGACACTGGCTGTAAACCACCCGATGGTGCTGAGATAGTAATGACTCGTTGTACTGTTGAAATTGTGGAAGAAAAGATGTGCATTTTTTTCTGAATTTCAGTAAGTTATTATGGGCTTCAAACCATATTAACAATGCACAATCTAAGGGCTAATTTCAAAAAACTTTTGACTACCGCCAAATCAGTTTTTCAAGGCGACATCAATGAGCAAGGTAATTTTCAATTTTACCCAAACAAGCCAAAAATGTCTGACATTGAGATTGTTGCGCTTTCATGCTTGGCAGAATCCTTGTCCAAAGACTCTGAGAACTGGCTCTTTTAGTTATAAGTCGCATCGGCACTTTGAATTTTTCTCCTACAAACACCTCCATGTCCAGATACTTTTGTTTTTGCGCTTTTAGCTTTTCAATTATATCTATAGTGGTTATTCGCTGATACTTTTTCCCTTCTCTCACATAAAAAATTCCATTGCGACTTGGCTCTGCTGATATAATAAATCTTCCTTTCTTGCAGTTCAAGAAAGGTTTTAGGATAAAGATAACCCAAATCTCTTATCAATAGAGACCGTTTTGGCACTGTTTCAATCTCTTTCAAACCTTCCGTTACATCGCTGTCTAAAGCTGATCCAACACGCATCTGTGTTATCTTGCCCGACAAAATATCGTACTCAAATTGAACTTGTGCAATCGCCTCTCTACCAGGGCCGTAGCCGGGAAATTTATCAGCGACGTTTTTAGACAATTTGAATTCTGTACTATCCATTAAACGTATCTCTGTAAAGTGCTTCCCTGCCCCTTTTAAGTTGGCCTTCTGACTGATTTGTTTTGCAAGCCCTTCTTCAACCAATTTTTTGAGCATCGTCTTTAAGTTCTCATTGAATCGCTTGTCGACCCCTTGCTTAGATAGTGATTTGTTGATTTTAAGCTGAAAATCAATACAATAGTCCGTTAAGGATGGGCTTTTGTTAATACTCAAAAGAAACGCAGTTTCCAAAAATGACTTAGGTGAAATCTTCGACTTTCGTTTCTGAAAACCCGATTCCCTGGCTAAAACTTCAAGATTTTCATCTGAAATAAGTTTTGATAAATAAGTGGAGAAATTTTTGACTCCACGTTCTAAAATTGACTTCGATTTCTTTTCCTATGTCTTAAGTTGACGGCTATGGAGAGGACACAAACGATGGCGGGAAAGTCAGCCTGTTTTCGCCTGATCAAATACCCGGTGGAAAGAATAGGACCTTTTAGCGGTATCGCCGCATGATCAGAGACAATGGCCAAAAAAGAGTAGTAATGAGCGCTTTACGCCAATCAGGGTGTTGCGGATTTTCTTGGTAAGCCCTTATGCCATACCAGGCAAGGATGAAAAATGAAATTACAATTGCAAGTGCCATATATCAGTATTAGTTTTAATGGACGGAAAGCTAAAACATTGAGAAATATGGTTAAATGTATTTTTTAAGAGCGGCAAATTATTAATGCTGAGTGGATTTACCCAATATTTGAGGTTTTACTTAAGAGTACAGACAGATATTAAAATGAACCTGACAAAACATTCCAGTCAGGTATTTGCCCGCTTCTCATTGTATTATGCCTGCCTGAGAAGTTCGTTGGTGTTTTGATCGAAGTTGGCCTGACTACCTTTGCACCGTGAAAAAACAAAACCTGATTCCCGGACTGATCGTATCGCTGGGGGTGGCGCTTATCGCTTCGCTGCCCAGGGTGATCCGTATGGAACATTTTGAATTTCGACTTGCCGGTGTCAGTGTCGCCTACAACTTTACGTTCTGTCTCTGCTGCTGGATGGCCCATCAGCTGATCCTGGCGCGGTCGCGGCGCTGGAAGGTGAATCAGGTGCTGCTGGCGATCCTGGCCATTGGAGGCGTCAGCGGGATCGCCTTTTTGCTCGACCCGATATTTTCCGCCATCAGCCCGAACGCGCTGCTGCTGCCTGAAATAGCCGAAAGCAAGCGCCCCTACATCTTACTGCTGCGGAGTGTGGTGATCAGCGGATTGTTTTATTTCATCGCTTACTACCTCCATATTCTCGCCGAAAAGCAGCGTCACTTGCTCGAAATCGGGGAACTGAAACGGGCGCAGCTTGCCGCCAATCTTTCCTCGCTCAAAGAGCAGCTCAGCCCGCACTTTCTTTTTAATACACTCAATACCCTCAGCACGCTGACCGATGAACAGCTGGTGAAGGACTATGTGTCCGAGCTGGCCAACGTATACCGTTATGTGTTGCAATACAAGGACAGCGATACGGCGACGCTGCAACAGGAGCTTAATTTCATCGATTCGTATCTGTATATCATCAAAATGAGACTGGAAGCGGCCATTGACATACACATTGCTGTTGATCCGCGTTTCCTTTCCGCGAAGATCCCCCCGCTCACACTGCAACTTCTGGTGGAAAATGCGGTCAGACACAACGTGGCCTCGGCCGCGAGGCGGCTGCGTATCGACATCAGAACCGACGGGCAGGGTTTCCTGGAAGTAGTCAATAACCTGCAACCCAAAACGTCGGTGCAGCCCGGCGCGGGAATCGGGCTCGACAATGTGATGCAGCGCTACCGCCTGCTGTTCAACCGCGAAATCCGGATCGAAAAAGGCACCGATACCTTCACCATCAAACTACCGCTTGCATGACCGACGTACTGATCATTGAAGATGAGGCGCGCGCCGCCAGGGAGCTCGCCTCCACAATCCGGCAGATCGATGCCGACATACGCGTACTGGCCACGCTCGATTCTGTGGAGCAGTCGCTGGCCTGGCTGGCAGCCAACCCCCAGCCCGACCTGATCTTTTCGGATATTCAGCTCGCCGACGGGCTGTGTTTTGAAATCTTCAACCAGGTAACGGTCCGTAGTCCGGTCATCTTCTGCACCGCTTTTGACGAGTACCTCATGGAAGCCTTTGATACACATGCGGTAAGTTACCTGCTCAAACCCGTCACCCGTACGAAGATCGAAAAGGCGCTCGACAAGTTTCATGCGCTCAAATCGGTTTTTGAAAAACAACAGGAAGGCCAGAAACTAAGTGGACTGCTCCGGCAGGTGGGACAGTCCTACAAAACGGCTCTGCTGGTGTACCAGAAAGAAAAGATCATACCCGTGCAGGTAAAGGACATCGCTTTTTTTTACCTGGACAAAACCCTGGTTAACATCACGACCCTGAGCGGACAGCAATACCACCTTTCGGCCAAGCTCGAAGAGCTGGAAAAGGTGCTGGACCCGGCCCTGTTTTGGAGGGCCAACCGCCAGTTTCTGATCAACCGGGCTGCGATCGGTAATGCCGAGAAATTTTTTGCCCGCAAACTCGTCATCAAACTGATCGTGAATACACCTGAAATTATCGTAGTCAGTAAGGCCAAAGCCACCGAGTTCCTGCATTGGCTCGAAGGCTTGTGAGCCGCAGCATCGACCCAACCCAAGAAAAATATGCAACAGAAAATTACCCCCACAAAATCCCTTGTCGTCTATTTTACGCTGGCCTATCTGATCAGCTGGGTCATCTGGCTGCCGCTGTACGGCCCCGCTATCGGCATCCGGGGCCTGCCTGTATGGCCGTTCCACCATGGCATCGGCGGACTCGGACCCATGATTGCCGCATTGATCTGCACCGGACTGTTTGAAGGTGAACAAGGTACCAAAACCATCGTACGGCAAATGTTCAAAGTAAGGCCGCTGCTATATGTCGTTGTTGCGTTGTTTGCCCCCTTTCTGCTCGCGGTGATGGCCGCGGCGCTGAACCAGCTACTGAATCACCAGCCCATGCAGCTCTCCGGGTTGTTTGTCGCCAAAGAGTTTCCCGAATTTAACTTTATCAGCTTCCTGTGTTACAACCTGCTGTTTTTCGGTTTTGGCGAAGAGGTGGGCTGGCGTGGCTTTGCCCTGCCCCGTTTGCAGGCGCGGTACAATGCGTTGTGGGCGAGTGTGATCCTTACGCTGTTCTGGGCGCTGTGGCACTGGCCGCTGTTCCTGTACCGCCCCGGTTTTATGGATATGGGCATCGGCGGCACCTTCGGGTGGCTATTCAGCCTGCTCACCGGCAGTATCCTGCTCAGCTGGCTTTACAACAGCTCCAGGGCCAGCCTGCTCGTCTGCGCCATTTTTCATTCGACCATCGACATCGCTTTCCTGGCCGATTTTACCGATCAGAACATTGTCAACTACATGGGCATGCTGATTACTGTTTGGGGCATCGTAACCATCCTGATTTTTAAACCAAAAAATTTGTCCGCAACCGAAAAAATAACACGATGACGGCCCCCATCATACAACCCATCAAAGCGCTTTTCGCCAGTGTCGATGCCCGCGACTGGCAGCAGGTGCGGGCGGTCATGGATGCGCATGTGCTGCTCGACTACTCCTCCATGAATGGCAACCCGGCCACAAACCTTACACCCGGGGAAATCACCAGCGCCTGGGAGGCCTTCCTGCCCGGGTTCGACCGCACGCAGCACGAAGTATCCGGTTTTGACATACAGCCGGGCGACCACCTGGCCATGGTACATATGCGGGGCGAGGCGCAGCACTGGATCGGCGACGATTGCTGGCTGGTGGCCGGTACTTATGACATCACTTTGTGTGAGGTGGGCGACCGCTGGCTGATCATGTCTATGAAGTTCAATTTCGAAAGCCAGGGCGGCGACACCAGCCTGCCAGCCCGGGCGCAGGAGCGAATGAAAAAAAATTTGTCGGGTTTGTCCCCCTCAGGCACGACCGGTCGTCATAGCTACGAACATAAAAAACTATACAACAATGAAAGAATTTGTTTTGATTTTCAGAAACAGCATCAGCGACGATTTTAAGCCCTCGCCCGAACAAATGCAGCAGGTAATGACCGAGTGGATGGGCTGGATGGGTGACATGGGCGCGCAAGGTAAGCTGGTCGACAGAGGCAACCGCTTGTCGATGTCGGAAGGTAAAACGGTGAAACCCGGCGACGTGGTGACCGACGGCCCCTATACCGAGGTGAAGGAGTTCATCAATGGCTACCTCATCGTAAAAACCGAAACCATCGAGGAGGCGGTAGTGCTGGCCAAAGCATGCCCTATCCTGAAAATCGGCGGAAATGTGGAGGTGAGGAAAGTAGTAACTCCGGAGGATAACAGCTAACTTGTTCACGGAATACGGACCGCAAAATGACGGCATTCCCTGTCGTCATTTTGGCGTTTTTATAGCAACAAAAAAAGGGATATATGGCTTACGATCTGAACCTGGCCGACCGCATCCGCGCGTATCTGGCCGATGTGCCCGGACTGGACATTGAAGAAAAGGAAATGTTCAAGGGCGTCACTTTTATGGTCAACGGGAAAATGTGCGTTTGTGTGAGCGGTGATGAAATGATGGTGCGTTTTGACCCCGCCCTGCAGGATACCTTTGCCGAACAAGAGGGTTTTCGGTCGATGGTCAGCGGCGGCAGGGCCTACAAAGGATATGGCTATATCAGCCCCGACCGCGTCCGCAGCGAAAAAGAATTTACGTTCTGGATGCAGCAATGCCTTGATTTTAACCCGAGGGCAAAGGCCAGCGCCAAAAAGAAAAAATGATGCAGGCAGCCAACAGCACCGTCGATACGCTCCTCCCCCACCTGTTCCGGCAGGAGTATGCGAAACTGACGGCTGTACTGAGCCGGTATTTTGGGTTCGAGCATATCGAGGTGGCAGAAGACATCGCCAGCGAAACCTTCCTGAAAGCCACCGAACACTGGCCGGTGCACGGCATTCCGGACAGCCCTGCGGCCTGGCTGTATATGGTTGCGAAAAACAAGGCAAAGGACTACCTGAAACGCCACCAGCTTTTCGAAAGCCAGATCAGGGCGGAGATAGGTCGGGGAGAAACCGTTCATACCCCACCATTTGAATTCACCGAAGAGCGCATTGCCGACAGCCAGCTGTCGATGCTATTTGCGGTGTGCGATCCTGCCAACCCGCCCCAGGTGCAGGTCTGCCTGGCTTTGCAGATCCTGTGTGGTTTTAGCGTAGAGGAAATTGCGAATGCTTTTCTGTCTAACAAAGAGACCATTAAAAAGCGCCTGCAACGTGGCCGGGACCATCTGCGGCGGGGTCATTTTCGACTGCAAGAATTACCGGACAGCGTCCTTCACGAGCGTTTCGACATGGTTTTGAAAACACTCTACCTGTTGTTTAACGAAGGTTATTTTTCACAGAATGAAGACGCATTTATTCGCAAAGACCTGTGCTCGGAGGCGATGCGGCTGGCGCTGCTTTTGGCTGAAAGCAAACTGACCGGCAAGCATCAGGCCAGTGCGCTACTCGCGCTGATGTGTTTTCAAAGTTCCCGCCTCGATGCCCGTACAGACGATACCGGGCAAGCGGTCCTGTATGAAGACCAGGACCGCAGCTTATGGGATCAGTTTTTGATGGAAAAGGGAAATTACTATCTCTTCAAGGCCTTTGAAACGAAGGCGGTATCCACCTACCATGTGCAGGCCGGGATTGCCTACTGGCACACCACCTCCGGGGTGGAAAAGTGGCCACATATCCTGCAACTCTACAACCAGCTCGTTGTGCTTGAATACTCGCCTGCCACGGCGATCAACCGCGCCTTTGCCGTTGCCCAGGTACATGGCTTCGACAGGGCCATTGCAGAGGCCGAAAAACTCAACCTGGCGGGCAACAACCATTACCACGGATTAATGGGCTATCTGTACAGCCCCGTCCATCCCGAACGGGCCCTGTTCCATTACCGCGAAGCCCTGACGTCGGCCCGCTCGGCTGTGGAAAAGAAAGTGCTGGCCGGTAAAATCGCGCAGCTGACCGCACCATAGCGCACCTGCCCGTGTCGCTCCGGTATTTGCCCGCTTCGGGCAAGAGCAGCTTTCTGCCCTGACTTTTGCGCGTCAAATTGCTGTACAAACAAAAAAAATACAGCGATGATCAAAAGCATGAAATCCACCCTGATGCTGCTCTTTGTGGCAGTGGAACTAACCACCGGCGCGCATGCGCAAACCAGCGCAGACGCCATCCTGGGCAAATGGACCAACGAGGACCAAACCCGTGTGATTGAATTTGTAAAAGACGGCGGTGGCTACCAGGCCCTGATCCGCCAGGCACCCGACCAGAGCCTGGTGGGCAAAAAGCAACTCACGGGCATCACCTATGGCAAGGGCGTATACACAGGCCAGGTATGGCTGCCCAAACACGGAAAAAACTACCCCTGCACCCTCACCCTAAAAACCAACGACAGCCTGGAACTATCCGCCAAAGCTGGATTTATGAGCAAGTCGCAGATGTGGACCAGAGTGCGGTAGCGGGCATTGCGTTGCGCCGCCTTCGTTTGTGCCCTTGTTGCCTTCGTTTGTTCGCCGTCGTTTGTGTCCTGTGCCGTAGTTTGTGTCCTCACAAACTACGGCACAAAAGCCCGTTAATAATGCAGGATACGTTGAGAGTATTCAGCATTGTTAACGGGCTTACTTGTTTTTAATGGTCTGAATTTTAGATGGCTGTGCTTTTAGTGATCGGGTTTGTATTGTTGGGTAAAAATTGTATTCTTGTGAAGATATAGTAGCGTTGCGTTTATGTGACGTCGCTGTAATATTACAGACAGACAATCACCCTTATGCTAAAAGAATTTCAAAAGTTGATAGTAACAAAGAATGCTGGTCGAAATCTGTTGATCTGGGTAGCTCTTACTTTCGCAGGTATAGTTATTTATCTTATTAAGCCATTATTTATTCTGAATGAAAATCAAATTCTGTACCTTTTTTCGTCCGCATCACAAGTAATCGCTGCGATATTTGGACTCATAATAACGGGTTATATTTTTCTAAGAAATGAACTTGATAGAAAAGCTGACAAAGATGAAACACTCGAAGAAGTAATTTTACTGTTGAAGTCTGAATATTTCGGTTCAATCACCGGAATAAGTATAATGACAGGTATTTCAATCGCTCTTTGCTTCCTTGTTATTGTTGCAGAAACTAATCAACTTTTAGCGCCCCTTTCTCTTCTAATAAATATATCTGTTTCTACGATATTGACGACACTCATTACAATCATTTCATTTGTCATTATAATATTAAATCCAAACAGTATTGAAATAGCAAGCAATAAGCTTAGGGAAAATACAACAACGGATAAGGCTAATGAAAGTGGAAGTCTTGAAAATTTTCTTAAAAATTTCAATCAAATTGACTATATACTTGAAAAATACGGAACAACACTTTTATTTACAGACATAGATAATTATAAAAGTGCTAGAAGAAAACGAGTCGCGAAGACAAAACTTGTCTCTATATTATTTAGTGAGGGAAAGATTGACATAGATTTGAGAAATAACTTAATGGAGCTAATAACTCTTCGTAACAGTTTGGTTCACGGAACTGATCTATTTGTTTCAATAAACGATGTTCAATTATCGGAAAATCTACTAAATCGACTAAGGAGTACACTTGGAGTGGAGTAACAACGCAACGGCAAACATCGGTTTTTCTAACCGTCGTTTATGTCCGCTTGTATGGATTTCGAAATTGTGGTCATGAAAATCTGTATCACATGAATTATTTAGGACTTTTCTTAAAATTTAAGCAACTCTGAATGTCCAAAACAAAAATATCTTTGCAGAACAATATAAATGAGTTAATTGACCACGCGGTCTACCTTCAAATTATGGGGTCGTTTGTTCCGGGGGCGAAATTTCGACAAATTAAAGAAATTGTAACATCCACTCATGATTTTATCAAGAACTCGAGCGAAGAAGAAGTCAAAAATAGATTACCTGAACTGTGGAAGATATTTAATAAAATGAGTTCAATTTTTATGACCAGGTTTCCACTGAAAAGGGAACTGAGAGTGGTTGCCTCAGAGTTCAATGAATTTTTCAAAACAGGCAACGATGTTTATTCTTATGGTTTAGAGTTTGGGTGGTTGGACGCCCAAATGGATTTGCGTGAACTGCATTTTTATTCTGACACGCCTTATCACTATCGAATTGGATTGGCAGCACATAAAGGAAATGGGTCTATCGAGGAAGAATTTTTATTAAAAGATGCCTTCAGCATCCTAGTAAAAGCTAAATATTATCACAAACTGTTATTTAAATATGGCAATAAATTAAAGACCATTGAGCAACAAAAAGGGAAAAATGAATTTACACAAGCGATTTATCATCAAATAACTGACATTAAATTTGAGGTAGCCGCACATAGTAGACTTTCTATAATTTCATTTTATGCTTTTGTAGAGGCGTTTGTAAATAGTGTTGGTCATAGCTATTTAATAAAAAATACCGGCAAACTTGATGAAGCAGAAAGGGAACTATTAAATGGATTCAAAAAGGGTAGATTTCTTCAATTGAAATCTAAAAATGAAAAATTTCAATCAATAATTCGCGAGGACAAGAGAAGTGTAATTATCGTTTCCGATAATGGACAAATACCGGAAGACTTTAAATTTTTTTTTGAGTACTATGAGCAATTAAGAAATTCTGCGATGCATTATTCTCCTCTCAAAGAGAGAATTTGGATGAAGCCTCAGGATTGGATTGACAAGGCAAGTGATTTTAGTAAGTTAGCCATGAAAATTGCACTAGATTTTTGGAATGCCTGTTATCCAAATTCTGATGGACCAGAGTATCTTGGAAAGCTTGACCATAGTTTGCATGTAAACAAGGCTAATATACGAGCAAAAAAAATTAAACAAATCGAATTGGCGAGTAAATAATAGCCATAACAGCGGTTTACAGAAAATCGCAGTTAGTTCTGTGCACAGGCATCTAGGTTAATCCAAGTCTTTTTCTATGGCTAAATTTTGTAGAGAAATTTGCCACTCACCAAGCGTCAGAAAATACGCGTAAATGTTGACAATTCGCATAGCCAAAAGCACAACAAAAACATGCAAGACATCCTATTAGACTTCATATCCAAATACATTTCTCTGAACGAAGACGAGAAAAACGCGATTCTTTCTCTAGACTTGTTTCATTCGGTTAAAAAGGGGACGATTTTGCTTAAAGAGGGGCAACAATCGAAAGACAGTTATTTTGTCCTGAATGGTTGTATCCGGACGTACTATGTCATCGACGGGGAAGAAAAAACAACTGCTTTTTATACGGAAATGGAAGTTTTGACGCCGCCCTGTGTGATCAGCAAAATGCCGTCGGAGTATTACATCAGTTGTGTGGAAGACACGATTCTCACCATTTCAAATGCTGATATGGAGGTAGAAGTCAACAGCAAATTCCCGAAGTTTGAAATCATGTGCCGGGTCTTGTCGGAGGAACTATTGGCAAAAAAACAGCTGGATTTCGATGAGTTTAAAACGTCTTCGCCGGAACAACGCTATTTGAATCTGATGCAGTCGCGGCCAGACCTTCTCCAACGTGTACCGCAACATCAACTGGCGAGTTTTCTAGGTATCCAGCCGCAGTCACTCAGCCGGTTAAGGGCAAGAATCATGGAAAAAAGTAAGGCCTGATCTCGTTTCTTAACGTAGGTTGTGCAAGAAGATCTCTTTCATCGCTTTCAAGATGCGTACTACGCGGGGGGGAACATATCAATATATTCCAAACGGTCGGCTTAATATTGAATTTGAGGCTAAAGTACTTAATGACATGACAGAATTTGCTAATCCAGCTGGAAATACCTTTGCTGTTTCTACTCCGCAGTATTTTGGCTGGGTTGCTGATATGACAGCGAATGGTACAAAGTATCCGGCAACTATAGACAATAATCAATATTTTGATTATTTGGATGATTTTAGTATCCAAACCAGTTATAGCGGAAATGTCTACTACGGTTTGGCGCCTGGTGCACTCTTTGAACTTGTCACTTCTTCATCTTGTCCTAAATAATTAACATCATGAAAATTATTGTTTTTATATTATTGATTGTTGGGCATTGTTCATATGGGCAAATGAAAGTGACAGACACTCTCATTACTCCTAATGGCGTGAAATACATTGTAAGTAAAAACTTAAACGACGTTCACAGTCCAAAATTTTATTCAAATAGTCGGAATAGACTAGACTATAGTCTCCCAAAGGTTCCGCCAGAAGTGTCGCACTATGGATCTACCTATATAGATAACGGGGTTGAGGAGCGCAAACGTCGCGACCTTTTACTTCTTCGAGCTTTCCAGGGAGCAAGTCGCCCTATACCAACCGACACTCTTTACATGACGTTTAAAATGAAAGCCTCCGGTGATATATTGGAAATGAATTTTCACCTCACTGCAAATTCTAAACTTTCAGTCGACGACATAGAGTTGGTGGAGAAGACTTTGAAACAAAATTTTAAATTAAAGATTGATTCGGAAAAGTATAAAAGGATGGAGTATTACTGGTTTAGTTGTCCACTTTATTTTGCAGAACTAAAGAAATTGTCGCAATAGGTTAATCATTACAAATGAAAAATGATGGTCGAGGAGTGAAGTCACAATCAGGAATAATGAATTTCATAATGGGACTAATATATTAGGCAAGCCTCATAATATTCCGGTAACCTTTGACATAGACCCCGCTATAATAAACAATATTGGACAGCTTGATTTGGATAACGAAGGAGAGATAAAAGAATAACCCACAACAAAAACATGCAAGACATCCTACTAGACTTCATCTCCAAATACATTTCTCTGAACGAAGACGAGGAAAATGCCATTCTTTCTTTGGACTTGTTTCATTCGGTTAAAAAGGGGACGATTTTGCTTAAAGAGGGGCAACAATCGAAAGACAGTTATTTTGTGCTGAAAGGATGTATCCGGACGTACTATGTGATCGACGGGGAAGAAAAAACGACTGCTTTTTATACGGAAATGGAAGTTTTGACGCCGCCTTGTGTGATCAGCAAAATGCCGTCGGAGTATTACATCAGTTGCGTGGAAGACACGATTCTTACCATTTCAAATGCGGATATGGAGGTAGAAGTCAACAGCAAATTCCCGAAGTTTGAAATCATGTGCCGGATCTTGTCCGAGGAGCTACTGGCTAAAAAACAGCTGGACTTTGATGAGTTTAAAACGTCTTCACCGGAACAACGCTATTTGAATCTGATGCAGTCGCGCCCCGACCTTCTTCAACGAGTGCCACAACACCAGCTCGCGAGTTTTCTGGGCATCCAACCGCAGTCACTCAGCCGGTTAAGGGCCAGAATCATGGAAAAAAATAAGGCCTGATTTCGTTTCTTAACTTAGGTGAACGACTTTCGGTTTTTTGCAATTCTATCTTTGGAGCATCATTTAACTCAAAAGATCAGAGATGCAAAAGAGGATTTTATTCGTTGGGCTTGTCTTGCTGTTGACGGGCGTGCTCCCACTTCATGCGCAGCAAACCGCTACCGACAGCACCTACAAAAGATGGTTCGTCGGGAGTACGCTCCTGCTGTTCGGGAATTTCTCCAAGGTCAACAATCCCGAATTCATTCAACTACACGTGGGGTACAGGATCACACCCAAAAATGTGATTTCCTTTGAATTCAAAAGATCCATCTATTCCTGGCCGCTCGGTATTCCATGGGGACCTTCATTTGATGCGCCGGGCCTGAATTACCCCGGGCACGCGCGTATACTCGCCCCCACACTGGCCTATCAGCGTTTTTGGTGGAAAGGCATTTACACCTCCGTGCATGCGCTGAATGCTTTCGAAAAATACGTGAATGAGGATAAGAAAAAGATCGGGAATGGATATACGTTGTATCTGACTTTCCGTTTGGGTTACCAGCTCAAATTGTTCAAGAACCGTTTCTTTTTCGAACCGTCAATGGGGTTAAGCTATTGGCCTGTAAGGCTCAACGTGCCAGAATCCTTTAAAGCGGTAGAAAACAAATGGCCCAACTACTTTCCTCTCGAACCCGGCCTTCATTTCGGGTACAACTTTTAGCGGACTGTAAAATGCTTGGCAATTCCGACCTCCTGAGTAACCAATCTGAGCTGTTTCGGTATTACGTCTTCATCCAGGAACACCAAGTCCATCATTCCAAAAAAACGCGGGGAAGCGTTTCTTAACTTAAGTGAACGATTTGTTTGATCCCGCGAATCTACTTTTGCTGCATCAGTTAACATTAAAATCAAAAGAGATGCAAAAGAGAATTTTATTCATTGGTTTTGTCCTGGCGATGATGGGTGCGGTGCATGTCAAAGCCCAATATGCCAGCCAGGATAGCACGTTCAAACGGTGGTTCGTGGGCAGCACTGTTTTTCTGCTCGGCAATTTATCGACCACCAATCCGCCCGATTTTTTTCAGCTCAATGTCGGATATCGTCTTACCGGAAAAGATGTCATTACACTGGAACCCAAAACCTGGAAATATGCCTGGCCGAATGGCATTCATCCGATTTTTAACAAATCGTACGGAAAGGCAGAGGAAAAATTTCCGGGTTACGTGCGTGAGTATGGACTGTCGGTGGCCTATCAGCGGTTTTTGTGGCGAGGTCTGTATGCCGAACTGAATGTAATGCCCACTAGGCAAAGGTTCGTGAATACCGACGGCAAACAACTGGACAAGGGATTTCAGCTGTTCAACACCTACCGCCTTGGGTATCATATCAGACTTTTTAAAGACAGATTTTTTATCCAACCATCCATTGCTATCACCCACCGCGCTTATCACACCACCTTGCCCGACGGCTTCAAGCAGCTGGACGACAAATGGCCGAAATTCATCTTCGGCGAACCGGGCTTTCATTTTGGTTTTAACTTTTAGCTGGATCGCCGTGGATGGAGACAGGGCTTTTGTTCCCTTCCACGACGATCCCTAAGAGTATGGCACCGGTTTGTCGCAAACTTGCCAGCTATGTTTTAGCCATTGTCAACTTCTCCGTTGAATGTTGCTTTTACTTTTACCCTGTGATGTTGCCCCCAATCAGCCATTTCCCACAGAATAGGCCTCAGGGTCTTACCATAAGCGGTAAGCGCGTATTCCACCGTGACCGGTTTGGTTGGCTGCACCGTGCGACTGATCAAACCGTTGATCTCCAGCTCATGTAACTCCTTGGAGAGCATTTTGGAGCCAATCCCTTTTACTTCCCGCATTAAGTCCATGAACCGTTTGTCGCCAAAGCTCAGGCACCCAATGATCGTGATTTTCCATTTGCCGCTTAAAATATCCATCGTATCATGGATAGCCCGGAGCTGACTTGGACAGTGTAGGGGTTTTTGATCAATAAATACTTTCTTTTTCATCCGTTTGGCGCAACTTAGTTTCTCAAAGGAAACTACTTTCTAAAGGGAAACACATATCCGGGGTAAAGTTCGTTCATTTAGTTTTGTCAAAAAAAGATATCATGAAAATAGATTTGACGCAGAAAATTGCCATCGTTACCGGCAGCTCAAAGGGTATTGGCGCTGCCATAGCCAAGGAACTTGCCGCCTGTGGCGCAATTGTCATTGTTACCTATCATTCGGCGGCAAGCGATGCAGATGGCGTTGTTGACGCCATCCGGGAGACAGGCGGACAGGCCATTGCCCTTCAGGCCGATATGGCCCGGCATACCGATATTATTGATTTATTAAAACAGGTGAAGGAGCGATTTGGCAAGCTGGATGTGCTGGTGAATAACGCTGGCATCGCCCGATTCGGCCCTATCGAAGCCGTTACGGAGGGCGATTTTCTGGAACAGTATCGGGTCAATGTATTAGGTCCCATGCTGACGATCAAGGAGTCTTTGAAGTATTTTCCCCCAACAGGAGGTAGCATTATCAATATCAGTTCAGTAGGCGGACAGAATCCCGGGCCATACACCAGCATTTATACGTCATCGAAGGCGGCCTTGAACGCCTTAACCGTTTCTTTATCTAGAGAATTGGTGAACCGCCACATCCGCGTCAACACGGTGGCACCGGGTCCAACTGATACCGAGGGGTCAAAGGCGCTGGGCCTGGCAGGCAGTGCCATCGAAAAGGACATGATTGCCGCTATACCTATGGGTAGATTCGGCAAACCAAATGAAATAGCCCCAGTAGTTGCTTTCCTGGCATCGGACAATGCGGGCTGGATCACTGGTGAAAAATTGGCTGTCTCAGGAGGAATGCGCTAATACGGTTACTCATCTAATGAGTAGTAACCTAAACCTACTTTGGAGCTGTTATAACTAAATGATGGACAAGCTTAACTGCCGGATTTGTCCGGCAGTCGTTAGAGTCCTCACAAACGACAACATCGTTCCATCGCAACATAGCCTTGTGACTCGGCATATGTCAAGTAGTAGTACTTCAGGACGATACAGACTAAGGTTACACAAACTGAGGTGGTCTAGAAAAGTGTACCGCTTTTCTAGAATACCTCAATCAGTTTTGCGCAAACAGTGAATCAGAATACATATTCAGAATGACACTTTCGCTTGAATTCGAAGGGCGTTATCCCTGTTATCTTTTTAAAATGTGAAAAGAACATGGAACGGTTGTTGAATCCGCATTCAAAACAAATGGCTTCTGCTGTCGCCAGCCGGTCTTCGATCAACATTCTTTGTGCATGACTGATACGGATCTCGATCAGGAAATCGTGAAATGTTTTTTTTGTCATCAGTTTGAAATACCGGCAAAAGGAGGTGACGCTTAAATTGGCCACGGAAGCGATTTCTTCCAAGGTTAAGTCATTTTTGTAATTGGCCAGGGTATAATTATAAACCTTGTTGAGCCGGTCCATCTCTTCTTTACTGGATTGGTGCAAGCTGGGTGTAGACGCAATCCGGGTCAGATCGGGGCTTTCACAAAGTATATCCAGCATGTTCAGGATCAGCACCAGCCGGCTGAGTCCTTTTGCTTTTACCGAACGTAGCATGAGCCTAATAATCTTTTCCTTTGTAGGTCCTGTAATTACCAAGCCAGCTTTGGCTTTTTCGTACAGGTTAAGAATGGCCGTTGACTCCGACATTTTTAAAAAGTCCTTTCCCATAAAGTCTGGCAGAAACTGAACCACCACTGCCTCCGCCGTTATTTCAGGGTCTCTTTGAAAGTACTGCTCATTGCAGCGCCACATATGCGGCAGGTTTTCGCCCAGCAGAAGCAGTTCCCCTGAGTTGAAATTGCTGACGTTGTCGCCCACAAAACGCACTCCTTCACCCCGAACGATATAATGCAGCTCCAGTTCTGGATGGTAATGCCAGACCGTGCCAAAATTGGGTAGCGTATGATGCCGCGAAAGGTGCGAACTGAGGACGTCTCTGGGAACGAGGTAAAAATGAGGCTTCATATCAATCCGTAAAGTTGAACCATTTTTGACACTTGTAAGATAATTACGCTATATCTGAAAAGCGCTGTAACGCCATGCTTCCCGGTCATGTGCTTGTATGACTACTGCGACAAAGCATTGCAATGCTAATATACCATAAAGGTAACCTTATAAAAATCCCCCAAAAAGTGATATGATAAATTCCCATACACAGTGGGTAATTAATTGAACGGATTTTCCTGGCCTTTGCCTGAGATTTGCAGACACCAAAAAGGTAGTAAATCAATGGTCAGGAAACGATGCAAGACCCGCGTGAAAAACGCTTGGAAGACAATCATTTTTTGAAACAAAGGCCAACCTCAAAACCGGGAAAAGACATGATCTCAAAAGAAAACTCACTTATTTCTCCTTTTAAAATGCTGATAAGATTCCGCTGCAAGAGCGGTTTTGTCACCGCATTATTTGTCATTCTGCAGTCTGTGTGCTGTTATGCGCAGAATACCTCCCCGCTAAAAGGCAAGGTGTATGATGCAGGAAATGAAACAGCACTTCCGGGTGTAAGTGTGATGCTAAAGAATACACAAACGGGTACCACAACTGACGTCAACGGCGATTTTGAATTGCCGGTCCCGGTTTCTGGATCTGCACTGGTATTCAGTTATGTAGGCTATGAGTCGCAGACGGTGGAATTATCCGGGCAAAAAACCATTGAAATCCGGTTAAAGGGCAGCCAGAATGCGTTGGACGAAGTGGTGGTGGTAGGATACGGAAGTCAGCGTAAAAAGGACCTGACCGGCTCAATCGTAAGGATTACAAGCGATAAATTTTTGCAGCCGTCCACCGGAAGTTTTGATCAGATGCTTCAGGGGAAGGTTCCCGGTGTTCAGATCAGTCAGACGACCGGCGCACCGGGTGGAAATGTCAATATCCTGATCCGCGGTGTGAGCTCCATAACCGGTGGCACGCAGCCATTGTACGTGATTGATGGTTTCGCGATCGGGTCTGGCGGTGGCGGTTCGGATATGCGCAGTTATGGCGGATCATCTTTTTCTTCGGCCGGTATGGCGGGCAATACAGCAAACCGTGTGAATCCGCTTTCTTCTATCAATCCTTCTGATATTGAATCGATTGAAGTGCTGAAAGATGCTTCTGCAACAGCCATTTATGGTTCGAGAGGAGCAAATGGGGTCGTTATCATTACCACCAAGAGAGGCTCAGGCAGCAAATCGCAGATCAGTGTCGATGCCTCCTATGGTTTTCAGGAAGTGGCTAATAAGCTCAAACTTTTGAACGCACGCCAGTATGCCGAGTACTTCGTGGATGCACGTGACAACGCACGCGCCTATGAAGGTGGGTCGGTGAATGATCCCAACGAAGTGCGCTCAGCGGCTACACGGGTAAGGCCTGAGTTCAGAAATCCGGCATCACTGACAACGGATACAGACTGGCAGGATGTGCTCTTCCGGGTGGCGCCTGTGCGGAACGTACAGCTGTCATCGACAGGTGGTAACGACAAGACGAAGTTTTTCATTTCAGGAGGATATTTTTCCCAGGAGGGTATCATTATCAATTCTGATTACAACCGGTTTAATCTAAGGGTGAATGTTGATGCACAGGTAACGAAGCGGGTGAAAATCGGAACATCCACCTCGGGATCGTATGGTTTCGGCAGATTCGCCAACACCGAATCGCACTACGGGCAGGGTGGACTTTTAACCAATGTTTTATCGGCGTCCCCGACCATACCTGTGTACGATCAGAACGGAAATTATTATTTCAATCAGGCTGATGTGACCGATGGGCTGGGTTTTCTGGCCAATGTGCTGGCTGTGAGCGACGGCACGCAGGACAGGCGTAAAACGATGAATATTTTTACCAACAATTTTCTGGAGGTAGCCCTTACGGATGATTTGGTTTTCAAAAGCTCGATCGGTGTCAATTTTGGAGCAAACACCATCAGGTTGTGGAGGTCGTCGGCGGTGCCCAATTTCACAAGTCTGAATTATCCTGCAACGGCAGGTGTGACAAAAACAGAATCGCTCGACTGGCTCAACGAAAATACCCTTACTTACGCGAAGGTTTTCCAGGGAAAACATTTTGTAAACGCAGTTGGAGGCTTTACGGCGCAAAAAAACAGTGTTGAGCGTCTGTCGGCCGGGGCATCGGATTTCCCTTCGGAGTATGTGGAGTACCTGTCGGCCGGTATCGTGAATGCCGGAACACACTTCAACAGCGAGTGGTCGCTGCTTTCGATGATGGCGCGTGTGAATTACTCTTTTGCAAGCAAGTATTTGTTTACGGCCACCGTACGGCGGGACGGAAGTTCACGTTTCGGGGGTAATAACAAATGGGGTGTTTTCCCTTCTGTTTCAGTCGGATACAACATCTCGGAAGAGAATTTCATGAAGAACATCAAGTTTATCAGTAATCTGAAACTAAGAGCCAGTTACGGAATTTCGGGTAACAACCAGATCGGGAATTACACGCACATCGGATTGCTTTCAGGGACAAGGTATGTAGAGAACAATGCATTGAAGCCCGGTCTGGTGCCAAGCAGCTTATCCAATGACGATCTCACTTGGGAAAAATCCCGACAAACGAACCTGGGACTTGACCTGGGCTTATTTGCCGACCGGATAGCGCTAACCTTCGATGTCTACCGTGATCTGAAAACAGACCTGCTGCTGGCTGTGCAGTTACCTGCTGCGTCGGGATTCAGCAGCTCCACGCAGAACATCGGTGATATCCGGAACAAAGGCATGGAGATTGGTTTGAGGACGATCAACCTGAGATTCAAAAGATTTGAATGGAACAGCAATATTACGTTGAGTGCCAATAGAAATAAGGTACTCAGGCTTGCCACGGAAGGTGGCAGGATTGCCAATTCGGCTTACCAGATCACGCAAGTGGGCTCACCGGTCTCCAGCTTCTATCTGCTCAATACCTTGGGCGTATTCATGACCAGTAAGGAGCTTGACGGGGCCGCGCTGCAGCATCCGAAGACCCAGGCGGGGGATCTTAAATTTGAGGATGTGAATGGTGATGGCGTAATCAACCAGAACGACCGGAAGATCATGGGTAGTCCCTGGCCCGACTTCACCTGGGGTTTTGACAACAATTTCGCCTGGAGAAACCTGAACCTGAATGTGGCGGTCGTAGGCTCACAGGGTGCCTATACGTTTCTGGAAACCACTTTGCTAGGGTCAGGCGGAGTTCAGAACGCGCTTCAGATTGAAGACCAGCGCTGGCGGTCAGAAGCTAATCCTGGCAACGGTATCATACCCAGGGCTGTCAGAAATGGTTATGCCACCAGTTCAGGAGGTACCGTATCGCGCTATCTGTTTGATAATTCTTTCGCAAGAATAAGGAACGTGAACCTGAGTTATGATCTGCCGAAAGAAGCGGCCTCCCGTCTGCACCTGAGCAATCTGAACGTATACCTGAACGCGGCCAACCTCTTCACTTTTACCAAATATCCTGGCTATGATCCTGAATCCAGTGTTGCCGGTGATAACATTGTCAATGCGGGAATCGATTATCTCAATTATCCCTTGCCACGTACCTACACGCTAGGGATCAAGTTTTCTTTTTAACCGCCAAAAAACAGAACGATGAAAAAATACTTCCTATCCATATTCATGGCCGGCTTGCTGTCCTCCTGTTCCGATTTTCTGGATCTTCAGCCTGAGTTTCAGATCAACGAGAAGGCATTTTATAAAACGGCGAAAGATTTTGAAACAGCCCTGACGGGTAACTATGCCAACCTTCAATCCATACACAATGGCCCGCTTCTCAATGTCGGAGAGTTGACAACAGATAACGCCCGGATTGAATGGTCGTCTCCCACACAGGCCGAAGCGGAATTTGACGAATTGAATCTGTCTGCATCGAACGCCATTCTGGGAAGTATCTGGACGAGTTGCTTCTCCACGATTTCCAATTCCAATAACTTACTGACCAGGCTGGATGAAGTAAAACTCGCTGACGCCCAGCACAAGCAATACAGAGGGGAGTCGCTGTTCCTTCGGGCTTACAATTATTTTTATCTGGTCAGGATATTCGGAGAGCTCCCCATTGTGCCCGTTGCATTCAGGAGTCCCAATGAGATCATGTCTTTTGATATGTCCCGGAAACCGACTAGTGAGGTTTACAATATGATCATTCAGGACCTGGCTGAGGCGGCTACTCTGCTTTCCGGTATCAACAATACCAGCAAATCCCGCGCTTCTGCCGGAGCAGCCAAAACGCTGCTGGGTAAAGTGTACCTGACCACAAAGCAATATGACAAAGCCAGGGATGTTTTGAAAGAAGTGGTGGACATGAAGCTGTATTCGCTTAGTACGGATTATCGCAAATTGTTTACAATCAATAACGATGACCTTCCCGAGTCTATTTTTGAAATAAAATACCTGTCGGGAAACGTTGGAGAAGGCAACTCATTTTCTACCATATTCTCTCCCTCACGATTTGACCTTGGGATGTTTCCGGGAAATATGCAGGGATCCGGAAGGCTCATTCCCACGCCTCAGGTGGCCAATGCCTATGAACCGGGTGATGCAAGAAGGAAAATTTCAATCGGAGATACGGTTCGCCTGGTGTCCGGGAAATATGAAAAAGAAATCCACGGGTTGAAATTCGTAGATTTCACCACAGGCCTTGTAGGAGACGGCGGTGTCAATTTCACGTCTCTGCGTTATGCCGATGTTCTGCTCATGTACGCAGAGGCTCTGAACGAAACGGGTAATACGGACGGAGCTTATGTTTATATCAATCAGGTAAGGGCTCGCGCAGGGTTGTCTGCGCTGGCAGGCTTGTCAAAAGCAGCTTTTGCGCTGGCGATGGAAAGAGAAAGGCGGGTCGAGTTCCTGCTGGAGGGCCACCGCTGGTTTGATCTGGTCCGTACGGAGCGTGCCAAAGAGGTACTGAACAAGTATTTCAAAGATGTTGGATTGAGCTATACCGTTCAGGATCATGAGCTGATCATGCCAATTCCATTGCGGGAAATTGATATTGATCCCAGACTTAAACAGAACAAAGGATTTTGAGTAAAACTGACCGGCTTACGGGGTTAACCAGGAATGAACAACAAACAGGTTTATGACACATAATAAAAAATTAGTTACATTATTATCACTGGCGATTTCGTCTTTGTTATTGATTTCCAATACAATGAAGGATGAAGCGAATGAGCGCATTCCCGCGAAAAGTGTATTGAAGCTAACCAGGAAAGGAAAGGCGATTGCACCGGTGATTGACATTCAGCCCCAGCTCAGGCGTATGCACGACGTAGATAGTGTTCGCGCTGAGATTCAGGAAATTAAAAGGCTGGGCTTCGATAGGGTCTATATGGTTTTATGTAATCCCGGCTACCCCGCATTTTCCGATCCCGGCATTGTACCTGTGCCCCTGGATAAAAAGACTGGCAACCGTACACTCGAATCGATATTGAAGCTTGGCGATCCGAACTGGGTCTATCTCAACGAAGCAAAAAAGGCTGGGCTGCAGGCCTGGGCCATTATCAAACCATATGAGTCCGGTACGGGAAGTACGATCCCGCACGGCGCAAAAGCGCCCCTAAGTCTTGCCCAAATTGAGACAGTCGGCGGACAGCATGTGTATTTTGATAATTTGTTGTCAAAAAGACCGGAGCTGCGGGTAATGAGAAAACCCCTTCCGGACTCCGTTCTGGCCCGACTCAATGAGCCTGTCAAAGAGCTCGAGATTGCGTTTTGCCTGGATGCTTTTACGAATAAAACTGCGGCAGACCAGTTTTTTAAATATGAAGGGGTTAAAGACGATCAGGTACAAATTCCGGAAGTCGGCGTATGGACGAGCCGGGAAAACGGTCAGTATCAAAAGCTGGACAAGGGTTTTCAGGTACAAACTAAAATCGAACAGCGAAACGTATCTGATGCGAATGATAATTTGATAGCTTCGGCAAAAAGGCACCTGGTTGTACGTATCAAAGGACTGAACATCACAAGCGAACATCCCTATATGGCCGTTACCCTGGAAAAGGCCGGAAAGTTGTACACCATTCCGTACTCGATGATCAAGGCATATAGTAGCTCGGGTGAAATTCCGGTAACAATAAGTCTGCATGCGAGAGCAACCATGAGTGCAGTGGAAAAAGAAAAACCGTACGGTGAAAGGGAATGGGGTCTTGAAAAACAGCCTGTGATGGGCGACGCAGCCAGGAAATCCTTTGCGGACTGGGGTTTTGAGTTTGAATGGCATGGGGCAGGATTCTGGGGCGATGGCTGGACGGACAATCCGGTGTACGGAATTGCAAGAGGCAAGCGCACGCATATGAAAGGCACACTTTGCGAGGCCTATCCCGAGGTGAGAAATTACTGGCTCGATCAGGTCAAACGGGCCGTCGACATGGGCTTTGACGGGGTTGATATCCGACTTCAAAACCATTCTGGTATGGTTACGGACTATACCCAATATGGCTACAATGAGCCCATTGTCAAAAAATACAAGGAGCTGTATGGAGTTGATATTTTGAAACAGAAAGCCGATCCGCTCAAAATCATGAAAATCAGAGGTGATTATTTCTATTCCTTTCTGGTAGAAGCGGCAGCGGTTATTCACCAAAAAGGAAAGAAGATTCAGGTCCACCTCCGCCATGCGCACGAGGCACCGGTGTTAAGCGACGATTTTAATGAACTTGGATTCTGGGCCATGCCAAAAATTCTGCTGGATTGGAAAAAAGTGGTCGATCTGGCTGATGAAGTTACGCTGAAACATTATTACCACAATAACTACAGAACTGCACTTGGAGCCCAGATAAAGCAGTACGCAAAGCGCCAGAACAAAAGAGTATGGGTGCATGCATACATTCAGCAGGGCAAGGAGTTGAATGCAGGGTTTTTCAATGAAATTGAAAAGGATGACCTGATCGGCGGTATCCTGCTATACGAGTTTGAAGATTCGCTTTTCAAAGCCGACCCCACCGGCAAGAACCCTGCTGTGCCTTCGCTCGGAACCGTTGCGAGCCTTTTGAAAGAATTTGGCTACAAATGACTGCACTCTACCATACGTTTCTACAAAACCGGTGTCATAACGAACCTATGCCGCATTTTCGAAGCTTTAATTCCGGTTTCACCTTACTGCGTTTTCTCGACCCCTCATGACCAATCGTCAGGATATATACTACTGGAAATGTGATCGTCCTTCTGCGTTTTTTGCACTGAAAGATCAACATGAAGCCATGGATGTGAAAGAAGTGCAGGCGCTGCTGCTTCCACGGCTGATCAGGTATTTCGGTATAGATCTTGTGCAGCTCGTGCCAGCCACAGGGCAGGGAAATCACTTAACCTTTCTGGCCAGTGCCGAAGGGGTCGCCATTTTTGTGCGATTGGAGAACGGGCCCGAAGGAGACGATTTTATGGAAATTGAAGCACATGTGCTTAGGGAAATCAGGGCCCTGGGGATCCCGGTACCGGCGGTACTCGAGGTCGATGCCACACGTGCAGAGGTGCCTTTCGCCTACCAGATCCTCGAATATCTGAAATACCCAGATCTCAATGCGCTATTCAAGCTGGGTAAACTGAATATTACCCTGATTGCGCGTGCGGTGGGTGAAAATGTGGCCCGGTGGCAGTCGGTTCAACCTTCCGGATTCGGGCCGTTCGATCCTGAAAAATTGCGTTCCGAAAATGCGCTGGTGGGCCTGCACAAAACATATCGGGACTATTTTTTATTAAACTGGGAAAAGCATCTCGATTTTCTGGTCTTGAGAAAATTCCTGAGCCAGGCCGAATCCGACAAAATACAAAAGCTGGTTTTTGATCATCAGCATTACCTGGATATAGCGCAGGGGTGTCTCGTTCATAAAGATCTGGCGTTATGGAACATGCTGGGCGAAGCGGAGGAAATTAAGGCATTTATCGACTGGGACGACACCATCAGCGGTGACGCTACCGACGACCTTTCCCTGCTGGCCTGTTTTCATTCGGGTGAAGTTGTACGGGCTGCTTTGGACGGATACGAATCGGTTGCCCCCTTGCCCGAAGATTTCTTGCCGAGGTTCTGGCTGCATCTGCTTCGGAATATGATCGTCAAGGCGGTGATCCGTGTTGGCGCGGATTACTTCGAAAAGGAATCAGATTTTTTTCTGATTGGTACGGGTTCATCGGGTGCCACATTAAGGGATTTTACAAAACAACGGATCTGGCTGGCCTGCAAAGGGTTGGAGAATAAAAAACAAATCAGAGATTTATGAATGATAATAACCCGAACCGCCGTCTGGGGATCGGTACCTGGCTTTCTAGTGGGTCGCCCGTAGTGGCGGAGCTTGCTTCTGAGTGCGGTTTCGACTGGCTTTTGCTGGATATGGAGCATGGATGTCTTACAGACGCAGGATTGCTGGCCAGTTTGCAGTCCGCGAAGAGACACAACCTGAACCTTATTGTCCGTGTGGGCAGTTTTGAGCCTGCAGTAATCGCCAGAGTGCTGGACTGGGGTGCTTCTGGAATAATGCTTCCCCACGTAAGCTGCGCTGAACAGGCTAAGCAATGTATTAAGGCCATGCGGTATCCGCCAGGTGGTACGCGGGGATATTCGGGTTCAGCGAGGGTGTTCGGTTACGGACTGGCCAGCGCACTGGCATCACGCGAACATGTTTCCCCGCTATTCATTCCCCAGATCGAAGATTATGAAGGAGTGATGAATTCCGAGGCAATTGCAGCAGTTGACGGCGTGGATATATTATTTGTCGGGCCTTCTGATCTTCAGCTGGCGCTCAGTACTGCCTCGGAGGAGTTATCGATGCCATATCAGGAAGCACTTACCCGTATTGCTGCCTCAGCAGGCCGTTATGGAAAGCAAACGGGCATTCTGGTACGAAATGCGGACGATGTGCTACCGCTAAAAAAAGCCGGGTTCAGTTGTCTGGCTATCGGTTCGGATATAGGGTTTTTGAAGTCAGGTTTTTTAAACGCAATTCAGGAAGGAAGTCGTCATTGAATAACACTTGAAAATCCGGGAAAAGCTGGTCAGGAAGACTCAATCTTTTCGTTTCTCAATCGACCAAAGCATCCTTGTTCGTTTATTAAACACTTTTATAGAAGAATGCTCCCAATTGCACCGTTTGGATAATGTCTTGCCTTGGCACACGGGTCCATTTTTTCGATAAACTCAGGGTGATGCATTCTCGACTATTCAACTCGTGTGACGTCTCCAATTTTTCGTACCAATTGAACCACTGCAAATTACGCTATGGCCAGTAGTCCTATCACTTCTCCTTCGGTCCGCAATCAGCCTTCCACGATCAGCGGCCTTGATCGAAGATTATCCAAAGAGCCGGCCTTTTAAACAAACCAACTTAGGACTTTTGAACAAAGTCGCCCGTGTTGAGCTACCCTACCTTTGTTCCAACAAAACAACTTAAAAAATGGAACAGAACAATGATCAGGGTGCTTTGCAACAACCAGCAGGCTCCGGCTTCCACGCAAAATCAACGACCAGCGATGTCATCAAGGGTATCGACCTGTCAGGAAAGATCGCCATGGTGACCGGCGGCAATACGGGCATCGGCCTGGAAACAACCAAGACACTTGCCGCGGCAGGTGCCACGGTGATCGTGCCGGCCAGGGATATGGAAAAGGCCACCAAAAATCTGCAAGGTATCCCGCATGTAGAAATTATGCCGATGGATCTCATGAATCCTGCTTCCATCGATGCATGTGCCGACCGTTTTCTGGCATCTGGCAGACCGCTGCATTTCCTCATCAACAACGCCGGGATTATGTGGGTGCCGCTCCGCCGCGACGAGCGCGGCATCGAGTCGCAGCTGGCGACCAATTACCTGGCGCAGTTCCAGCTTACGGCAAGGTTGTGGCCTGCGCTCAAAAACGCCAACGGTGCCAGGGTGATCAATGTGTCTTCTCACGGGCATCATTTTGCCCCGTTTGACTTCGACGACCCCAATTTCCTGCATAGGGAATATGAAACACTACTGGGCTACGGCCAGTCCAAAACAGCCGTCAACCTTTTTTCAATGGAACTGGACAACCGCGCCCGCAGGAGTAACGTAAGAGCCTATTCCGTGCATCCGGGTTCCATCGGTGGAACGGAACTGGGCCGGGAGGCGCCACTCGAACTGTTTCAGAAAATGGGTTTTCTGGATGCAGATGGCAACATGCTGCCCGAAGTGGCCGCTGCATTGAAAACGGTGCCGCAAGGTGCTGCCACAACAGTGTGGTGCGCCACTTCGCCCTTATTAAACAACATCGGCGGTGTGTATTGTGAGGATGCGGACATCGCTCCATTATCTGCCGATCTTTCCAATCCCCACGGCGTAAACCCTTATTCGCTGGATGAAGCCAGCGCAAAAAGGCTGTGGGACCTTACAGAGGAAATGACAGGAATCAGGTTCACCCTATAACATCGGACAGCAGGACAATGAAAGAACTAAATAATAAAGTTGCTGTCATCACAGGTGGTAACAGCGGAATCGGTTATGCCACCGCAAAAAAGCTGAAAGAAGCTGGGGCAAACGTAATCATCACCGGGAGAAGAAAGGACGCTGTGGAAAAGGCAGCGGCAGAACTCGGGGTAACGGGGCTGGTGGCAGATCAAAGTAAATTGGCGGATATTGAGCACCTTGTACGCCAGGTGGGAGAAGAATTTGGCAAAATCGATATCCTGATGGTCAATGCAGGTATTACCAAATTCTCTACAATTGAAGACGCAGAACAAAGCCAGTTTGACGAAATCATGAACGTCAACTTCAAGGGGGCCTATTTTACCCTGAGCCGTTTTATCCCTTTACTCAACGAGGGAGCGTCGGTGGTCATGCTCTCCTCTACATCCGCCACCATTTCGCCCCAAAGCGCTTCTGTGTATGCGGCGAGCAAATCGGCCATTAATGCGGTCGTAAAAATAGCGGCGCTGGAACTGGCGCCCCGTAAAATCCGCGTAAATGCCGTAAGTCCCGGGCCGGTGGCCACCGAGATTATGAACAAGATCGGGCTGGACGAAGCACTGGAAAATCAGCTGATACAAAGCATTCCGGCGGGAAGAATGGGCAAAGCCGAAGAGGTGGCCAGTATGGTGCACTACCTGGCGAGTGAAGAGGCGTCGTTTTTAACCGGTGCAAACTTTCTGGTCGATGGCGGACAATCGATTTAGCAGCAATGGGGGGAGGATCATTTCGGTTCTCCTTCCGTCCCCAAAAGGTGGTCTTTTCAACAAAGTAAAGTGTCAACGATGCACTATCTTTGCTTTGCTGATTTCTTTAAAAAACAAGATGATGGAATACAAGGCACGGTACATCACCGATGACATCAAGCTGTCCAGCTACGAGGACAAATTTTTCAAGTCGGACATGATGTTCGACCACCACATGCTGGTATGGTTCCTTTCCGGCGAAACCAAGATTGTACAGGCAGATGCCACGTACTTTTTTAAGAAAGGCGATATATTCCTGATCCCGAGAAATCAGCTGGCGACCATCATCAACTATCCGAAAGACGGACAGCCGCATAAAACCGTTGTGATGCACCTGTCGGTGGAAACGCTCAGGCGTTTTTACAGCAATAAGCAGGTAAAACACAAGCCCTTGCAATCACCCAAAATTTACAGTTTCAGCAATCACCCGTTGCTGGAAAGCTGCCTGGCTTCACTCATCCCGTATTTTGACATGGAAGATATACCCGAGGATATTGCTTCCATTAAAATATCCGAGGCGATCAGCATTCTCAGAACACTCAACAAGGACATTGATGATGTGCTTGCCAATTTTGAAGAGCCGGGCAAAATAAACCTGGTGGATTACATGGAAAAGAACTTCATGTTCAACCTGCCGGTGGAAAAATTCGGTTACCTCACCGGCAGGAGCCTGACGACCTTCAAGCGCGATTTTAAAAGAGCATTCAACACCACGCCACAACGCTGGCTCACACACAAGCGGCTGGAACTGGCGCATTACCAACTGACGGAAAAGAGAAAAAAGCCGTTGGACGTATGCTACGAAGTGGGCTTCGAAAACCTGTCGCATTTTTCTTTCGCCTTTAAAAAACAGTTCGGGATCGCACCCAGCCAATTACTATTTCCCAATGATTAGCCGCGATCGTTCGGTATCCGGTAGAAATCACTGACAAGGTAGAATGGTCAACGAGGGCACAAAGAGATTCGACCCGCTGGCAAGGAAGTCTGGAATTCCGATCAGGATATTGTCCAAGGAATTACAAGAGCGTGAAATAAACCAACTGTTCAGTGGAAAAGTTGCGATACAAAGCCCGTTACCGTTAATATTCCGCTACTGCCTATACGGTGACACTTAAGGAAGTTATGGACGAAATGATCCGCTGGGAACAAAACCATAAAAGGAAGATTGTGGGAAGCGTTAAATAAGTGTGATTGTAGATCACAAAGACTGGACGATGTAAAACAGCGGGTTGATATTTTCCCTCCTCGACTGTGATTTATTGGTCTCAGGGATAGTTAAAACTATACAATTTATTGCATTTCGCTTTAGCTTTTAAAAATTGTTACTTTGGGCCATGGATTTTCAAAGGGTAAATGGTCATCCAGTTTCTCACTTTCGGTTCATATAGTTTGAGCGACCAAGTATCGCTATGCTGTTTTGCAGGGCGATTAAAGATTCGTTGCCGTAGCCTTCTGATACAAATTTGCGAAGCAGAGGGCGTTCAAATATTAAAAGGTGTTGTGTCTAAGGATCATGTTCATATGCATGTGGAATATCGTCCCTCTCAGGATGTGAGTACTTTGGTGAAAATATTAAAGGGGCGTTTACAGATAGAATTTCCAGAATTGAAGAAGCATTACTGGGGTCGTCATTTTTGGGCAATTGGATTTGGTTGCTGGAGCGGTCCGCCGCGCGGCACAGGAAATATTACTGATGAAATGGTTAACGGATACTTAGGGTACCATAGAAATCCAAATGATAATAACCATGGTAACTTCATTATTGAGGACTGAGGGTTGCCAGGCTTTCAGTCTGGTTTTCAAACTATTGAATTGCAGTTCATAGTGTTTTATTTTCTGTCATAATTCCTTGTTTAAAATGAAAGATTTGCGGATCTGCTTGTTTAGTACGTCCATCAATGATCGATAAAAGAGGGTGTCTCAAAAGGGCATCCTCTTTTCGTGCATTTTATGTTAATATATTTTGGAATATAGTTCTAAAATTCGATTAATTTCTTTTGCCTATTTGCTTGATTTTTATATCTTTAGATATAAATAATTATGACTAATGGCAGGAAAACAACCTACTTTTAAGCCTTACAACCAGCAGCAAATCATACTATTGCCTCCCAGTTTGGAGGAGTTGGTTCCAAAATCTCATCCGGTCCGCATTGTTAACGAGGTGATCAACAAAGTCAACCTGGGCCCTCTAAATTCAGCTTACAAAACCACAGGAGCTTCGAGCTATCATCCACAGATGCTGCTTAAAGTGTTGGTTTACGGTTATGTAAGTAATGTATATTCCAGCCGAAAACTTGAAGCTGCCTGTAAAGAGAGCATCTACTTTATGTGGGTAAGCGGTATGAGCTATCCGGACCACAATACAATCAACCGTTTTAGAGGTGTTCGTTTAAAAGAGGCATTAAGGAGCGTTTTTGAGGAGGTGGTCCTACTTTTGGCGCAGGAAGGTTTATTAAGCATTGAGGAGATTTTCATTGACGGCACCAAGATTGAAGCCAATGCTAACCGCTATACTTTTGTTTGGCGAAAAGCGATTGCGACCAATAAGGAGAAGATGAAACAGCAATTGAAGCACATCTGGGAATATGCCCAAAGTGTTGCCGCAAAAGAGGATGAGCTTCCTGATCCACCAGACTTCACCACCATTGACACAGAAAAAGTACAGTCTACCGTAGACAAGCTCAATGAAGTGCTTGGCAAAAAGAAAGATATTGACAAAAAGACAAAGAATAAACTGAATTACATAACCAAGCATTATCCTGCCAACATTGCCAGGTACGAAATGCAGGAAGCTATTCTGGAAGATCGCAATAGCTACAGCAAGACAGACACTGATGCCACTTTCATGAGAATGAAGGAAGACCATATGCGTAACGGGCAATTAAAGCCTGCATACAATATTCAGATATCCAGTTCCAATCAATATATCGTCAATTATACCATACACCCAAACCCAACAGATACGACCACATTAACTGATCACATTGCCCAACATGAAGAGAGCTTCAAAAGTACACCCGCAGTTGTTACGGCAGATGCAGGTTATGGCTCACAAGAAAATTATACCTTACTTGAAAGCAAAGAAATAACGGCCTATGTGAAGTATGGCATGTTTGATAAACAGCAAAACAAGAATTACCAAGCTAAAAGACCTTTTAGTGCAGACAAGCTTTTTTATAACCCGCAGAAGGATTGCTACATCTGCCCAATGGGCCAGCAGATGCATTACATCGGTGATATCAAAAATAAAACCAGCACAGGGTTTGAACAAACACTAAGAAGGTATCGGGCTCAGAACTGCTCTAACTGTCCGTTAAACGGGGCATGTCACAAATCCAAAGGGAACAGGGTTATCCAGGTGAACGTTGAATTAGAACGACAGAAGAAAAAAGCCCACGAGCTGCTCAATAGTCCGGAAGGAATTGAAAGGCGAAAGAAAAGATGTTTTGATGTTGAACCCGTTTTTGCTAGTATTAAAAGCAATCATGGGTTTAAACGATTTATGCTCAGAGGCAAGCAAAAGGTTGAAATTGAGTTTGGCTTACTGGCAATAGCACAAAATATCAGAAAAAAGGCCGCTTAGCGTGGCATTTTTAGCCTAATCTGCAAATTCAAGAGACTGAGATTTGATTGTATAAATTCAAACCTCAGTTTTCCAATGCTAATAACATAAATGAAAGAGGGTGCCTCATTTTGGTTTTGAGACACCCTCTTGTTTAGACTAAATCACGATTTTTGTGGGCCCACCGCCTTACTCTTTGAAAAATGTTTAGCTGCCTCATTCGCTTCATAAGATTTATAGTCGGAGGCCGACTTTTATTTCTTAGGTACCGTGAATTGCAATCTCTTTATCCAAATGGCCTGATGATCCGTCTCCTGACGATATGCATCAATCACAAACTCGCGATCTGCTGAAACATTACCGTTAAATACCGAAATGCCATTTATAACAACTGCAAGGGGCTTCTTAAAATCAATCATTTCAGGCGATAAATAAATACTGACAGATTTTACGCGGGAGGTTTTTAAATCAAAACGATTATTTGAGTAGTAGGCCTTCACAGCGCCAGATCGACGCGGAAAAACAAATGCCTGAGAAGTGCTGTCAAGGATAATTTCTGGGTTCATCACTTCTCGCCACCCGGTAACTGCGAAGTTTTGATGAGTATGCCATGATGCCGTTTTGATCAGAGTGTCTAGTTCGTTTATTGCAAGCCAGTCAACACGTCCATGCCTCACATTGTCACACTCCCAATATAATCTAGGTTGAAATGGATTTCGTTTTTTAGCCAGTAAATTGTTAAAAAGAGCTTCATATACTTTCACAACAGTACTATCCTGGGAATTAACGAGGAACGAATGACTGCGATGCCCCACAACTTCTTGATTAACCCAATCTATGTTAAGCTGCTTGGTCAAATTCGTTAAAGTTCTATGGCCCTCAATGGGAAAATAGTAGTCGTTGTCAGTGGACACATTGTAAAAAGAACGATTGGTCCCGTTAAGCAAAAAAGTCCCGCCAGTCCGCACTTGTGGTCGATTATTTAAACCTGCAAAGCCGGCAAACAGGCCTGGTTGTTTCAAAAGGTAGGAGAAGGCACCAGTCGCGCCGTTCGAATGGCCGGCCAGATACACCCGTTGGTCATCAATAGAATACATTTTTTTGACCTGTCTAACTAGGTCAGGAACCAGATCAAAACCGTCGTCAGGCATCATCCAGTTATAGCGGTTGGTGCTATACGGGAAAACTGCAATCATGCCAGATTGATAGGCGCGATCAAAAAAGGGTCTGCCGAAGAAGGCTATATGCCGCGTACTGTCGGCAACGTCGGGTAATGTGGTTTGTCGGCTGACAGCCCCATGCAATACGACTACCATGGGATAGCGTCGACGTGCATCAAAGTTAATCGGTAGCTGTACTAAGTAAGGAAATTCCAGCGAGTCTGACAGGGTGAGCCAGTAGTAGCCGAAACGCCCGGAATGTGAATAGCTATGAACCGGACTTGTAATCTGAATTGCTTTATAAAGCTCTTCAACAGATGGAATATTAACGAGAGAACCCAGATGATCTTCGGTTTGACCAAGCAGTTCGCGCTGGTAGTCTCGAAAAGGCAGACTTTCCTGAATACGCTTCTGTCGCTCCTTTTCCTTGAGTTGAGCCACCCTGTCCATCAGTTGTATCCACCGACTATCTTTGCGTAGCCAATCAAAACTGCTCCCGAAACCGGCATTGGTCGCTATTTCAGAGTCGACTACCAATGCTGCATACTTGATGGCCAAATCGGCATTGTGATCGCGACTAGCGAAGATTGCTGCATTCAAATAGCGCCAATATTTCTCTGAAGGATCGGCCTCTGCCGCCTTCAACGCCCAATGAATTGCTCTTTCCCAATTCTGCCTGCCCATATTAGCTCCCATGCTATCTAGTGCAGGATTTTTTGATTGCGCTAAGCAAAGCAGTGGTAACAGAATTTTGATTATAGTAACCGCGGAAAGGCAAATACTTTTTTTCATTCGAATATGTATTTTCGGTAAGGAATAGTCAACGCCCATCTATGTTTTAATCTCAGTTGGACATTCGAAAGATACAATTACGATAACAACGTTGCATTGCTTCTTAGAGCAATGAATAATGGGGCAAGGCAGGTTACCGGATGTTTTGACCTGAATTGAACCGGAATGATATGCTTATCTCTCCGCCGTAGTTTGTGTCCTCACAAACGACCCGGGCAGGGTTTGCGTGCTCACAAACGACTTATGACTCGGTATATGTCAAATAGTAGTACTTTATGACAATACAGGCTGAGCCTAAATGGATAAACCGAATGTTAATAATTCGTTTGTGGAGACAAAAACAAAGGCGGGGAATTCACGTTTGTGGGGACACAAACGATGGCGTTCGCGAGGACACAAACGATGGCGTTCGCGAGGACACAAACGATGGCCGAAATTCATCTTCGGCGAACCGGGCTTTCATTTTGGTTTTAACTTTTAGCTGGATCGCCGTGGATGGAGACAGGGCTTTTGTTCCCTTCCACGACCTCCCGCCAACGCCCCCTCAACGCTTTCCCAAAGATTTTTTGAACGGTTCGCCCCACCATGTCACCAGCGCACCGGTGGAGATGCTGAGCATCAACTGCCGGATATTCACTGGAGCGAGTTCGAAAAAGCGGGCCACCGGGTCAATGAGATAGATCAGTGTGACAAGCGTTATCGTGACACCGATGATCAACGGTACCAGGTAATTTTTATAGCGGATGGTTTGCCAAACCGGCTGTGTGAACGAGCGGTTGGCGAGCGTGAGGCAGACATTGGCAGAAAGTAGTCCGATAAAAACCATCGAGCGGGTTAGCTCTTGGTTATACCCGTTTCTGACCGCATACTGATACAGAAAAAGCATCCCCAATGTGATCACAAGGCCCTGTAGAATGCTGCCCGACAATTCTTTGGCGTTGAAAAAAGTGGATGTGGCCGGCCTGGGAGACTGTGACAACAGGTCTTTTTGTAAAGGCTCGTTTTCGTAAATGATCGAGCAGGTCGGCCCCATAATGAGCTCAAAGAAAATGACATGTACGGGGGTAAAGATATTTGGGTATATCCAATCCAACACCAAGGGGATAAAAACGCACAAAATAATCGGTATGTGGATGGAGATAATGTAACGAATGGCGTTTTTCAGCGATACATATATTTTTCGACCCATGGCCACGGCATCCACCATCCTTGATAAATCGTCGTCTACCAGGATCAACGATGCAGCCTGTTTTGCGATTTCCGTTCCTTTCCTGCCCATGGCGATTCCGATGTGAGCGGCCTTCAGAGCCGGCCCGTCGTTGACCCCGTCACCGGTCATGGCCACGATCTGCCCCTGCGCTTTCAGCGCGTTTACCACACGCAGTTTTGCTTCCGGGAACATCCTCGCAAAAATACCGGTACGCATTACCTTCTGTCGCAGCTCGGGCTCATCCATCGCCAGAAGCTCCTCGCCCAGAAGTACATGCTCCGCTTGTTTTAGCCCGATCTGCCTGGCGATATTCTGGGTTGTGGCGGCATTATCCCCGGTAATGATCTTCACCTGGATTCCGGCGTCGTCAAAGGTCTGAAACACGGAGCGGATGTTTGCTTTCGGGGGGTCGTTGAAAGCAACAAGTCCTACGAAAGTGAAAGGGATCTGCTGTTGCCTTTGCGGAAATCCGGCGCCGGAATACGCGCTCTGGCCTACACCCAATACCCTGTATCCCCGGGATGCGAGGGAATCGATCACCGTCAGCACATGCGACTTTTCATCTGCTGAAAGCCGAGAACATGCCATAATCGCCTCCGGTGCTCCTTTGGCGGCCACGATCCGTTCACCCTGCGGATTTTCGAAAACGTGGGTCATCATGGGCGGCTTCCCGTCTAGGGGATACTCATGTGTCAGTTTAAATTCCGCCCGCCGGTCTTCGCTTCCCAGGTCCTGATATGCCTGATGCAGGGCCACTTCCATCGGGTCGAAAGGTTCGGGTTCGCTTGACCACATCGCCATGGCCAGCAGCGCAGAGGCCTCCTCACTCAGAGCAGCGGAAGGCTCCACCACCTCATCCCGGACATGTACGTATAAACCGGACAGCTTCATCTTGTTTTCTGTGATCGTACCGGTTTTGTCGGTACAGATGACCGTGGCACTTCCCAGGGTTTCGATGGTTTGGGTACGCTTCACGATGATGCCCATGTTCATCAAGCGCCAGGCACCCAGGGCCATGAATGTGGTGAATGCTACCGGGATTTCTTCTGGAAGAATACTCATGGCCAGGGTCAGCGCTTTCAGCAAACTGCCCAGTACCACTTTTGTACGTAAAAAATTAATGGCCCATACCAGCACAAACACCGCGCCGCCCAGGATGGCCATCTTCTTAACAAAACTGTTTATCTGGGTTTGAAGGGGTGTATCTCCCTGTTCGATGGCGTCCAGGCTTGCTCCGATCTGAGCCAGCCTGGTTCGACTTCCGATAGCAGTTGCCTCTATGATTGCCCGGCCTGAGGTGACCAGCGTTCCCTGAAATACGGGACTGTCAAATCCGTTTTTCGCAACAGCCAGCGACTCCCCGGTCAGGATCGACTCATCGACAAAAAAATCATGGGCTTCCCTGACCGCGCCATCGGCCTGGATCCGGCTTCCCTCTTCAATGACCAGCCAATCCCCGGTTACAATTTCCTCACTCAGAATTTCGGTTTCTGATCCGTCGCGAAGTACCTTAGAATGTGGCTGGGTCAGCGATTTGAGCGCGGCCAGGGCATTGCGGCTCCTGGTGTCCTGGTAGAGCGAAATGGCAGAAACGACGACGATCGCGCCGAGCATAAAATACCCCTCAGCATAAGCTCCTGTCAAGAAATAGATGGTTGAGGCACTCACCAGCAGGATGAGCATCGGTTCTTTGACCAACTCCCTGAGCGCGTCCCAAAAACCGCTTTCCTTTTTACCCTGGAACCTGTTCTCCCCGTATTGGCTACGCGAGGCCGAGACCTCTTCACTCGTTAAACCACGGCGGATACTATTGGCAGGACTTGACATAAATTTACAGTATGACGGATTTCGGGCGGGCAAATGACTGGCGCATAACAGTAATTTACTGTCTGATATTAAAACGGGGATGCCCGGTGAATCTACTGACAAAAACATCACGGCGGTATCTGCCAGATCCGACCGACCTGTTAACCGGGCCGTTGCACGGTGCCTGATCCTTCCACCATCCCGCGCGGGTGCCTGAATAATGATTCGGGAACAGAGACTTTAAAACGAGAATCCCGCCCGCAACGTCAGACGATTAAAATCTTCAAGCTTTTTAGTCCCCAGCTGATTGACCGATGATCTCTGGTACCGATATCCTGCACCGATGACAAAGCCAGTGTTGCCGTTGAACAGAATTTTAAGTCCCAAACCAGCGGAGAAAGTAGCCCCGCCCCCAAACCGTACACTGTCGACATCGTTTGAAGTAGCATTGATGCCATATCCGCCTTCGAGAAAATAAAAAGGAATTTTTGAGCCCTTGCTGGTAAGGTCTCCTCTCAGGCTGAGCACAACGGGAACAAAAGTTTGTACAGCGTACAGGTCAGCACCGATCCCAAGCCCTGTGTATATCCATTGGTTAAATTTGTACCCGTTCGTTACCTGCAGAGAAAATGCCGACGTAGTCACACCATTGGATGCCCTGTTGCTCATGGCAAGCGGGCCGAGTTCGGTATAGTGGACAAATCCTTTCATTTTATACCGGATATTGGGATTGACGGGTTGGGTAAAGTAAACGGTGTCGACCTGATCCTTCGTGAAAACCCATACGCTCTGGTCGTACGTTTCCAGCTGGTAGTCTGGAGCCGATCTCAGCAGCCGTCCACGGATCACGGAGCCATTGTTCAGATGAATTTTTGCTTCTTTAATCTTTTGCCCGAGTGCTGGCAAGTCCATCATCACCAGCAGAAATAGAAAAAATGGTACTAATAATTTCATAACGTAGGTCCTGATTTAATTATCCAGCCAGTTTTTGAATTCCTGGCTTTTGTATTTGCTTACATAAACATCCTGTGAAAAGGCTGGTGATAAAAAAACCTGTAAACGTGAGCTGAGCAGGGTCTTTATTTTCTGAATTGATTCAATACGGGCAATAATTTTTCGGTTGATTCTGAAAAACACGGCAGGGTCCAGTACTTCCTCTAGGCTTTCAAGGTTACTTTCCATCAGGTATTTTTTCCCGTCCGTAGTAACCATGAAGACTACTTTATCATCAGCATAGAAATAGGCCACATCTTCTACATTTTTGAAATATATGGCATCAGCATACCTGACCAAAAACCTTCCCTTGTACTTTTTGGTCAATTGTTCCATCGTGGAGCGAAGCTGCTCAACGTCGGTTACGGAGAGAATCCGCCGATCCTGCAGAAGGCTGTGATATTTGTCCATCGCACGGCAGAGCTCTTTCTTATCCAGTGGCTTGAGCAGATAGTCAATGCTGTTGATCTTGAAAGCCTGAAGGGCATATTGATCATAAGCGGTTGTAAAAATCACCGGGCTCCTGACGGACACCTGCTCAAAAAGATCAAAACATAGTCCGTCAGCCAAATGGATATCAAGCAGCATCAGGTCGGGTTCCGGATGCTCGTTCAGCCAGATTACCGCCTCCTCGATCGAGTCAAGTACTTCCAGAATCTCGATTTCCGGATCATATTCGGCTAATAGTTGGGAAGCTCTCTGGGCAGAGAGCGATTCATCTTCCAGGATGAGTATCTTCATTGTAAAGGGTTTATATTCAGAGCTATTCCTGACGTATTTCAGTATTACGACTGAAGACGTATGAGCGGAATGGTAACACAAAAATACTTGTCATCATGTTCAATATTTACCCCGTGGTGTCCCAGAAAATCATAGCGCTTCACAATGTTGGTCAGGCCTAACTGAGTAGACTGCGTGTCATTGATAGCCCTTTTCTGCAGATTGTTGCGCACCGTAATCGATTCGTCATTACGACAAAAAATTTCGATATTCAGGGGTTTGCTTTTCGAGATAATGTTGTGCTTGACAGCATTTTCCACGAGCATTTGAAGAGATACCGGGAGTATATAGGCTGAAAGACAGCCTTCAGAAACATCAATGGCGACATTTAAACCTGAATTAAAACGTGTCTTTAGCAGGTAAAGGTACGACTGAATAAATTCGATTTCTTCGGCAAGGTGTGTCAGTTCTTTTTCGTCGCTTCTCAGAATGTAGCGGTACACGTTTGAAAATTGCCTTACAAACTCCACCGATGCATTGGCATCCTGACTGATTAATGCGCTGAGCACACTGAGATTATTAAACAAGAAATGCGGGTTTACCTGATTTCTAAGGGACTGCAGCTGCGCCTGGCTGCTGATCCTCTTATATGTTTCCAGCTCCTGGTGGCTTTGCTCGAGCTTTTGCATATACAAGAAAATAATGTGTATGGTATTCAAAAACAGATTGATGCGAAAACAAAACATCGCAAACAGCTTCAATGGAAGAATCCATCCGTGCCAGTCGCCCGGCAAAGTGAAGTAAGCCGTCGAAACACCCAGCAGTAACGAACAGGTGGCGGTAATGACCAGACTTCCGGCAAAATTGTAACAAATCCTCAACCAAAAATGGGTGATATCCTGTCTGGCGAGCCATCCGTCCCAGATTCGGTTCCCTTCCCAGATAGCTGATGTGACAACCAGAAACAGAAGAAATATGATCCAGTTGTCTACACCCACATGGTAATAGTCAAAGGTTTCTACGAGCAGCGTATTCACGAACGAATACGCGCCAAGTAAAAGCATGAAGCCGAACCGGTACCGGATATGAAACATCGTCTTTTAGCAATTTTGGACCTTCCATAAAAAGATCGGCAACCGGCTAAGGTCACCGATCTTTTTATGGATTGTTAAAGTTAAGGCATTAAAACCTTATTGATCACATGCACCACCCCATTTGTAGCAAGGATATTTGCCGCAGTAATGGTGGACGCTCCGCTGGTTTTGCCAATGACCTTTGCGCCGCCGGCAAGATCGAAGGTTAGTGTCGCGCTCGTATTCGCTGTTGCCACAGGGCCTGATACATTCGGCAGATCAGTAGAGAAAACGCGGCTTGGGATCACATGATAAAGCAGGACGTTGGTCAGCAGTGCACGGTTGGATGCCATTAGCAGTGTAGCCTTCGGTGTTGTTTTATACAACTCTCTGAACGCAGCATTGGTTGGAGCAAAGACCGTCAGCCCGCTTGAAGCGGATGAAAGTGCAGCAGCCACGGCCGGATCTGCAGCCAGAACGAGCGAAACAAGTTCTGAAAAACTAGTATCTGCCTGGGCAATCTCCACCAGCGATTTGGTAGGAGGGATGATCACATTATCAATTACGTGCACAATTCCATTTGAAGCGGAGACGTCCGTTGCGATCACTTTGATGTTACCATTGATAAAAACACCGTCCGCATTTTTCGACAAATAGATGTCATTCTGTGCGTTCACCGTTTTCACAGTTCCGCTTTTCACATCAGCAGCCTTGACTGAACCGCTTACTACGTGCGAGTTCAGAATGGGTGTCAGGGCATCCTTATTTAAGTTGTTAAGACTAGTGATGCCTGCCTTTGTAAAGGCTGCATTGTTTGGTGCGAAGACAGTAAAAGGACCGGCTCCCTGAAGTGTTGGCACAAGTTCGGCTTTGGTAAGCGCCGCAACAAGTGTAGAGAACTGAGGATCGGCAGCGGCTACGGCCGTTATATCTGCTTTTACCGGCTCTACGGTCTTATCGTCGTCATCGTCCTTACAGGCAGAAATAGAAAATGCCACGAAGGCGGCGAAGATACATTGCTTCAGAATTCCGGGATTTGGTAAGATGCTCATGATTTAAAACGATTAATAGTTTGAAAATTGGTTACACTTGTAAGCATAACCTACACCACCCATCGCTGCGTTCTGGCAAAGGAGTGAACGGCAGTATTTCAAGAGCGAGAAGCAAATTTGACTAAATCAACGGGTATTTTACGTTCTCACCGGCCCCCGCCTGGGTTTGTTCCAACGCAACCTTTCGGTATCGTATTTGCCAGATAGTCGTTCTTTAGGTTTCAATGGTGAAGAATCTGAAATGATGAGACCTGAATCCTCGTAGCCACAGGGATTTGTGCGCGCTCTTTACGCTCCAGATGTGACATGCAGTTCGGAAAGAAATTATGGGTGTTGGGAAAGAAGTCTATGAAACTAAACAGTCGGGCTCAGCAGCACATTTGAAATAGGACTAAATTGGACTAATCACGTCCAGCAAAAATCTCCTGCGATGAAGTTCTTCATTCAGTGTAGTGAAATAACAAAATATTTCTCGATGAAATTTATACTTTTAACCCTCCTGCTTTCTGTCACCATCACGCTGACTGCTGTTGGGCAATCCAACTATGCCGATCAATTTGTGAGTGTTCGCGACCTGGAGAAACTGATTACCTTTGAAAAGTCAGAACTATCGGACTATCTCTTAAAAAACGAATTTATATTCGATAGGGATAAAGAGCATTTCATACGCGACAATGAAGATGATTTTATATTAATCACCTTTTCACCCTCCAGATACCGGAAACTTACCTTTCAAAACATTACTGAGGAAAGATACTTAAAAATCAAGAATTCCCTGGCGGCACAGGGTTATACCTATTTACACCCGGCAGGCTCCGAAGCGCACTACCAAAAGGGGAGGTATTCCATTAGGATCATTACCGAAGAAGTTGCAGGATATTTATTTGAATTGGTTATGAAATGAATTTGAAAGAATTAAAAATCTTATAACATAAAATCACACCACATCTTCATAACATTAATCATCAATACAAAAAATAAAGCTTGCGATAAGCAAAAAATAAATAGAGAAATAAGAAAAATATTGAAATAAATGAAAATCAGTGGAATTATTTTATGTCTGATCTTTTTTATTGGAATCACGAAAGCTTTTGCTCAGAAAGACGACGACGAAACCATATTAAATTTCTGGAACGATAAGATCCTAAAAGAGCCTGGTGATGCAAAAAATTACAATCATCGGAGTCTGTCCTATTTGACTAAAAAGGACTACAAAAGGGCTATGGCTGATCTAAATATTTCCATCAGGTTGGATAACAAATTTATCACGGCTTATGTGTGGAGGGGTTTATGTCATAAAGAGTTGGGTGAATATACCTTATCATTACAAGATTTGACCCATGCTATTCAAAATAAAAGTAAACTCTATGAAGAGGACAACGAGATGGTTTATAACGCTTACTTATTCAGAACTCAACTCTATGCGCATAAACTAGATAAATATGACTTGGGTATCATTGATTGTAATGCCATGATAAAAATAAAACCTACGGATCCGACTGCTTACAAATACCGGGGGATTTGTTATTATCGTAAGAACGAATTCCATTTGTCCGTTAGGGATTTTGAAACAAGTTTACGATATGAGCCAACTGATGCAGATGCGATGTCATGGTTAAGGAAAGCGGTGAGCAGTCGCCCGTTGGGAGCTACCGCAGGCCCATACACCATTGAAGAGATAGAAAAACTAGTCTGTATGGACCACACGCAGCGTATGGCCTATTTTGAAGCAAATGGTTTTATAGATGATAATCTGGATGGCGAGAGATATGTAGGAGGAGGGGAGGAGTACCTCATTCATGTCGATCATGATAATAAAAATGCGCAATTCTTAACTATCGAAACGAAAAATCAAAGGCGAATAAATGGCATAGCCAGATCATTGTTTAATTCCGGTTACCGGGCTGACGTCATAGAAGAAGGAGTTCAGTGGTACGTCAATTCAGATAAAAAAACCGAGGTAGGAATCGGAAAACACAAGCCTGATGATATTTTGGAATACATCTCTGGGGATATCTTTGTTAATTTTGATGACATTGAAAATTTGAAAAGGAAAAGACGTTTAGCAACAGTAAATTCAAAAAAATAGGTAGCACATGAGAAAAGTATTACTGCTTGTATTCCTGCATAATGCTCCGGTTTCTAATATTTATTAAAAGTGATGAAAGTACTTTTTACCCTTGTTTTTCTTAACATAGTGCAATCAAGTGTTATTGCGCAGTCCAATTCCGACTCTTTTGTTAGCATTCGGGATATGGAGAAGATATGCACCTTTGATGTGGAGAAATTGACTACTTACATGTTTAATTTAGGTTTTGAAGGCTATGAAGATAAGGGCGTTGTGGAATTCAGGCTTAAAGCCGACGGTGAAGTATTGTCCATTAAAGTACGCAGTTTTAAGGGTGTTTCTTTTTTACATTTGGTTACCAATTCGAAAGAAAGATACCTGAAGGTCAAAAATTCGCTTTCTGTTGCGGGGTTTAAGTACGCAAAAACGGAGGACGGTAACAGATTTTACACCAAAGGGGCTGATTCAATGTTTGAAACAGTGACAGTGGATGAGGACGATGAAGCGGAAACTTATCAGGTAACTTATGCTCCAAAAACAAAGTTCTCAGATAGCCGTTCGGATCAGAAACCGACCAATAAGCCAGTTGAACGAATTGCCTGTACGCATAGGACCGCCTGTAATCATAAAGTGGCGTGTTCACACACGGTGAGCTGTCAGCATAAGGTGACTTGCTCGCACACAATGAATTGCCAGCATCAGGTAACCTGTTCGCATACTGTTAATTGTCAGCACCAGGTTGCATGCTCGCATAGAGTAGATTGCCAACATAGGATGGATTGCCAGCACAAAATGGCTTGCCAGCATAGGATGAATTGTCAGCATGCCATGCAAACTCCATACGGGCTCCGGGCGCAGCATCAGTTTGATGTAGCGCACCAGTTTGACATACAACATCAGTTTGATGTACAGCACCAGTTTGACGTCCAGCATTCATTCGACGTGCAGCATCAGTTTGACTATGCCCATCAATTTGACTTACAGCATAATCTTGATTATACCCATCAGTATGACTTTCAACATAATCATGATGTACAACATAACTTTGACTACGCGCATAACGCGGACTTTGAACACGATTACGACGTCAAATAAAGGTTGTTTGTTGGTAAACCCTCCCGCCGTGGTTGGGGTACCATCGTAACATGGGCAGGGAGTTTGGGGGAGGTCAAATAATTTTAGCTGATGATGATACAGGCTAACGTTGGGTAAACAAACAATCAATAGCGTCCGTTCCCTGCCCGCCTTACTGTGTTCTTTGCCCGCTTTGGAGGGAGAACAGTTTCAGCGGCGTTGCGCACACGTCAATTTTGCAGCTGTAAAGCCAAGCAGCTTATTGACGATGATGAATATAAAACCCATACTTACACTATTTCTGATTTTTTCGTGCTATTACCACAGCCGGGCTCAGATCAGGTTTGGCTCACTGGAAGAGGTGTTCAGCTATGCGGATCAAAATGCGGTGAGTATACAAAACGCGAGGGATCAGCAGCGGGTGGCGGCCTCCAAAAACGCGGCTGCCAAAGGGGCCTTGCTTCCGGCTGTGAATGCTTCGGCCGGGTTTAATGACAACATTACCCTGCAACCTACACTGGTTCCGGCAAATCTGTTCAACCCGGCGGCACCTGCGGGCACTTTCAATGAGTATACCTTTGGCAGGCAATATCTGTACAGCACGGGCATACAGGTTAGCTGGGAGGTGCTCAATTTCCAGAAATGGTTTGATGTAAAAACCTCCCGGGCTGCACAAAAACTGAGTGAGGCTAATACCCGCAACGCACGGTTTCAGGTATATAACCAACTTGCCCAAACCTATTATTCCATTCTGTTAACCGAGAAGTACATAAGCATTGCCAGGGACAATGTTGCTGCATCGGACAGCATTTTTCGTATTGCAAAGGACAAGTATGAGGCCGGGATATTTACCCAAGAAAACCTGAACCGTAGTAAAATTCAGCATATTCAGGCCATGCAGCAGGAAAGCAGCCTTACGTCGTCCCTGGCTCAGCTCTACAACCAGTTACAGTCTCAACTGAACACCTCTGAGCCTGTCAGCCTTTTAGGCGGGCTATCTGCGCCGCAGCCTTTTGGCGGAGTAGAAGCAGGCGAAAACCTCACGCATCCCCAGGTACAGGTTCAGCAGGCGCAGCTGCAACTGAACGAGCGCCAGCTGGTCCAAAGCAAGGCGGTTTTATATCCCAGTCTCTCCATCGGCTATCAGTTCAACCGCAACTGGGCAAGCGATAAAATGTTTGACCTCTCGGCCGCCAGCAACCTGCCTCAGCAGTTCTGGGGTGTCAAGCTCAGTATCCCTGTTTTCAATGGTATGTCGGCCAGGGAAAAAATCACGCAGGCGCAAATACAGCTCCATCAGCAGCAAAGGCTATTGGATAACGAGGTTCGTGTAACCCGGGAGGAGGATGAAAACCTTGAAATTCAATACTTTCAGAGTCTGGCAGACTTAAAACAGCAGGAAGATATCCTGCGTCTTCAAAGAAGCAGTGATGCGTATACTAGTGATCGGTACAAAAGCGGCATCATTGGCCTGGACGAACGCCTCGATAAATTCCAGGACCTGCTGCTTGTCCAAAATCAGTACATGCAAAACCTCAGTAACCATTGCATCAGCGGATACAGGCGTTACCTGCGGACAAAACTTTAATATGATAATTAATGAAAGCAAAAAGCACGACATTATTTACTGCGATACTTCTGATGTGTCTCTGCGCATGCAGCGGGCAGGAGGAAACCCATCCAGTCCGGAAAACCCTGCAGCAGGCTGTTTTTGCCAGTGGTCACCTGGAACAGGAAGATGAATACGTAATTGCCGCTACGGCAGAAGGTACGATCCTGGAAATGAACATGCGCGAGGGAGATAACCTGACTGCCGGGCAAATCCTGGTCAGGATCAAAAGTGATGTAGCCAATAACCAATTGCAGGAGGCAAAGATCGTTTACAACGATGCCAGGCAAAATGCCGCACCCAGCGCACCACAGCTGTCGGAGCTACGCGCCCAGCTCGGCGTTGCAAGGGCCCAGCTCGACCAGGATCAGCTCAATTATGAGCGATATGCAGCGCTGCGTAGCAAAAATTCGGCATCGCAGCTGGAATACGAAAAGGCTGCCTTACAATATAAAACCTCAAAGGGCAACCTGCTGGCGTTGGAGAAGAATTATGGCCAGGTACAGGATGCACTGCGCCTGAATGCCGAAAAAAGTCTGCAGCAGGTGAAAACCCAGCAGGCGGTGCTGAGCGACTACGTCATCGGCACGGATAAACCGGGTGTGGTATTGGATGTACTCAAAAAGAAAGGGGAACTGGTGCGGAAAGGGGAGGTGATTGCCCGGATCGGTAGTGGCAGTTACATCATAAAACTCTTTGTTGCCGAGGACGATATTGCCGGGGTGCACGTGGGACAAAAAGCAGTAGTGCAAATGAATAACTTTCCTGACACTACTTTCACGGCGGTCATCACCAGGATATTACCCGCTTTCGACCAGACGGCACAGTCTTATTCGGTGGAAGCGGGGTTTGTAAGTACGCCGCCACTGCTGCTGTCGGGCACCCAGCTGCAGGCCAATATCATCCAGGAAGCTGCCAGGCCGGTGCTGGTGATCCCGTCGTCGGCCCTGGTAAGAGGCCAGTTTGTACAACTGCGGGACGGTACCGAGCGGGCGGTCAGGACGGGTCAGAAGGCGGGCAGTTGGGTGGAAGTCAAAGCAGGCCTCACCGAAAAGGATATCATACTTTTACCCAAAGACCAAAACAAAAAGCAGGGTACTGAATTACCCGGCAGCTGAGATGGTCCATACAAAAAATGATTGGTGTCACGATGAAAACGATAAAGGTAACCGTGTTTTTAATACTTGCCATCGGCGCGGTAGCAGGCCCGGCCTGGGCACAGTATCCTTTGGGAGACAGGTGGTACGAGAACCCGCTTGGACTTAAACCACTGAGCCTGCACACCAGTATGGGCTTTGTACTACCCGCTTTGGTTACTGGTGTCGCTTTGGTACTGACAAAAAGAGACAGCACCTTACAGCAAAAATTTAGCCTCTACACCGAAACCGGCGTTACATTCGGCTATAAATACCCGCATACGAAGGTGGCACAAAGCAACACCGGCCTTAATTTCATGCTGCGCAGGTGGCTTTCGGTGGGTACGGAGCTGAGCGCCACCTGCCCTTTCGATGACTACAACCGTACAATTGGCTTCGCTATCCGGCCTTTTGCCAGGTTGTATGCCGTTAACAAACCTGCATGGCAACTATGGTTTGAATCGGGCGGCGGGCTTGTGTATTTCACCGATCCGTTCCCTCAGCCCAACAGCAGGGATAACCGGACCGGCACATCACTGAACGGCACCACCAAATACGGTATCGGCGCTTCCGTAAGGCTGGGCCCGCGCGCAAAGCTCTTGTTCGGAGCGCGGCATCTGCATATTTCCAATGGTGATACAAAAGGCGCAGACAGAAACCCTTCGCACGACAGCAATGGCTTGTTTGCAGGATTAAGCTGGATTTTATAAAACAAAAAGATGGCAAACGTAAATACCAAAATATCCTGGGTACACCTGACCTCCAAAATACGACAGCTCGTGGTAGCGGTGCTGAGCGTCACCTTTGGCATTTCGATGTACATTTTCATGAACAGCTTTATGAATGGAGTGAACGGAGCGCAGACGGATATCACTTTCACGACCATGGCGCATATCAGGGTGTACAACGAAGTAGGAGGGGACCCTACGATACTCATTCCGTTGAACAACAGTGGCGATACGCTGCGCAGCGTGAGCAACGCCAGGCATATCAGCTATACTGAGGGGATCAGGAACGCGGACGAGGTTGTTCGGGTGCTTGAAAGGAACGAGCAGATAGTGGCCATTACCCGGCAGGTGAACCAGAACGTCTTTTTTCGGAACGGGGTCACCAAAGTGAGCGGCACGTTGTCGGGGATCGATGTTGTCAACGAGGTCAGGATGTTCAATACCGCCCAATACATGACCGAAGGAAATCTGACGGAGCTGGAAAAGCGGTCGGATGCGGTTGTGCTGGGGACGGGCCTGGCCGACAAGCTCAGTGCATCCATAGGGGATAACATTACATTGACCACGTCCGACGGCGTTACAAAAATCTTGAAAGTCATAGGGCTGATACAAACTGGTACTGGCAGCGTCGACAAGAGCCGGGCGCTGATTTCGATCAGCACCGCAAGGCAGTTGCTCTCTAAAAACAAAAGTTATGCAACGGAAGTACTAGCCAATATCCGCGATTACAACGATGCCAAAGTAGTTGCCGATGCCATTCGTCCTGATATCGAATATAAAACAGAGGCCTGGCAGGAGGGTAACGCGCAACTTGAATCGGCCAATACGCTGAGGGATATCATCGCCATTGCGGTATCGCTCACGATACTGATCGTGGCGGGTTTTGGAATTTATAACATCATGAACATGACAGTTAGTGAGAAAATGCGCGAAATAGCCATCTTGAAAGCAATGGGTTTCGATGGTAAAGACATTATACAAATTTTCTTGGTGCAGTCGGTTATCATCGGTCTGATGGGTGGTTTCATCGGCCTGCTATTTGGGTTTATTATTGCCTCCATCGTCGATCGTATTCCTTTCAAAATCGCGTCTTTTGATACCCTGCCCATTTCATACCTCCCAGTCGATTATATCCTGGCCATGGTCTTCGGGCTGATCGTCACGTTTGTAGCGGGTTATCTGCCAGCCCGTAAGGCATCCACCGTTGACCCGGTGGAAATACTCAGAGGATAATTATCTAATCAACAGCAAATGAACGCAGCACTTTCCGCAAGGGGCATCAGCAAATATTTTCACGAACCGGAAACTTTCCAGGTTTTGAAGGAAGTGGGTTTTGACGTGGCAAAAGGGGAGTTTGTCGCGATCGTTGGCAAGTCTGGCTCCGGCAAATCAACACTCTTGTACCTGCTCTCTACCATGGATACCGATTACCAGGGAAGCATCACGATCAATGGTACCATCGTTACAGGACTTAGTCAAAACCAGTTGTCCCGGTTCCGCAACGAACACATTGGTTTTGTGTTTCAGTTTCATTATCTGCTGCCCGAGTTCTCGGTGTTGGACAACGTGATGCTGCCTGCGCTCAAACTGGGCAAAAAGTCGAAAGAGCAGATTGAAGCAAAGGCGATGGAACTGCTGGCGATGCTGGATATTAAAGGGCATGAAAGCAAAAAGGCCTCAAAAATATCTGGCGGGCAACAGCAGCGGGTGGCCATTGCCAGAGCGCTCATCAATGAGCCGGCCATCATCATGGGAGACGAACCTACTGGCAATCTGGATTCGAAGAATACCAAAGTAGTATTCGATATCTTCCGTGAGTTGGCCAGGGAAAGGGGCCAAACGATCATTGCCGTTACCCACGATGACGAATTCGCCGCTAACTGCGACCGGATTATTGAGATGGTGGATGGAAAAATAATGCCATGAGCAAACCATGACCAACCGTATCTGCTGAGAAAGGCTATGCTGAAAAATCTGTTTCACTGCTTGCAGCTCCTGCTTTTGGCCAGCGCAGTGCTGGCCCAGGACCGGGATCTGGCCACTGTTCATTATGCAGTGGCAGGGATGAAATATAACGATACTACGGCTCACACCGCGCAGCTGGATGTTAAGCTACGTATTCCCCTTTACCAAAAGAAGAAGATTGTCGCCGGGGCGACACTTGGATATAAACAGGTGAACCTGTTTAATTTACCTGCCGATTATGCCAACCCCTTGTATGGATTTACATGTCAGGGCGCCTGGCTTTACAAAGTTACGCCCCGGCGAAGTCTGGCACTTTTTGTACAGGCGGGTTTGTTTACGGATGTGAAGGACATCAGCGGCAAGGATTTTCGGTACAGTGCAGGGTTCAGATACCGGCTGAAGCATTCCGAAAAACTGAGCACCGGCTGGGGATTGGCTTATTCCAGGCAGTTTTTTGGAAATCAGTTGGTACCCTTTATCGATGTGGATTACCGCCCCAGTGAGCAGTGGAGTATCAGCGGACAGTTTCCCGTCAAGCCCAAAATATTGTACCGGTTCACCAGGAAATTAAGTATCGGGCTGGAACTGAACGGTGAAGCCGCCAGCTACCGGTTGTCTGCCGCAGCCAGGGAAAACGAGTTTATCCAGATCAACCAATGGACTGGCCTCTCCCGGCTGGAATACCAATTTGCCAATGCCTGGCAGCTTTATTTTGGTATAGGGAGGAGCCTTAAACAAAGCTATAAACTGTTTGACGACGCCTCCCAGACGCGCTGGACAATCATCACGGTCCCCATCGGAGACAAGCCCAGCCCCCAACGGAAAATTGATAGCGCAGGCTTGTATCTGCAATTAGGGATTTCATTTGGTTTATCGGGTAATTAAGAAACGTTTGTATGCGAGGCTATTCACTGTTTTGCCTCGCATACAAACACATCTTATCCAGTTATTCCTACAAAACCTACTGACGGATCAGCTTTCTGGAGATACTTGATTTTCTGTTTTGGAATTGCACAATGTTCATGCCTTCGGCAAGGGGGGGGAGCTCCAATTTATTCATGCCTTTCTGTAAATTCCGACTCTCGGTACCGATCACTTTTCCATTGGTATCCAACACCCGGATCTGCCAGGTTTCGGCAGCATCGGCATACACATCGACAAACACTTTTCCGCTCGATGGGTTAGGATAGAAGCTGCCGACAACATTGTTTTCAACGGAATTAAGTACAGAAATGATTTTAGAAAACTGATAGCTGCCATCCAGGTCCACCATTTTCAGACGATAGTAATTCATGCCGGCAGTATGGCTGTCCACAAACTGATAGGCCTTCAGGGCGCTGCCGGTTGCAGAGGTGGCGGTTACCGAGCCAATGGATTCAAAACTGCGTGCATCCGATGAGCGCTGAATTTCGAAATGCTTAAAGTTCTGTTCATCTGCTGTAAGCCAGGTAAGCGTGTTTTGATTGTTCCCTGTACTTTTTCCCGAAAACTGAACCAGCGTAACAGGGAGTGCTACCATTTCGTACACGAAGGGAACGGTGTACGTGCAGGCATCGTCGCCGGTCGCAATCTTCGCGTAAAGTGTAACATCTCCCGGGTCCAGGTCGGAGGGTGAAAACGTATCGGGTGCCGTAAATGTCCCGGCCGACGTGGTGGCGTCTTCGTCGGTATATATACCCTCTATAGAAAAAGTATTGGACGTCCCGACCTGAGCGATGGGATCCGTTTTGTCGTCAATAATGATACCATTGTTAGTAATCATTCCACCTCCTGTTGTGCTCAGCTCGTTGTATTTAAATACGCCATTGTTGGTGATAGTTCCGGAATTATTCACCAGCCGGGAGACTTGGATAAGCCCCTCGTTTACGATCGTACCCGTATTTTCCAGGTTGTTGTTCTCCGTATTTTCCAGGATTATTTTGCCACAGGAAAGATTGTTGAGCGTGGCATCCAAAGCTAAATTTAAGCCGCGCCCCGTGCTGAGTTTAACTATTCCACTGTTCGACAATGTGCCTTCCAAGAGATCAAGTGTGCGGTAAGTGGCTGACATATTTATTACACCACTGTTGGAAATGTTTGTTACGCCGTTGTTTTGATACATTCCGGAAAAAGTGCCATTAGTATTAATAATCCCGGTTGCCTGGTTGGTAATTTGGCTGGCATCTGAAAACTGAATTCCGTCCTCGCCGTCTGTGTTAACGATTCCCGAATTGGTCATGGTTCCTGCCTCGAACACGATGCCAACAGCTCCCCCATCAGCGGCGTCAGGCATCTGAACGGTGATGGTACCGTTGTTGATTAATTCGGATTCTCTTATTTCTATTCCGTTAAAATAAGTCACTCGTTCAGCATTTGTTACGGTGAGTGAGGCGCCGGTTTCAATGGTTAAGGTAGCGCCCGACTTCAGAAAAACGCGAAATGCATAGGCGACTATACCGTCGGATATGACAGGGTCAATGGTGGGATTTTCAATCGTCAGTATATCGTTGATATCCGGAATTCCACTTGGCGACCAGTTGGAGGCTGTTGCCCAATCTGAGGTGGTTCCTATCCAGGTCCGGTCAATAGCTGACGCAGTGGAAACCGTAAAAGTGGCAAGCAGTAAGTAAAGGTACTTTTTCATTCATAACGTCGTTTGTTTCTGTCGGTAAAGTTGTAACCTTCGGTCATTAATTTTTTAACCCTAAAACGACATTCTTTTGCTCATTTTGGACAAATGAGCAACTTTTCCATTCCCAGGGGCAGTTTTGTAACCAGCGTATCCAGGTCTTTCGGCCACGCCGGGATATTTCTATGCCGGGCTGAAAAGGATCAGGGCGCCCACTCGGAAGGCTTTTTGCCAAACTTTTCCTGAAACACTTTCGAGAAGTAGGACAGGCTTTCGAAGCCCACCAGATAAGCGATTTCGGAAACGGATCCTGTCTGGTTCCGAAGCAATACCGCCGCTTTCTCGAGCCTGTAATTTCGTAGGTATTCGATACCCGTCTGGCCGGTCAGGGCCTTGAGTTTTCGCCTTAGCTGAACGGTCGTAATTCCCATTTCGGCGGCGAATCGCTCCATCGAAAATGCGCTTTCTGAAAGATTATCGTCCAGGACATTATTGGCCTTCTGTAAAAAGGGGTCTACCATTGTCTCACCCTGCTCAGGAGCGGCAGGAGCGCCATGGCTGTACTTTTGTTGCAGGAGCTGGCGCTGCCGCAGCAAATTTTCTACCCGAATCATTAGTTCATCCGTGTCAAAAGGTTTGGCAAGGTAGTCGTCGGCACCGAGTTTCAAGCCTTCCAGCCGGCTTTCGAGGGTAGCTTTTGCCGTGAGCAGAATAACCGGGATGTGATCCGTTCGCAGATCGGTTTTCAGGGTCTTGCAAAGCTCCAGCCCATCCATGCGCGGCATCATCAAATCACTGATGATCATATCAGGGACCTGGGCGATGGCCACTGCAAGGCCTTGCTCACCATCCTGTGCTTCTTCAATACGATAGGTTCCTTCAAAAATACTCCGTACAAATTTCCGGAGATCGAGGTTGTCTTCTACAATCAGCAGCACAGGGAGTTCGTCGCTGTTTTCCCGGGCAGGCTGTTCTGTTGGAGGGGTATGTGCTTCCTGCATCATCGGAAGGGAAGTACTTTGGGGGGCGTCTGTAACGATATGGTCGGCCCAGCTCGCAAGATCACAAGGCAGATGTACCGTAAACCTGCTCCCCTTGCCAGGAGTACTTTGCACGTCAATCGTACCGCGCAGCGAATGAACGAGCTCCTTGACAAGCGCAAGACCGATACCCGTTCCTTCGTAGTGACGGTGCTGGCCTTCGTCAGCCTGGTAGAAGCGGTCGAATATCCGTGGCAACCGTGCCGGGTCAATACCGATCCCGTTATCACTTACGATGATGTAAAACGAGGAAACCGAACCATCGCCCAACCGGTACTGGTAGCTTACGTCTACGCTGATCTGCTCGTTCTCAGGCGTAAATTTAAAAGCATTGGACAACAGGTTGGTTACGATTTTTTCCACCTTATCGCTATCGAAATAGGCTAACTGGATGGATGGCCGAACCATGCTCACAAAATTAATTTGCTTGCTTTGGGCAATGGATTCGAAGGAGGCACAGAGGTAGGTCAGAAACCGTGAAAGATCGGCACCTTGTATTTTGGGCTCCATTTTGCCTGCTTCCAGTTTGGACAAATCAAGCAACTGATTGATGAGCGTCTGTAAGCGGAACAGGTTCCGCTGCATCGTCGGGATCAGCTTTTCGTCGGGATTTTTCTTTTGGAGCTGGGCAAGCGGTCCCATCAGCAGCGTCAGTGGCGTCCGGAACTCGTGCGAAATGTTGGCGAAAAAGTTCGTTTTGATTGTATCTAGTTCGGCGAGTCGCGAGGCCTCCTTGTCTTTGTATAAAAGCTGCTCCTGCAAGCGCACCCGTTTGAGCTGGCTCTGGTGCCATCGGTACCATAAACAAGCCAGCGCGACGAAGTATACCAGATAGGCCCACCAGGTTTTGTAAAAAGGAGGATAAATACGAATGTTTAGTGCCGTTGGTTTGCTCCATACCTGGCCGTTGGTAGTGCCCATTACCTGGAAAGTATACCTGCCTTCGGGAAGCTGCGCATAGTTGGCGAAGTGACTGGTACCGGCTTCGACCCAATCCTGATCGATCCCTTCGAGCTGATAACGATAGCGGTTCTTAACCGGATTGGTAAAATCCATCACGGCAAATTCCAGCGTAATCTGATTCTGATCGTGCGAAAGATCCAGCTCTGTCACATATCCCAATGCCTGAGCCAGCAATTTGCTTTCGTCTCCCGTTTCGATTTCCTTGTTGTTGATTTTTAAGCCAACTAATTTTGTAAAAGGCGGCTTGGTGTTACCGACAATAGCGGAAGGACGAAAAATGTTGATACCCTTGATCCCTCCGAAGAGGAGTTCTCCACCCGGGCCTTTGAAGTAAGCGTTGGTGTTGAACTCGTCATCCTGTAGCCCGTCGGATTTGTTGAAATTCGTAAAAATTAGCGTTGTAGGATTTAAGGACGAAAGGCCACGGTTGGTACTCAGCCACAGATTATTATCATCTCCCCGCAAAATACCATAAACCACTTTGTTGGGTAACCCCTGGCTTTCTGTAAAGTGTTCAAATTTTCCAGTCTTCTTATCAAGTCGTTCCAGCCCGCCACCTTTGGTACCCACCCATAGATATTTGGCAGGCTGTAGGGGATCGTTGATGATCGCCGAAACAAAGTCGTTACTCAGGCTTTGCCGGTCGGTGGCGCTATTTTTATAAATGGAAAAAACAGGCTTGCTCTGAAACTTTTCCGCGCGGATCAGCCCCTTCTGTGTACCGATCCACATCGTTGTTCCATCCTGATACATACAGAAATTTTCCACCACCGACCCGCTTACGGGCAGAAGCGAACGATAGGTATAGGTAGTAAAGGTTTCCGATGCAGGGTTGAATCTCAAAAGCGCGCCATTGGAGAGCCCCATCCAGAGCAAACCTTTTTCGTCTTCGTGCATTTTCAGGGTGAAATTCTTTTCATTTACGAAGGGAAGTAGGTATTTCTTCATCATTTTCAGGTCTTCCGATAACCTGACGAGCCAGGTCTCTGATTTTGTATCGCTGGAAATAATCATCCATATATTTCGCTGGCGATCCTGACAAATGGCATGGTGGCGAACAGTCGGACCGCTGATCCATGAGGGTAAACGCTCAAAGGAATTGTTGACTTGATCAAGTTTGTAGATCTGATAGGCAGGATTGTAATTGGCATGAAAATATACATCCCCCTTCAAATCCTGAAAAAGTGCAGCCGGTGACTTCGACGGCAGAAAGGACTTGAACTGCTTCACGCGCGGGTTGAATTTCAGCAGACCATATCCTTTGGTAGAGGCCCATAAATTGCCCCGGCTATCCTTGAAAACATGATTTACCGAATGCATGTCCCGAGGCAGTGCGAGGTAAGCATTGCGGACCGTGAGGCTATCGAGCTTCAGGAGTTCATCCGGTTTGAACAGCCAGATAAATTCCTGGTTGCAGATGGCGATGGTACCGTCGGCAAACTGGTTGGCGGCACTTATTCCACCTTTGGGGAAGGAGATCGTTTTGATATGCTTATTTTTCCAGCAAACAATGCTATCCTGCCCAACGCCCCAAAAACGACCGGCCCGATCTTCTATGATGATATAGGACGAAAACCCCTGAAAAATATCGGATGCCAGGGGCTGTCGCTTCTCCGGCGGATAAAGATTGGCAGAAAACAGATAACCAATGGCATGATGGTCGTATCTGAAGCGTCCGTCAGGCACACCTTCCTGTGCGGACGATACCGGCTTTACCAGGCTCGTGAAATCAGCCTGGCTGGGAAATGATGGCAGGGATGATACTTTGTAAACTTTGCCTGGCTTATCGGATATCAGCCAAATGCTGCCATCGCTAGCTTCCTTGATGAATATGATACCGTAGTTACCCGCATTTTTCTGGTCCTCGTCGCTGACACCTGCATGATAGAATCGCTGGGTTTTAGGATCAAAGAGGTTGACACCGTCCTTTTCCGTACCAATCCAGATTCTTCCCTTGCTATCCTGGAAAAGAGCGGTACAGATGTTGCCGGAAATGCTGTTCGCACTGTAAGGATCGTGTGTGAAAACCTTAAAATTGTAACCATCATAACGATTCAGTCCGTCTTTTGTCGCAAACCACATAAAACCTTCCCTGTCTTCGAGCAAGTCATACACCATTCCCTGGGATAACCCCTCGGATATGGTGATCGGCTGCCAGAGATTTTCCTGGCCTGCGCAAATGAGTGAGATGAATTGTAGTAACAGGAGTAGTCGGGCTATCATCGGCTAATTTTTGGGTAGTAGTACCGGTACTCAATACACTTTTTACTCATTTTGTACTACGCTCCAGCGGCAAAATTATCAATATAACCGGATATATACTTATGCAGATCGTGTTTGACCCTTTGCTATTGTCCAACGCGATGACTTGCATATGAAGGTTTTTAACATATCTAAATAATTAAATACGCTATTAAAGAAGCAGTTCCGGTTTAACTAAATTTGCAAGGTGTAAGCTATCCCGACTATAATGCAGAAGATCCCTGTCAGAAATATTAAATCCAGTATAAAAGAACCCGATGTTTCGGGAAAATACGTTGTCTGGGATTTAAGTGAACTGCTGTCTGGCAGCGATATGAAGCAGGAGCTTCATCGGCACAGTTTCTATTTCATTCTTATTCTGGAGAAGGGTTCAGGTACCCATATTGTTGATTTTACTTCATACCCTGTTACCGACGGCAGCATTTATATCATGCGTCCGGGACAAGTCCACGAACTATTGCTTCAATCGGACTGTAAAGGTTATCTGTTGCAGTTTACGGACGACTTTTTTTTAGATTACGACGCAACTGCCCAACAGATATTAAAAAAAATCAGCCGACAAAATCAGTATTTGCCTGATCCGGCAGGTTCCGAAAGGATACTGTCATTCATGAAGGCCGTATTGCTGGAACATCAGGAAAAGAGAGATAAATATCAATATGCCATACAGGTAAATTTGCAGCTGTTTTTTGTAGAGTTATTAAGGCAAAGGTATGTTCCTGAAGCTATCCCCGACGAGAAAGCCTCCTACCAGCTGGAACGTCTGGAAGAATTTCGGGAGCTGGTGGCCGAAAACGTTTCGGACCGCAAACATGTACTTTGGTATGCAGAAAGAATGAACCTGTCTGCCTATCAATTAAATACCATTACCAAAAAGATGCTGGGTAAAACCAGCTCAGAGGTGATTGACGACTATATTCTACTCGAAGCAAAACGTTATCTTTTGGCAACCACCAACCAGGTTAACCAGATATCCTGGCACCTGGGTTATGAAGATGTTTCCTATTTTATCCGCTTTTTCAAAAAGCATACCGGCTATTCCCCGGAAATTTTCAGGAATCTCTTTAAATAAGTCCAACACTATTTGATTTTTGTCCTGTAACCAGGGTAGGGCATGCGCATACATTTGTATTCATATTTACAAAGTGTATGAAGGATAGACAAAAAAGAATGCTCACAGAACTTGCCGGTACCTTCTACATTATCGGCTTAAATGCTTTCGTAAGGTTTTTAAAAAGGACGGATGTACCTTTAAAACAGAACCAGAATATGAAAGCTAACCATACAGGACTGATGTCCGTAGTTTCGTTATCGGTCCTGCTAGCCTCACTCGGGACCAGTATTGTCAATATCGCATTGCCGTCACTCACAAGTTATTTTTCGGCCAGTTTTCAATCAGTGCAATGGATGGTGATTGCCTACCTGCTGGCTATTACTGTTTTTGTAACCATTGCAGGTAAACTGGCAGACCGGTATGGCAATAGAGAGGTTTTACTTGCAGGTATGGTTATGTATACCACCTCATCATTCCTGTCAGCTTTTGCGCAGGATATCTGGGTGCTTATCGTGCTGCGCGGATTTCAGGGACTGGGTGCAGCTGTCCTGTCAACAGTAAGTATGGCGATGGTCAAAAATAGTAAAGACAAAGTCAAAATAGGAGCGGCAATGGGACTTTTAGGAACGATGTCTGCCCTGGGAACCGCAATGGGCCCGTCACTGGGCGGGTTGCTGCTGGTCTATTTCAGTTGGCGGTCTATATTCTTTCTGCTGACATTCCTCGGAGTCCTGGCGTTAATGCTGGGTGTGCGTTTCCTTGTGGCCGAAGGACGGACGGACAGGAAAAACCAGCCCATCAATTTCGCTGCCCTTTTACTGCTTTCAGTGTCGGTTGGAACTTATGCCCTCTCCATGACAATAAGCCAAAAACGGTTCACCATTTATACTCCGGTTTTGCTGTTGCTTTCCGTGTTTGCAGGCTGGGCATTTTTCGCCATTCAGCGGCGCAGCGTAAATCCCCTGATGGATATCAGCCTGACAAACAACAAAGCGCTGATGTCCTCACTGTTTGGCAATTTCTTGATTTCCAGCATTATGATGACTACACTGATCGTTGGTCCGTTTTTCCTGTCCTTCGGACTGGGATTGAGAGAGGCAACAGTTGGCTTGCTCATGACCGCCGGGCCACTTGTTTCTATACTTACCGGCATTCCTTCCGGAAGGATTGTAGATAAAACCGGCACAAGGCTAACTATAAAGATCAGCCTGCTTTTATTGTTTGCTGGCACGCTGGTGTTGGCTTTCCTTCCGGCGGCGTGGGGATGGCAGGGTTATATTTCAGGTATTCTGTTGCTCACGCCTGGATACCAGTTGTTTCAGGCAGCCAATAATACTTCCGTAATGTCCGCCGTTGGCGACAAGCAGGGAGGCATCGTTTCGGGTATTTTAAATTTATCCCGGAATATCGGACTGGTTACAGGAGCTTCACTGATGGGCGCGTTATTTACTGTTTCAGCGCAAAATGCTCCCGGAGCGGTAAGTAAGACACATTCGATATTTTTTGGGATGCAGATTACCTTCCTTACGGCTTCGGTATTCCTCCTTTTCTTGCTGGTAAAAGTTATTTTCAAACGGGATTAAGACCACCAAAGTGGCTCCCGTCATGGTCTCTTCTATTCAGCTGGCCTGCCGCGCCAGCTGAATAGAAGAGATCGTATTTTTCTGGTACTGCCCACCACGGGAATGATAGGGATGCGCCTGACAAACCCGGTATTTATTGGTCTCAGTCGCTAGTTAAAACCATGCGCGTTCAGTGCAAGACTTGCAGTTGCTACACATTTTGTTAAATTTATTGAATGAGTAGGGAACAACGAATTAGCAGCCATACTGTTACCTGGTTGACGGTACGTAATGAGTGGGTTACCAAGTATAGGTATAAAGTTCTGACTGGCGATATTCAAATACCTTGCAGAGAGCTTGTTAATCAAATCTGTGATGCTCAGGATGTTCGTATCCTGAAAGGTGTTGTGAGCAAGGATCACATTCACATTGAGTATCAACCATCTCTTGCCCTTAGCGATCTCGTAAAAAGTCTGAAAGGTCGTACCTCCCGTCGTTTGCAGGAAGGGTATCTAGAATTGGGTAAAACGATATTGAGGGCGTCATTTCTGGGCTATTGGATACGGCGCTTGGAGTACTGGTAATGTTACAGATGAAATGGTTAATGAATATTTGGAGCATCATAGTAAGCCTCGAAATATTGATAGGGATAATATTATCCTTGAATAAAGAATTTCATTCTTTCTCTTAACCTATGGACTTTAAGTCCATAGTGGTTTAGTTATATTTTATGTCTGGAAATATAACAATAGGGGCGGCAGATGCTTGTCGGGGACATCTCAGAGAATGTGGCTTATTCAGCAGTAGTAATATCCCTTTTACTTACTGACCAATTAACCCCTCGCTGTTTACTACGGTTTTTATCTGCCCGATAACTGATCCCTTGTTACCATACCTGGCAAAGGAGAGAGCCATCCTTTCCAGGAGAAAGGATGTACGCTCAGCCATTGCCCCGTATCTTCAATTTTCTATTTTACGGTTACTTTGATAACGGAATCATTTGTCCCGGTCCATTCGGAGAGAAATAATTCATCGTTATTATTGATAGTCAAACCATAAGGACTGCGCAGTTGATTGAGCAGAACTTGCCACTTTAGGGATTTTGGATCGTATACCCACAGCGCTTTATATATTCTCATTACCACAGGTTAATCAATTATCCGTCTCATCCAAACCCTGTCACAGTTATCTGCCTGGGCGTAACCCGCGTGACTAACTCTCGGTTATATCGGTAAACCTTATTGCTGAGTGGGCTGGCTGGGCAGGCCCCGCATGAATGGTTGTCTTTGTTGTTATGTATAAACCTTTTTTCGCGTCGCCTTGCTCGGCGATTGCCGGAGCGCTGGCAGATGTGGAATGGAAGGGTTCCTCAGGTTCTGTTTCTCCGGCATCCACTAGATTTCAGTGGTTAGGGCGCGTCGGCCTTTTATCCTTATACGTTAACAGGTATCTCCGGGTCCTCGCCTCATTGACTTCATGCATATTCTTAAGCCAAAGGTCAGCTAAAAGAAAGGGCTCATCAATACCAATATCCCGGTAAATTGATACGTATTTCTACGTATGTTTTGCATCTGGCCACCCAATTTGCCAGTCGTTCGGTTCGACATTATACGGGCACGGTGCAATAACATAAAATCATGATTTTAATTACTGGTAAAGGGCTGACATCCCTTGCCAGGGTTGATCTGGAAGGTTTTCGAAGTACGCTGTGTATTCGCCGTTCATCGCGAATTTTCCGGCTTATCCTGCTACCCTGAGGTGAAATTCAGTGCCCTGCGGTCCGGATTTGCTCGTCATTTCACCTTTCAGCAACATCACACGGTTGCGGATGTTCAGTAACCCGTTGCCCTCCGGTGGGGCGGAAGTGTCAAATCCAATGCCGTTGTCCCTGTATGTGATGATGAGGGTTTCGTTCTCAAAGCGAAATTGCAGCCATACGTTCCGGGCGCCCGAATGTTTTATCGCATTCTGTAAAAGCTCCTGAACAATCCGGAAGAGATTGATTTCCAGTTGTTCTGGGAGCTTTTCGGGCATGTTCGATGAGGTAAAAAACACAGACAGGCCATTACCCATGTTAATCAGGCTCACCATATCTTCAACCGCCTTCACCAAGCCCAATTCTTTGAGGTTGCGCGGTTGCATGTCGTGGATGAGCCGCCGGATTTCATCCACCGACCCGGCCAGTAATTTCTCGGACCGGTCCTTCAAATCGCTTAAAGGAATATCTGTATCCCCAAACGCGGCGATGTACATTTTCAGGAGTGACAGATTGGCGCCGATTCCGTCGTGCAGTTCCCTCGAAAAGCGGCTCCGCTCTGCTTCCTGGGCCATGAGTGAGGCACGTATTTCTGCTTCACGCTGACGCGGCTGCTGAACGAGGCGGTAACGGAAGAGGCCGTAAATCCCGCTGGCGAGCAACAGCATAAGCAAGGACCGGGCCCACCATGTAGCCCACCAGGGTGGCAGGATCGTGATGTTTACTGTCGTGCCGATGTTGTTCCAAACTCCGTCATTATTGCTGCCGATAACCTTGAATACATAGCTGCCAGGCGGTAAATTGGTATAACTTGCTGTTCTTCTGTCGCCGGCCTGCACCCACTTGGGGTCAATGCCCTGCATTTTGTAACGATACTGGTTCTTTTTTACATTCGAAAAGTTCAGCGCTACAAACTCGAAATCAATGAAGTTTTGGTGATGCGGCAGGACAATTTCTTTGAGGTGGGGCGGGTACACACTGTCGGATATCGTTATGCCGGTCATTTTAACCGGCGGAATGAAGGTGTTGGCCCGAAGGGCGCCGGGATTAAAATAGGAGACGCCGTTGACTCCTCCAAAATACATGGTGCCATTTGCGTGTTTGTAGATACAGTTGGTGTTAAACTCATTGCTCTGCAAACCATCCGTGACATCATAGGTCTTGACTACGCCCCTTTGTTGCGAAAATTTTGCCAGGCCTTTATTGCTGCTCAACCACAGATTGCCCTCTGTATCGTTCAGAATTCCATAGACGACATCGTTGGGCAGATTAAAAGGTGCGGGAGTTGCTTCCGTGTACTGGCGGATTACTTTCAGTTGTTTCAGATCCAGCTGAAACAGCCCGCAGTCCGTTCCGATCCAAAGAGCCGTGCCTACTTCCAGAATACTGCGGATGTTTTCGCAAAACAGGCCGTTTTTCTTGTCGAAAGTGAGCAGCTGCTGGCTTGCGGGATCGTAGCGAAGTAGTCCATAACCCAATGTCCCAAGCCATACATTTTGCCGGGAATCTTCATGAATCATACGGACCGGGCGATTCGCCACTGCTTTCATGGGTGGCATGTCCTGCCAGTCTTTCCATTTCAGCGTCCGCAAATCAAAACGTTCCAATCCGCGGTGTCCTCCTATCCATGTTTCGGGAGCGCTTCTCAGCGCCTTCACTGCGTACAGGAAGTACTGGCGCCGGTCATTTTCTTTGCTGTTTGAGAAGGAAACAAAGCCCTGCCTCTCGTTGTAACGATATAATCCCTGATCGGTCGTAACAATCCACAGGTTACCGTCCGAGTCTTCGGAAATGTTATAGACTTCAAAATGCTTTCGCGAAGAGGGGCCACCCAGGTCACTTTCGAATTGATGATTGGTAGTGGAATACACCATAAGCCTGTCCGTTGTACCCAAGTATAGCTGATCCTGTTTACCGTAAATCGTAAAAATGGACCCGTTTTGCGACATATCATGGTCTTTTCGGATGGTCCTGAAAATATTCCTCGCCGGGTCATACTTATCGATACCGCTGTAACTGAGACCGATCCAGATAATACCCTGCTGATCCTGAAACAAATCCATCACATGATTCTCGCTGAGGCCATCTCTGCGCGCGTCAGTGCCTTGTATATGGGTGAAAGTGCTGCTGGAATACTTAAAAAGGGATATACCCCCGCCCTTGGTTCCCATCCATATCCTGCCCTCCCGGTCTTCCATGAAGTCGCGGATCTCGTTACTGGAAATGTCGAAACGGGTGTTTCCTTTGACATAATGTGAGATGCGGTAACCTGTCGGTGATTTTTCTATTCTAAATACCCCCTCCTGGTAGGTCCCCACCCACATGTTACCCCTTGTATCTATAAGAATGGATTGGATCCGCGACTTTGCGGAAAGGTATTTGGTGAGTTTTCTTTTGATGCCGATCGGTACGAGCGTGTCAGTTTTTGGCTCATAGTAATAAATCTAATCATAGGTAGACACCCATAGTTTCCCGTCAGGTGCCGTACAAAAATCATATAACCTGTTGTTTTCTTTCAGATACGAATGAGTCCTGCCGGTCCGGGAGTCCACGCGAAAAAGTCCGCGTTCATCGGTCATCACCCAAACATTTCCATGTTTGTCTTCGTCCAGCTTTTCAACGGAGACCGAATCAAGCAGATGTTTGTTCCCGAAGGCCTCTGCGAACCGTTGAAATCGTTCGTTGCCGGCATTATACAGGCATAATCCACCCACGGTGCCTACCCAGAACCGCCCTTTGCGGTCTGCCAGCAAAGCCTGAACCCAGCTGTTACTGAGGCTGTATGTCTTTCCCCGGCTTGCCCGGTATGTCTTGAAATTGTGTCCATCAAACCGGTTCAGGCCGTCCTGTGTGCCAAACCACATGTAGCCGTCATAACTGGCGATATCATATACGGTACCCTGCGAGAGGCCGTTTTCCTGCGAAAAATGTTCAAAACTGAATTGGTCTGGTAAAGATGCCGTTGCTGCCACCGCCGAATGCTGTCCATTCGAATGAAGCGTACGCAGAAGGAAGACAAAAAGCAGAACGGTGCGAAACATAACTTTTATGTCTGGATGTTGAGCCTTTTCCGAGCGTAATTGGCCAGCTCGACATTTGAATGTACATCAAGTTTGCGGTAAATGTTTTTGCGGTGCGTTTCGACAGTTCTGATGCTCAAATGTAGTTTTTGCGCCATTTTCGCGGATGTCACGCCCTCGCAGATCATCTTGATGATTTCTGTTTCCCGGGGTGTCAGCAGATACTCCGACATTTTTTCTGTTTGTCCGGACAATAGCCGCAGGAATGCAGGAGGCCAGAACCTGCCGCCGTTGAGAACCGTTCGGATTGCCCGGAAAACCTCCTCCCGTCCGCTGCTTTTGACACAGTATCCATCTGCACCGGCACGGTACATTTTTTCGAGAGAAATAATGTCGTCGATCATCGAAAGCGCCAGTATTTTAATCTGGGGGTACTGCTGTTTTACCGACTTGGCAATTTCGAAACCCGATACATCGGGCATATCAATGTCCAGCAAGAGGACATCTACCGGATGGGCGGACAGAAACGGCATGACTTCCCGGCCATGATGCAAAGCGCCTGTAACACGCAGGTCGGTGGTATGCCCGAGGAGGAAAGAGATTCCGTCTGTAAAAATCCGGTGATCGTCCACAACCAGTATTTTGTGCATCGGGTAAAGGAGTTAGTCTTAAAATTAGTTATTTAGAAGTTAATATTAAATACAGGTCACTCATTCTCACAACATCCATATTCCGATAAGTGCCACCAGAATGGCCAGCAAGGATATTGCCAGCCAGATCAGGTCCATGGTATGTTTTGTTTTCTGCATAAGGTCACCTACCTCGACTGCCCGGAGAAGCCTAGCCGTGAATTGTGAGTAACTTTCCAAACCGATAGTCCAGAGTCCCAAGCGACAGAGGTACAGGGGACGCACGCCTCGGCAATGGATCCGTAATTGCCAGGAGCGGTAGGAAGGGAGTTTGGCGTGCCATGCGTCTGCCAGATCCTCAGATTGGATGCGTAATTTTCGATATCTGCCGGATTTATAGGCAATTTAACCGTACTGGCTAAATTGAAGGCGTCGAACTCTTCCTGGATGAAATACAAAACGACCTGGTACCACGCGTTCTGGGTTTCCGAGGGATTCTCAGGTTCAAAATCATAATGACGCTGCACATAGGGCTGATTGTTATGAACCTTTACAGAATTGTCCTTCGCAACCTTTACGGTAATTCGCTTGCCCGTAGTTACATCTACTCCGTCCCAGTTCTGATTGGGTGTAAAGCGGGCAATGAGCTGGCAATTATCGTCCCCCAGGACGTTTAGCCCGGTCAATCCATCATACTGCTGTGTGTGCACCGTAAAAGTTCTTTCTCCGCTGGCAGCGAGTGTCGTTGGCGGTTTCACCGTGAATGTCTGGGTGCTACTTGTTTTTACGGCACATCCAGGCACGGCTAATTGTGCATAATATTGCGTACTGAGGTTGGTGACCTGCACGTTTTTTGTTGTTTCCGAACCAATGGTCGTGGCTGCCTCGGTACCTATCTTTTCATACCAGGTGAGCGTTCCAGCATCCAGCCCCGTACCCGAAGCAACGAGCGTCTGACTCGACCACATGCACACCTGATTGCCTGAGGCTGGCGGCAAGATACCGACGGATGGCTGAACACCTGTGGCGCCTACCGAGGTAAGGAAGCTCCCAAAACTTTCTGTGCCGTTTACTGTACAAGTGGCTGTGAAAAAGCCGGTTGATGACGTTTGATAAGTTGTTCCCACAGCGCCCGGTATCAATTCTCTTGTATAGGGCTGCATACCGCCGTCTCCCTGTCTTTGGTACCATTTTACCTCACCACTGCATCCGGTCGCTGTAAGAACCGGATTGAATGTACAATACGCTGCTGCAGAAACGGTCGGATGGGAGGGGGCCTGTTCGGGAAGAACCGTCACCGTTATGGCATTGGTCGCGTTGTTATTAACGGTATAAGTAAGCGTTATATTCGAACTTCCAGGATTGACGGGCGTAATGTACGTACTGAAAAAAGGGGATCCCTCGGGCGGAAGCCCCTCTCCATACCACTTCGCGGTACCCTGATCATAAAATCCCGTCAACTGAATAGTCTGGCCCGATCGGATGGTTGCCGTATTCGGTTTTGTGTATGCATCTGGAGACACGAGGATGCCGGAAAGTTCAACGGCATAAACATTGTAGACAGACTGTCCCCAACAGGAGGGTAATTTCAGACCGGATGAAAGAAGGAGCAATAGCAAAATCCGTTTCATAAGATTGCGCGTTTAGTATAGTTAAAAATGGCTGAGCGTGCTGACGTTGGTCATAATTACACCCCGAAGCGTATATGTTTAAATCGCCCTCCGGGCACAATAAAGGTGGGGCATCAGCACTATGCTTTCAATACCACGATCATGGTATACTGCTGCGTAGAATTACCTGGTTTTCTGTAAACTGAATACGAATGTGGTGTTTTTGACGAATTTTTTGGGAACCATACACAAGTGTTTTTGTTAGCCTACAGCGGTGCCTTCCGGCAACATCAGCTTTGTGCCACCGGTAATTTTTGAATTGCTAAATCCTCGCCAGGCCTGACAAGAATTGAGATATGAAAATATAATGAAAGAACTTATAGACTACTTGTTAACTTTCGGCGATTTTAAGCCGTGTCAATTGGAGCTTATCACCGGCAAGGCGCAGTTGACAGAACTCCGGAAAGACGAGTACTTTTCCAAGGCAGGGCAGGTGCCGAGGCAAGTCGGTTTCGTGGTGGAAGGCGTGCTGAGGGGTTGTTACTATACCCATACGGGCGAGGAAGTGACACGCTGCTTCATCAGTGAAAATAGCCTGGTGGCCGACTACCTCAATTTTGAGGCAAACCTCGTTTCTTCGGAATACCTGCAAGCCTGCACCGATTGCAAACTGCTGACGTTTTCGAGGCTGGATTGGGACAGCTTATCCGAACTTGTAGAGGGATGGGATATTGCCAAGTATAAAATGGTACAGGTTTGTTTGTATCAGAAATCAAGAAAAGCACCGGTGATCTCGCAGGATGCCACCACCAGGTATCTGGAATTCCTGGAACGCCATCCGCTGCTGGTCAACCGTGTTCCGCTTGCCTACGTCGCGTCGTACCTGGGCGTTACGCAGCAGTCGCTGAGCCGGATCCGCAGAACGATCCGCTGACTGCTTTTTTACCAAATGTTAAATGTCTTCATTTTTCCATGCTGCAATTTTGCCGTATCAAACTAAAATTTTTGGAATATGAAGACCGCATTAATCACAGGAGCCAACAAAGGCATAGGTTTTGAAGTAGCAAGGCAATTATTGAAGAAAGGGTTTTATGTATACCTGGGAAGCCGTGATCTCTCGAACGGAAACGAAGCAGTCGGCAGGCTGAAAGCCGATGGCCTCACCCAGGCTGAGGCCATCAGGCTGGATGTAACGGACCTTGCATCCATTTCTGCCGCGCGGGATGAAATCGGCAGGAGAAGCGCGGGGCTGGACGTATTGATCAACAATGCAGGCATCAACGGAGGTGCTCACCCATACACCGTAGCCAGCGCGACCGCAGACCAGTACCAGGCGGCCTTTTCCACCAATGTGATCGGTACGGCAAGCGTCACCAACGCCTTTCTTGATCTGCTTATGACTTCCCCGGAGCCAAGGATCGTCAACGTCAGCACGAGCGTGGGGTCCCTGGCCCTGCAATCAAATCCCGACTGGCCCGCTTACAACTTTGCAAAATACGTCGTGTATGCCACTTCCAAAGCGGCCTTGAATATGTATACCGTTCACCTGGCTTATGAACTCAAAGACACAAAGGTGAAGGTAAATGCAGTTTGCCCGGGCCTCACCGCAACGGACTTTACTTTCTTTAATGGTGGCGAAGTCAGCGTGGCGGCGGAGCGGATCATCAAGTATGCGCTTATCGGCCAGGATGGACCAACCGGCAAATTCTTCAGTGAGGAAACCAACCCGGCGACCGGCGAAATTCCATGGTAGCCTTTACTCGTTTTTAGCTGGCTATTCAAAATAAAGGCTTTCCCGAATCTTGACGCCTGTTTCTGCATGTGTGGCGTACAGCAGGGATCAGTTCACATCTTTTTTCAAGGAATTTTCTTGTGACTTTCGGGGTTGCGTTCCATGACCGTCCAGGAGTTAAATGACGCTGACGACCTGGACGTGCCATGAAAACCATAAAATTTGAACGAAACATAACCGGATATGAGTGAATTTTGGGAAGAAGCATTTAAAAGTAAAAACCAAATGTGGGGTTGGGATCCCGCAAATGCTGCCCTGATTGCCTCCGGAATTTTCCATGAGGCGGGCTATAAAAAGATTCTGATTCCTGGTATCGGGTATGGTCGGAATGCTCAGCCATTTGTTAAAGAGGGGATGGAAGTGACCGGGATAGAGATTTCCGAAACAGCTATCGCCATTGCAAAAACCCGATACGGTGATTCACTGAAACTCTACCATGGCTCGGTGACGGAAATGCCGTTTGACGAAAACCGATATGACGGCATTTTCGCCCACGCGCTGATTCATTTGTTGAATGAGGACGAAAGAGCGAAACTGATTGCAGATTGTTATGAGCAGCTCCATGAGGGCGGTATGATGATTTTTACTGCCATTACCAAAGAGGCCGTAACCTATGGACAAGGAAAACCCGTCGGGCCCGACCGGTTTGAGCAGTTCGGCGGCGTCAGAATGTTCTTTTACGACGGGGTTTCCATTCAGCAGGAATTCGGTGGTTACGGCCTGGCCAGCGTTGAAGAGGTCATGGAGAATTACCCGTTTCATTTGATCCGGTGTGTGAAACAGAATTGACGCATTTAAACGGAAGGTATCGCAAAGGGCATTGGTAACAAGCTCAATTCAGCTTTCTGTATTCTTGCGGTGTTAATCCTGTTTTGCTTTTAAATAAGCGATTGAAATAGTGGGGATAATTAAATCCCAGCGTATAGGCAATACCACTTACCGTTTCTGATTCGCTAAGTAGTAGCGTCTTGGCTTTCTCGATGACAAAATTATTGACGTGATCTTTTATTGCGTACCCGGTTTCTTTCTTTAACAGGTCACTCAAATAATTTCCCGAGAGATGTATTTTGTCAGAGAAATATTCAACCGAAGGTATTCCTGTTTCCGCAAATTTTCCATGTTTATAATAACTATTGAGCAGCGTATGAAAATGGCTCACAACATCAGAATTTTGTGCGGAGCGGGTATTGAATTGTCTTTCATAATAACGTTTTGATAAATTCAATAGTAGTTCCAGGGAAGATGCAATAACGGTTTGGCTATGGTTGTCTATCCGTTCGAGGATTTCATTTTGTATCATGGTTTTGCAATCGGTGATCGTCTTTTGTTCAGCATCGGACAAATGAAGGGCTTCGCGTACCTCATAAGTGAAAAATCCGTAATTCTCGATACTTCTCCCCAATGTGGTATTGCGGATTAAATCGGGGTGGAAGAATAACATCCATCCCTGTATTTCATTTAATTCCTGAGTTTTCGATACGGACTGAACCTGGTCGGGTGCTGTGAAGAACAATACCCCTTCGTCAAAATCGTAGGTATTTCTTCCGTAATGCAAACCACAGCTTTTGTCTTTCAGGCCAATCGTATACAATTCCGAGGTGTATTTTACGCCGACAAACTGTTCTGAAATTTTCCATTTTGACACATCGATGATACTGATCAGCGGATGCGTCGGTTTTCCAAATCCGAAAATTTCATGCAACTGGCCGATCGACCTGATATTTTTAATGTCCTGTTTCATCTTCTTGCCCAAATTTTCGTCTACTTAACCTGGCTCATTACTATTTTGTCGTACACTTTGTCGCCAAACCATTTTCTGATGGCCATTGCTGGTTTTGCCATATAACCCTTTACATACCTGGTTTTGGGTTTCTTGTCGGTGGCAGCGCGGGCAATGGTCTGTCCAAGTATATCCACATCAGTCAATTGGCTTCCGGTGTACATTTTAATCGTGCTCTCAGCTACTTTGTCGGCAAAGTGAGCGTAGGCACCTCTGCCTGAGGTAATCTTCAAATTTTCCGCTGCTATTTGGCCCCAGGGCGTTTTGATGCCTCCCGGCTCAACGATTACCACATCGATTCCAAACGCCTTCAACTCCAGACGCAAACAGTCGCTCCATCCTTCTACGGCGTGTTTCGTGGCGTGATACCAGGCACCCAACGGCGTATAAATTTTACCACCCATTGAAGAGATGTTTACAATTCTACCCGATTTTTGCTCACGCATACCGGGTAATACCAACTGCGTCAACCGGGCCATTCCAAAAAGATTTACTTCAAACTGCCTTCTGGCTTCGTCAAGGGGGACGTCTTCAACAGCGCCGTAAGAACCATATCCGGCGTTGTTTACCAGAATATCTATCCGGCCTTCGTTGTTGAGAACGGTGTTAACAGCTTCAACGATTGAAGCGTCGTTGGTGAGATCAAGTGCCACTACACCCATTCCTTTTGCTTTCAGGTCATTCATTTCATCGGTACGTCTCGCTGCTCCATAAACAGTATAGCCCTTGCTGTGCAATATGTTAGCGGTTGATTTTCCCATTCCTGAACTTGCTCCTGTGATTAGTGCTACCTTTTTCATTTTTCTAAACTTTGAATGTTTCTCAATGATTTACAATGCAAATTTAGACTGACGGGTTAAAGCGAGTTAACACAATAAAGGGGATGCATAACACAAATTACGGAATGTTTGAGTCTGGGATTTTAGGCGGGTCGCCGGTGCGATTGGAAAACGGGACTTGCACCCATCGCCTATGGTGCTCATTTTTTCCCGCTTTCGGCGTCAAAGTTCACTACTGTTACGGTCAAATTTGAGGTCAAAAAAATGTTTGGCGATATCATAAATGTATGCTGACCGGTTTGGAAAAGGGCGTGTGGCTTGGATACCATACCCAGTGGCAAAAGTCCCCGATCAACTCCTGCCCTGATACCTCAATGAAACTTCTGTTGGTGTTAATCCAAATTCTTTTTTGAATGCAAAGGAAAAATGAGACAAGTCTTCAAAGCCTACTTCAAGATAAACTTTCCCAGGCTTTTCATTTTGCCTGCTGATTTGAAAGTAAGCTTCTTCTAACCGCTTCTTTTTGAGCCAACTGCCGGGAGTAGTTCCAAATGCTTTTTGGAAATCCCGTTTAAACGAGGATACACTTCTGCCTGTAAGAAAAGCGAAACGCTCCATGCTGATATTGAACCTGAAATTTCGGTTCATATATTCCTCCAGATTAATCTTTTGAGGTATACCGAAGTTGAAGAATACATCGGCCAGCTTGGGACTGTTCTGCAGTAATATCAGTAATAGCTCTTCCCGCTTCACATCAGAAAAGGCCTGATCAATCTGATCACTTCCGTTGTAGTATGGTTCCAGCGACTGAATGAAATTCCTGATTAATTTATCCTCCTGTACAAACAGAAATGAATGGTCGTTGTCGTAAATACCGACGGTCGACGGGTGTTTTTCCAGATATTTTTTTAAAAAGGGTTCATCCAGCGTGATGATTATCTTTTCGAAGGCATCGTCTTGATCTCTGTACTTGGTATAGCGTACCAGATGATTCTTCCGGGCGATGCAGTAATCGCCCGGTTGCATCAGATAGTTATTTCTTCCATCAAAAGCCTTCATCGAACCTTGCAGCAGGTACAGGAAGAAATGCTCCGGTATAAACTGTTCCGGTGAAATCTCCGGTCCCAGATGACAAGATTGTATGTTGTTAAATTTCAATTTATATATTAAGAAGGCGGTTCCTGCAAATTTAATTATTTTATCAGACTGTCGGCACTGGCAAGCAATGCCTCTTCCTTGCTTCGTGGTTGCCAGCCCAATACGGTCTTAGCCTTCTGGTTTGACATTTCAATGTAAAATTCCTTTGCGGTAGGCTGCATTTGCGCGATGTTTTCAGCCCACTCCGGTCTCTCATTTCTGAGCAATTCTGCTACGTCATAAAAGCTCATTACGCCATCGGCACAGGCAATAAATCGTTCTCCGGCAGCTTTGGGATGTTCCATCGCGAGTAGGTGTATCGCTGCTACATCTCGGACATCCACCACACCCATTGTAAAGTCCGGACTTACGTTAGTTGTCCCATTCAATATTCCGGCTACTGCTATGTCCAGCGAGGCGGAGCTGATACCACCCATTATCGGTCCGAATATTCCGACAGGATTTATTACCGTTAATTCCATACCGCCGTCATTTTGCCCGATGTAATCCCAGGCGGCCTTTTCCGCAACCGTTTTTGATTTAATGTAGGCGGGAAGCGGCACATGAACATCAGTCCAATCTTCTTCTGTAAAAATATGGTTCCTGGGGTTGATACTGTACCCAATCGCGGCGAAAGACGAAGTAAGCACAAGACGTTTTACGCCGGCATTTTGTGCGGCTTTGAGCACCCGCAAGGCTCCGTCACGGGCGGGAACGAGGAGTTCGTTTTCATCGGCCGGCTCCTGGGCCGGAAATGGGGACGCTACATGCAACACATACGAAACCCCTTTCATTGCTTCGTCCCAGCCAGCATCGCTGGTTAAATCCGCTTCAAAAAAACGCAGGCTGCTAATATTTTCAACTGCCGAGGCTTTTAAGGCAGTGCTGACGTTATCTTTTTTGGCCAATGTGCGAATGGTCGTATGCACCTGAAAGCCTTTCTGCAATAATTGTAAAATAGTATGGATACCCACGAAGCCGCTACCACCGGTCACTAAAACTGTTTTGTTCATCTCCTTAATTGATTTTTTGTACTGCAAAACTACTACCAACCGTTAAGCGCAGGTTTGTTGTAAAGCCCAACTTTACTTTGTTGTGAAGTTCAACACCGTATCCTTTCACTTCTGGTTTCGTGGACCCGCGTTTCGTTTTGGATCGCCATCCGGAGCAAGACCTGATAAAACCGTCAGGCGAGTATGTACCGTTTTGATCGAAGGAGATGATCAAGGCACGACACATCCCTCTATTCAACAATTCAACTGGACTGGCTGACCGGGGCAATAATATAGAGCTATCGGTGATAGGGATTCGTATAGATTACAACGTTAGTGTCGGTGACATATCGCGAAGGCTGTTGTACGCGCGCAGAACAGCAAGTCTTTTTCAATGGTCGGCTTCACATTTATTCTTAACAATTCATTCATAACAATTTTTTCCTAAAAATATACAAAATATATACCTTTGGCGATACAATAGAAACGCACCCGCATGAAGGATCTCCGTTACGCCTTTCAAGATCCGGTCTCCGATCAGGATCTCTGGTCTGCCTTTAAGCAGGGAGACCCAACGGCATTTGCGAATATTTATGAACGGCATTTTTTTCCGCTTATCAGTTACGGATTCAAAATAACAAATGATAAACATGTAATTAAAGATTGCATCCAGGATCTATTCGTAGAGCTGTGGGAAAGGAGAAGCAACCTGACCGACGTCAATTCTATCCGTTTTTATTTATTGAAATCCCTCCGCTATAAGATCGTCAGGAACCTGGACGCGCGTTGTGAAGACGCACTGGATACTACGCATAGCGAGCTATACGAGGAAAATTTTGAGCTGGCTTTACTGCGGGACGAAGACAATTCGTTTAAATCCAGGCAATTACATGTTGCTATTCATGCACTGCCGAAGCGTCAGCGCGAAGCCATCCAACTCCGCTATTTTCACAACATGAGCAACGAAGAAGTGGCTCATATTATGGGTGTCAACTACCAGTCGGCCTGTAAATTTATTTATACGGCACTCAAATCGCTGCGCGACATCATGCACCTTTCCAGCTTTCTTCCGCTGCTGATTTCGTTTTTTTGAAAAAAAAGATTAGTAAAAAGCAAAGTTAAGCAAAACGATTAAATCCGTTGCTATACAATGTTTTATAAAGAAGTAGTCTTTATTTGGAACTCGGTGTCTGATAAGTTTTGGGCTTGAAATGACAAAGTTAAGTTACTAATTCGTTACCGATTAATAGAGGTTTCTCATTAGCCTAAACGGTTATATTTCAGTGTTTTGCACTTATTTTTATATTTCCTTGTAACTCAATGTAAATTAATTTTAAACATTAAACATTTGAGTTATGAAACAGACAAAAAAATCAACGTTCAAACTGCTTTTCTACTTGAAAAAGAACGAACTGAAAAAAAATGGTAACGCTCCAATTATGGCACGTATTACCATTGATGGAGCACCTAAAACTTTTGGGACAAAGTTAGAAATTGACCCAAGCAATTGGGATCTAAAATATGGAAGAGTTGAGGGCAAAAGCGCAACAGCTTTAAATATTAATAAAAAGTTGGATAACATACGTGGGCGTATCGACAAAATTTATGAAGATATGCTGAAACACGAGGGCTTTGCTACTTCCCAAAAAGTAAAGCTCTCATTCTTGGGTGTTGGTGTAATGGATGATGCAATTCTAAAAGTCTTTAACGATAAAAATGAGGATTTTAAAAAATTGGTTGACAAGGAAGAACGTTCACAAAGCACCTACAACAAGTACATCACGGTTTATAATCATCTTACCACTTTTATCAAAGAACGCTATCATCGTGATGATATGGCCTTTCGGGAATTGACTGGAGATTTTATTAGGGAATTTGATTTTTATCTTCGGTACGATTTACAATCTACACATAATACGGTTTGGGTTTACACGATGCCTGTGCTAAGTCTGGTGGAATTGGCTATTAAAAAAGGTTTGATACGTGATAATCCGTTTCAAGATTATGAAATCAATATGGAAGAAACTGACAGGGGTTATATTCTTAAAGAAGATGTAGAAAAACTGATGATGTGTGCACCGCCCCACCCACGGTATGAGCTTGTGAAAGATCTTTTTATTTTCAGTTGTTTTACCGGACTTGCTTATGCGGATATTAAAAAACTGACAAGGAACAATATTCAGTCTTTCTTCGATGGTCACCAATGGATCATCAGCAGAAGAAAAAAATCAGATATTGCTTCTAATGTTCGGTTAATGGAAATCCCAAAACGTATCATAGAAAAATACCTCGGTAGCACTCGTAATGAGTTTATCTTTCCAGTTCCAACCAATGTAACCTGCAATACTCACATTGGCAAATTAATTGAAAAAGCTGAAATTATAACAGAACAAAAAGTAACTTTTCACACCGCAAGACACACATTTGGAACGATGTTTTTGACCGAAGGCGTACCTCTTGAAAGCCTTAGCAAAATGATGGGACATAAAAACATTTCAACTACACAGATTTATGCTAAAATTACCAGCCAAAAGATTAGTAAGGATATGGATTTGGTAGCTCCTAAATTTAAGGAGATTGAAGAAGCGTTTTTACAGGTTATATAGTTAATCACAATTTGAAATTAGGAGCAGAACTTAACGGTTCTGTTTTTTTTATGCCCATATTTTATAGCCAAAGCACATTTACTTCGCTCTGCTATTCCCTTTCTGTAAAAGAGCTTTTCGGCTACTTCTGGAACAGAAGATTAAAAAATGTTGTCATCTACTCCTCCCGCACAAATACATTTTTCTAATCCTCTGTTAGTGTGGCTTTGATAGCCCCACCGCTTTAAAAAAGTGTTTTAAAAATTCAGCGAATTGGATGTGTTATTTCAATTCACTCTGAACCATTTCTCAATGCCATCTTCTTGGCTTCCACATTCATTTTTATCCAAAGACCCGTATGCTTTTTTGTCCCATTTCAAGAGCAAAGGTATTTCCGTGTTCTTAACGCATCACAAAGGTCAAGCAAGTTTGGAAAATAATCTCCACCCGTTGGGTAGTATTTTTTTCCAAAACCTTGGTGATGCTAAACACGAACCTTTTATGCTCGTGAAACGAAACATAGCATACTCCGGCTCTTTAAACGAATAAAAAAAAATGTCAGATATGAAGATTAAAAACATTGGAAATGGTAATGAAACGAAACAGCACCTCCTCTCATTGCCGAATAAATCTAAAAAAAATCAAAATCAATAACTAAAAATTAAAGAATATGAACATCACAGGAAGACTGACAAGGGATGCGGAAGTACGCACAACGTCACAGGACAAACAAGTAGTAAATTTTTCAGTAGCGACCAACGACAGCTACCGAAACAAACAAGGCGAACGCATAGAGCAAACCACCTATTTCGACTGCTCTTATTGGATAACTCCGAATGTAGCCAAGCTACTCAAAAAAGGCACTTTGGTAGAACTATCGGGACGAGTAAGCACAAGAGCGTGGACAGGTAATGACGGAGAGCCAAGAGCAGGACTGAATTTCCATACCTCACAAATCAAATTGCACGGAGGTAGTAAGAGAACCGAAAGCGTACAAGCTACTGCACAAACAGGAAACAACAGTACAGCAGGAAAAGGTACAGAAGACGACCTTCCATTTTAATCAAGAACATTCAATCCATTTTTTAATATCAAAATTTTAAGCATTATGGCACATAATATCAATTTCAACGAGAGAACAGGACGTTATTCATTTTTTAGCGTACAACAAAAAGCGTGGCACGGTTTGGGGCAAATCGTAGAGCAATATCCAACAAGTGAGGAAGCTATCAAACACGCAGGATTAGATTACGAAGTCGTAAAATCCCCACTATTTACCAAAGGTTCCGGCATTATCGAAACCACCAATGGTATAGAGATAGGCAGTAGCGAATTAAAAGTGCCTAATTATTACGCTAACATTCGCACCGATAACAATAAAGTATTGGGAGTAGTCGGCAAGGATTACCACATCGTACAAAATCGTGAAGCCTTTAATTTCTTTGATGCTATTGTAGGCGGTGATGAGGGCATTCTGTACGAAACCGCAGGAGCATTAGGCAACGGAGAACGCATTTTTATCACAGCCAAATTGCCCGACTATATTCGTGTAGGCAATGGCGATGATGTTACAGAAAAGTACATTTTCCTTACCACTTCGCACGATGGTAGCGGAAGTATCACAGCCGCATTTACACCAATCCGTATCGTTTGCCAAAACACCTTAAACGCTTCGTTACGCAGTATGACCAATGTTGTTCGTATCAAACACACTTCGGGGGCAAAGCAACGTATCGAGAACGCTCACAAGATTATGGGACTTGCCAACACATTAAGCAACCAATTAGAGGGCATTTTTAATGAGTGGGCAAAAGTAAAGGTAACAGACCGAGAGGTTAAAAAGCTTATCCAATTGGCACTTTGCCCGAACAAAGAAACGCTTGACCTAATCAAAAAAGGTGCAGAAGATGAAATTTCCACAGTATTCAAAAACACCGTTGAAGATGCTTTTGCGTATGCGATGATAAGCGACACCCAACAAATGGACACTACTAAAGGTACATTGTTCGGAGCATATAATGCGGTTACAGGCTACTATCAGAACGTGAGAAATTATAAGAATGATGAAGCCAAATTACAAAGCATTGTATTGGGTGGTACTGCTCAACTCAAATCACAGAAAGCATTTGAATTGTGTAATGGTTTTGCTTTAGATGGTGCAGAAATCCTAAACCTTAATTAAATAACAACAGGCTACCGCCTTAATCGGTGGTAGCCTACTAAAAATATTCATTATGGCAAATTGGTGCAGTAATACGGTTGTATTCGAGGGAAAACCCGAAACAATCACAGCAATACAGGAACTTTTTCAATCAATGAAGGAAAAGGAAGAAAAATCCGAAGAAGGGCAACTACCCAAATTTATTTCTAAAGATAATGGTGGTTATTTCTTCAATATCTATTGGAATGATGGCGATGAAGGACAATTTCAGTATGAAACAAAATGGTCGCCCAATATGGAAATCATTCAAAAGATAGCGGAGCATTACGAAGTGAATTTCACACACGACTATGAAGAAATAGGCAATCTTGTATATGGCAGGGCAACATTTTATGACAAGCTACTCACAGATGTTTATTTGGAAGACGTGGATTTTGAGCAATACGAGTTTGATGAAGAAACCGATACCTACCATTTTGAGGGTAATGCTTACGAAAGCGATTACGAGATATTAGAAAACTTGTTGGAGCGGAAAATCAAAAATCAGCAACCTTAAAATCTACCGCAATGGAAATAGTAACAATAATAGCCACAAAGTTTGTACGCCACGATGTACCCGAATTGGCAACCCTGCAAAATGCAAAGGTTTACCAATTAAGGGAAAAGCTGAACAAAGGCGACAAGTTGAACCGAGCCGAAAAAAATTGGCTTGCCGAAGCAGTAAACCGAAATGCTTATTTCAAAAGAGCCGTACCGCTTATGGGTTATCGCTTTGGTTTTGAGGATGTTTTAAAATCCTATATCGTAAAGCAGTACGGCAGTTGGTTAGAATACAACGCTCCTGACAAAACAAGTCTTCGAAGTATCATCTATGGTAGGATTGACCAAATAGCGGAAATCAGTAAATAACATTTAAAGCCAAGTACAATGAAAATCATAGATAAAAATGGGAATTGGGTTGAAGTTACCGACCTCATAAAAGCTATTCAACAAACTGGTTGGTATAAAGAATATCTGCACGACACACCAACAGAAACAGACAAGGAAAGACAGGAATATTGGGCAGATATGCACGAGAAACTCAAAAGAGAAAAAAGTAATAACAATTAAAATTTAAGAACAATGAACACAAATTTTTTCAATCAGATACAGCAGTTGGACTTTACAGGAGTATTGCAACTGAACATTTCAAAAGGGATAGAAAGCAACCTAATTGTAACAGTATTGCTCAACAACGAACAATGCGGAGATAGTGCAAAAAATCTAATTCCCCCATTGACCTTTAACGCCACGCCCCAAGAGTTTGACGAGGGATTTTTTGAGCAGATAACTACACCCATACAAAAGGTATCGGGCTTAATGGTGGATATGGAAAAATTCCAAAAGCAATTGGACGAAGCCAAAGCACAATCGGCAATAGAAAAGGAAAAAACCGAGAAAGCGAAAAAGGACAAGGAAACCAAAGACAAGAAGTTTAAAGATGCTATGGCAAAGGCGGACGAGTTGGAAAAAGAGGGTAAGTTCCGTGAAGCGTGGATAAAAGTTCCTGATATAACGGAGTTTCCCGAAAAAGCAGACGAGATACGCAAACGCAAAACAGCATTATCCGACAAATTCGCAACACCGAGCCTTTTCGGAGCAATGGACGAAGCAAAACCCGAACCACCAATAGAGCAAGAAATTACTGCCGATTATCCTATTGATGAAACAGACGAAGATGAAAAGAATAGTAATCATTAAAACAGAACATTATGTTATTAGCAACGCAATTAGAACGAGTTTTTATACTCAAAGATAAAGGACAGGACATAAGACTGACCGACCCCGAACCACGTTGGAGCGTGGAAGCAGTAATGAATTTTTACGCCAATATGTACCCGATTTTGACAACAGCAAAAGCATCTACACCGCAAATTAAAGATGATGCAGTAGAATACAAATTTGAGAGCGTAATGGGTACGAAAGGTTAAACTAAAATTATAAAACGATGAATTATGCAACGCAACATCATATCGGGAACTATCAGCATACCCGAACAGAAACGACAACGGCAATTGCACCGACAGTTGGGCGAGTTCGCCAATTGGATGCAAAGACCAAAAGATGCAAACCAAGTGCAGAAAGACAAGCAGAAATCCATACCAATAGCAATGCTACCAATGGTATTCTAAAGTGTACGTTTCTGCCAAAACTGAAAACAGCACAATCCGTACAGGCTTGTCAGAAAACGGAGAGGGATTTTTACAAGTCCCTCTCCAGATTTGCCGAGCATTACAGCATTGAACCAATGCAGACCAAAGATTTTGGTTTTCCCTACAATATTGCATTGGCTATGTGGGATATGGAAACCAAAGTAAAACGTACCAATATCAATTGGGATAGTTTCAAATTGGTACAGGACAGTAAGAAAACCTACTTCACAAGTGAGGAACGATACAATACAGGTACAACCTTGTATTACATTCCTATTGTACCACTTTTTAAAATGCTCAAAGACCCGAAGCGTAAAAAGACTGCACAGCTTTTAATATCAGTATGTAGTTATCTGTACCATATTGCCGATGTGCCGTATTACAGACAAGAAGACAGCTATCTGTATTGGCAATATGAAATGCACAAAGATTGGGTAGAACAGGACGAGGAAACGGACGAAACCGAAGCTTATAAAAGGGAGTTGAGAAATGCCGAATACATTGGCGATAAAATAGAACAAAAGCTATTTAACCGTATCAATCTAAAGGTGTTTGAACAGCGTGTGAGCCAATTTAAAAGTGTTGATCTGTTCGACAGGGAATGCCATAATGTGTCTTGCAATGCGTTAGCCCTTTTTACTGAATATCCGAACGCAAGCATTTTCCGAAACGCACCAATATCCGAAGAAGACCCTTACAATGATGATTACGAAAACGAAGCAATCGGAATGGAAAAGTACATTTCATTTATTGCAGATACCAAAGGTTGGTTATACGGAAGCCTTTCCGATACCATCAACAATGAATTTAATGAGTACGGAGCAATGGAAGAACCAACCATTTCCAAGCGATTTGACGTAAATGAAATACCAACAACAAATCTCGATTTTGAGAACCGCTTGTTTGCCTTATTGGACTACCTCTGCACACTATTAGACGACTATAAAACAACAGAAAAATGAACAACGTAAATAACATCACCAACGATTTTGGCACATTGTACCATCCGAAATCCGCATTGGTTTTTTACGAAACCATAGGCACAAATACCGATATGTATGTAGAGCATTTCGATATGGACAGCAACGGAACGCCTATCAATGCCCACCCATTGACAGTAAAAGAAGCCAATGTATTGGCAAAGGCTCTAAAGACCGATGAAGAAAATAGCAAAGCCTTTTTAAAGCCAAAGGGAATTTTGCCGACCAACATTTTGCATATTAATCCGAGCGAAAAAGGTACGGTGCTATGGTACACCAAAACACAGCTAAGACAGCTATATTTTGTGGATAGTTTAGGTATTTCCAACGGCAAGGCACAAGTACCGCCAATGCTATGGTTTGCCAATAAAAGCAGTCTTACGGTATTTGCTTTAGCAAACGACAGAAGACCCACCGAGAAAACGCCATTGCATTATGCACCTTTCTTCAATATCTACGAAAAGGGCAATGTATGTATGGGTACGGTGGGTATTGACATTAAAAATTCGGCTTCGGTTGAGGAATTTATACAGGCGTGGGAACATTATTTTTTCAATTCTTATTTCAGTCATTCATTATGCGAAAACTTAACGAAAAAAAATATTGTAACCCTTTGGAAAGACCTTATCAATACGGATAAACCCTTTCCTAAAGAGGTATTAAAAAAGAATAATAAAACCCTTAAAAATCTATTGTGATGAATACGACAAAAACAGCAGTTCATTTTACGGACAACTATTTACTCAATCCAACCAATCCGATTTCGGTAAACCTTATCGGAGCAGGTGGTACAGGCTCAAAAGTATTGACCGCCTTAATGGAAATAAACGAAAGTTTGATAGCATTAGGACACGCAGGGTTGCAAGTCCGCCTTTGGGATGATGATGTTATCACGAGTGCCAATTTGGGCAGACAGCGTTTTGCAGAAAGTGAAACAGGATTATACAAATCCGTTGCTTTAATCAATCGTTGCAACCGTTGGGCAGGTACAAATTGGAAAGCCAAAACGGTAAAATTTGAAAAAGACAATTTTGGCAGATTGCCCGAAGAAGCAAGGGCAATTATTACCATTACTTGTGTGGATAATGTACAGGCGAGGTTTGGAGTTGCTGAAATTTTGAAAGAAACAAGTTACCGCAAACACTATCAAGATGAACCAAAATATTGGTTGGATTTTGGCAACAGCCAAGATACAGGACAAGTGTTACTATCTACCATCGGAGAGATAAAGCAACCCAATTCAGAGAAATACCAAACGGTGGCAAGCCTGCCATTTGTTACCGATGAATTTGGCGAACTATTGAAGCAATCCGAACAAGAGGACAGCACGCCAAGTTGCTCACTTGCCGAAGCATTGGAACATCAAGATTTGTTTATCAATTCATCACTTACACAAATGGGTTGCTCCTTATTGTGGAACTTGTTTCGCAGGGGAATGACTGAATACAAAGGATTTTTTCACAATCTGAAAGATTTCCGCACCCACCCGATAAAAGTTGCCTAAAAGCCGAAATCGGCGGGCAAAAATGCAATTCCTCCCTACGGTCGGAAACGCATTTTTGCGGTTTAAAGCTGATGCAATCACTTTGCAAAAATGCACCGGCTCACAATTCCATTTCCTTACATTTTACCAAACAGGTTGCGAGTTTTTTGCGTGGGATATTCAGTATCCCATTTTTTGTTTTTGGTAATGACTTCTTTTCTTTTCACACAGCGACCAAAGAAAAGAAGCAAAAGAACGTCGCCTGATTAATGATGGTTTATAATAGAATATTTGCCATAACCCTAGCATCTAATTCATTAAATTTGTCCTTAAAACAAATAGACTAATTCCTAAACAAAATACCCAAATTTTCTAAATTAAGGGGTTAGCGGTAAAGCTATAATACAGGTCATAAAAGATGAAATACTTAGTAAAGAACAAGGAGCTCGAATTGAAATATGAAGCAGGTAAAGGTGCTTGGACATATCACATCCAAGTACCTAACACTAAACATATCGTAGGAAAATGGGGCTCATTGAAAGTATCTGGTACAATTGACAACTACACAATTGACAGTATTAATTTGTTTACGATTGGAGGACAAGACAAGCTAATTTCAATTAATGACAAAATCAGGAAAGCAATCAGCAAAAGTGGTGGCGACACTGTAACTGTGACACTTTACTTATTGACTTCAAAGGAGCCGATTACAGAAAAAGAAATATTAGATACTTTTAGAAATTCGGGTGTTTTAAAATCGTTCAATAAATTACCAAAAGAAGATAGGATCAAAATTATTGAAAAAATATCCTCTACAAAATCCGAGGACAAACAAGTAAATCTAATTTTGAAATACATTGACCAATTGGGTGACGACAATGATTAAGCAGTCTTCACTTGATTTCCTTTCTACTCTCAAGCACAATGGTTTGAACAAAAAAATGGCATTACTTTAAAACTGTCAGTAAAAATAAATTTCAAAATGATTGAAACTGAAATCTCAATAACCGTAAACAGGAAATCCGATATTACCTTATTAGAGCAAACAATCGTCGGTAACAAGTTCCAATTTCCGGTTTACATTCGGGAATATGAATTTAGCTATCAAATAAATTTTACAAGTGATTATGAGGAATGGGAATTAGACACGGCTATTCTCAATTCTTTTCCTGGATATGAATTTACCACCGACCTTGAAAAAGGACGGAAGGAAATACGGGTTCAAATATCCCGATACCAATCAGAATTATCGACTGATGGCTGGGGAAGACGGATTGAAAATACTTTGGATGAAACGAAATATCTTGTAAAAGCATCGGTAAATAATCCTGAAAAGTTCAACCCTAAAATCAAAGTCTTGTTTGAAGATAAAGAGCAGTACTACTTTGTAAATATTGCAGATGGTGTTAACAGTACAACCGAAGAAAAAGGTTTTTTGCTTCTGGATCATTTTAAAGCCAATGAAACGGATGAAGCAACTTTTTTTAAAGATAGATTATACAAATCTCCATTAGAAGCTTTTCATTCAGGATACTATAAGTTATCTGAATTGGTTGACAAGGATTTTAGCACTTATCTTGAAAACAAAAAGAAAGAAATCAGAGAAATTCAAAAACAACCACGAAAAATCATCAGAGATTTTATAAACGCCTGTAACAGTTCCGATGAAAGTAGTATCCTGAAAAATCTTGACGAAAATATCGTTTTTGAAGTTCGTAAAAACTGGAAAACAATATTTGAAATCGAAGGGCTTTCAAAATTCAAAGAATATCTGAACTCATCCGATCAACAATTGTGTGGTAAGAATTTTAAAATCAGGTCATCTTGGAGTTTTAGTTTACCAAACGTGACTATTGGAGTAAAATATTTTCCGCCAGTTACAGAAAAGGATATGCACCCTACTCAAAAATATGAGCAGATAAGGTTTGTACTAAATGATAAAAAAATCGCTAGTATTTTGTATGAGAATTAGTGAATTTTATCCTAATTGATAACGGCTTCTATTACTTTTCTAAAATATTCCGCATCATTACCAATCAGCAAGTAACTTGAAAAACCAATATCTAAAAGATATTTACCCACTTTCTCATCATCAATATCACTATGTGCAATAAGTTTTATAGTTGGATATTTTGTTCTTAATTCTTGAAGTTCAACAAAAACATTCTTGTTGTAAAAATCAAGGTCGATAATACAAATTTTTGGGAGTTCATTTAATGAAGATAATTGTGACAGTCCATCTTCCATGCTTTCTGAACGAAATAAGACTTCAGTTCCCGAAGCAATGAGGTCTTTACAAATGAAATCTAAAATTGGGCTTTTATCATTGATAAAGGCGAGTGTAATTTTTTTTTGTGCTGTACCAGTTTCCATATCATCATACTTTTTTAAAGTTGATGTAGCCCTGCACAAAAAGAAAGCGCAGGCAACTACACTTACCGCACATTGAGGCACTGGTATACCCGACAACGAATAAGCGAGCGCCCACGCCTATGGCATGAGCGTTCTTCCTTATTGTCCCGTTGTCTAAAAATTACCAGTTTTCAATGTGGGACTTAAAGCAAAAACACTTTAAGTATTTCTATATTTTACATAGCAAAGATACTAAACTCTTGCTATTAGATGTATTAATGCAACAAAAAAGCTTAGTCTGAATTAGTTTTGTGATTGATATAATTCTGCTCCAATATTGTCATCAAATCTGTTTCCTTATAAATAATTTTGCCACCAATCTGAATATACGGCAGGATATTATCATCACGATATTGCTGTAAAGTGCGTTTGCTAATGTGTAACAGTTTGCATACATCTTCGCCCGACAAATAAATTTCTCCATTCATTACGGGACGATAGTTTTTTAATATATTTTCAATACGGTCTCTCAATATCAAAATCATTTCTTGATGGGAAATGATTTCTTCATTATCATTCGTCAGTAAATCCATTATCATTGGTATTGTACGGCTGTCCAGCTTCGAGCAAAGCCCGTACGTCCGAGAGTTTATAATAATTCTTGCGGTTCAGTTTGGAATAAGGTAACAGCCCTTTGTCCTTGTAGGTCTGCAAAGTCCGTTTAGTAATCTTCATCATCAAACAAACTTCCTGGTTATCTAGCCATTTTTCTTCTTTGAAAATTGAAATGTATTTCATTGTGGCATTTTCGGTCAATTCCAAAAGTGCTTTCAGTTCATTTGTCATTCCATCCAATGCGGATTTTTGTATTGCGATAACTTCCATAATCTGCTCAATTTTGCTGTGGAAGTGGAATTTATCAAGGATTTGTAAAGGCTTGGAAAATGTTGTATTGATTGGCGTTGAAAGGTAGTATTTGTCGCCACGATATAAATTTCAAGATAGTTTATTTTGTAAATTTGAAGAATATAGGTTACTGATAAATTAATTTTAAATGGCAGTATTACAAAAAGGCAATTCAAATTATCCGTTTTGGGGAGCATCAATAAGTCTAATCACTGGACTTGACCCGTTAGGCCTTCAAACAACCTCAGAAGCGACTTACGCCACTATATTGCCTGGAATTTCCAATTTGACTAATCGTCTCCGTTATTATGGGTTTTATTGTTGGCTTTTAGACTTCTATTTCAAGACCGAGAAGAAAGGCAACTCAAAAGAACAATATCGTTTTATCCGCAGAGCTGAATTGATGATTGCCATAATTATGCAAAGCGAGCGTAAAGGAGTTCAACAGATAACAGGAAGTAACTTTGCTTCAAACCTAATAAATACAGCTGAGGAAACTTATTTTGACTTAGCCGAAGGAGCAGACAAGGACAATACCGATAAAAATGTTTATTGGAAATATCCATCCGGTGCATTCGGACAATATTATTACGGAGCAATGCAGGCACTTTCCTTAATTATTACAGCAATAAATGATGATGGAGATGTTATTTACAACATTAGTAAACCACACCCAAGACAAAAAGTTTCTGGGAAACAATTAGCCGAGGCTTTTGAAGGATCATTGTCACCACAAATAAAAGAGTTATTTTATATTAATATCAAAAAAGGAAAACTCTACCAAGATGATATTTCAGAACTGATAAAGTATTTTGCGATTGATACGATACAAACAGAAAATGCCGAATGGCAACTATATGTAGAAATGCTTTTGGACAAAGACGATCCAAGTCAAGAAATGGAAGAACGTTTTACTTTTCACAGAAGGGAAACAATTTTGTCGCTCTTAAATACAGCTGTTAAAAATGAAAATAATTACGACTGGTATAGATTTCTATTGGAAAGTTACCGAAAGAAATTGGGAACAAATGGTTATCCTGAAACGGAAACTAATATTGGTTGGTACTGCTATCAATTAAATGAGTATTGGCAGTACAGTTGCGGAACAATATTTTGGGCTGTATTACAACATCTTTACGATTTCCAACAAGACCAATATCTACCATTGTTTGTAAAGAAATTTTCAAGCAGTATTACAAATGAAATATGCAAAGAGCTAAAGCAAGCTACAGAGCCAACAAGTTCACTTGCAGAAATTTTGGAGTTAATCCCTGACACAGAAGATGAGGAAAACATCAAAAAGGAAATTGATGCAACAAACGACCCTGTTATGGCAGCAAAATATGGCTTTATGCTTTTGCTTCAAATATTCAAGAATAATAGAGAGCAACTTCATCCATTGAAAGAATTTATGAGCAGAAAAAAGATAGAAAGGGATGGGAATATGGTTGATGGTATCTTGACAGTTCACACAGCAGAAAATGATACACTTCAAGATTTTGTTGAACAATTTATTTTACGCAAAATTATTTACAGGCACTCAATGGTTGCACTCAGAAAAATGGGCAACGGCTCACAGGCTACCCACAAATTTTTTATTGAGGAACAATACATCCGTTTCATAGATACATTTCCACCAAGAAACACATCGCCAAGAATGAGCGCCTTGCAAAACATAATGTTTGATTTACAGGTAATCAACGACCAAAGGGTTTTATCGCCATTACATAAGAAACTTTTGATTGACTGATGATACTAGAAAGAGAAAACATACTAACATTGATAGGAAGCAGAAGATATCATTCTGCAATTCTTACTACCTTCAGCTTTGACTTTTATTTTTTTGAAATGAAAGCAATGAAATGGTTGCGTTCTTGTGGCGTGAGAAACATCAACGTTTTTATTGATGGACATTATTATTCAGAGTTAATGCAACAAGCGACAGGAGAAGAAATGCAACTTTCTGCCGGTTATTCACTTTATCCTGTTTTTCAAAAGTCAGTATTCCATCCAAAAATTTGGATGTTGTTTGGTGAAAAAGAAGGATTGCTTATTGTTGGTTCTGGAAACCTTACAAATTCTGGAAATGGCAACAATGATGAGATTTGGGGAGCATTTCATTTTGATATTCGTTCAACCGAAAATTCATCAGTCTTTTCGTCAGCTTGGGATTATCTATCAACTCTTTCATCGTCAGTTAAGGGACAGATGAATGAAAAAACTACAAAATGGATACTTGAACATTCTAAATGGCTGAATGAATTGCCAAAGACAAAACCATTTCAATTTTTCGAAACGTCGCAAAAAGAGAAGGTTGCTTTCCTGTTTAATACTGAAACAACTTCTATTTGGAACGAACTTTTAAAACATCTTAGCAATGAGAAAGTAGTAGAAATAACTACCATTTCTCCATATTATGACAAAAATGGGAAAGTATTGCAAGAACTTAATTCTCTTTTTCCTTCAGCCATAGTAAAAGTCATATTGGATGAAAGTGGTTTAATCCCTTCTGCAATGCAAGTGAGCAAAGCGTTTACATTTTACGATTGGTGTGATGCAGGCGTAAGCAAAATCCAATATGCAAAATCTGGAAACTCAAAATCAAAACTTCACGGGAAGATTATTCATTTCAAGACAAAAAATGGAAAAGAGTTTTGCTTGTTCGGTAGTGCCAATATTACACCTGCAGGATTGGGATTATTGGGCAAAAATTCAAATGCAGAAGTTTCACTTCTTATTCAGTCAGAAAAAGGTGGATTATTAAATCAATTAGGCATAAAACTGAAAACAAGCAATAGTAAAAGCCTTGATGAATTTACAGCGACTACAAATCAGTCAATTTATGAAACTATAATCAAGAACAATCAATTTAAAGTACAGTTGCTTTGTGCAGAGTTGATTTATGATGAATTTATACTTCATTCCACTGGAACTTATACCGATGAATTCAAGGTTGTTTTCTTCGATAAACAAAACCGATTTTTGTATTCCAAAACTTTCTCAAATTATGCGAAAGAGCTAAAAATAACAGTCAATTTAGAATTAGGCAGTTTCCTATATGTGCAATTGACAAATGTTAATGATGGGATTATCTCAAATAAACTATTAATTTCCGATTATTTCCTTTTGGCGAAAACGCATCCTAACCCAAAAACAGAGGAAATTGAGAAAATTTATAGCGAAATTCAAAATGGCGAACTAAGTAAAGTTCTTGACTTGTTGCATTACGCCATCTTTGACGAAACAGAAAATGAGACAGGAGCCAGCTTTTTAGATAGCAGAAGAAACACGTTTACAAAGTTGAATGATGACAAAGAACCTGAAAAACTTTACGATCTCTCTTCCTATAAAGCAATAGAAAATTCTGGATTTGAAAAAAACCTTCTACTCTCTTCTCTTTCCCTACGTGTTTTAGATGTTTTGAAGTTCATCAATTTAAATGGAATTTCAACAAATAAAAAAGCTGATATAAGTATTGATGAGCAAGAAGACGATTTAGGCAACATAAATGGAAATGAGGAAGGAGAAGTGGCAACGGTTCGTAACCTCTCCTTTGTCATGCTTAAATCTGAAAAAAGAAAGTTGATGAACTACTTTGATAACCTTTACAATTACCAACAAGAAATTCTCTATGGGAATAGTCGACCAAAAACATATAGGCCTACACTTACAGATTTGACTAAATATTTAATCGCTCTTGAGTTGATAAGTGAATACGGAGGGAAATCTGCAAAGTATGACGAACAAGACACGCACCATTTTTTCAGTTATTTACCATTTGTAGACGATTATGACAATAACAATGTAAAGGGTTGTTGTTTAAACTTAATTGGCGACTTTTTGATGCTGGCAAGAAGCGGATTTAAAGCGTATGAATTTGACTATACAAAAAAGAAAATCGAGGAACTAAAAAAAGAGGCACTCATAAATACAATTGTTTGCTTAATTAACAATCGATGGAAAGATGATGAATTACATTACTTTTTTACTATGGCTTTAAATGCACTTCATTATTTAGGTTGGAGGAATGTAGATGATTTCAATAGCAATTTTGTAGAATTAAAATCCAAAATTAATATTAGAATTTCTGAGTTGAAAAACAGGACAAAAGGATTTGAAAAAAACTTAGAGATATTTTACGAAAGACTATGTCCTTCGTTTATAAAAGTGATTGAACAGATTGAAGATAAGAACTTTGATACATCAGCAGTTAACGGGCAAATTATTTACAAATCGCCTTGGGGTTATAGCTACGTTCAGTACGTAAATAAAACAAACGATTTTACTTTAATCAGACCTGGCTTTATGTGGGACTATGATAAAGAAGATTACATAAAACACAGTCCAGACGAAATTTATTTACCTCTAAAACTCTCATCTTTTATATGCACCGATTTGTAAGTTAAAAAATCGGATAACTTTTGGGTTATCCGATTTGCGCTATTTAAGTCCTGTTTTGTAAGTGTTATCAAGTTTGTTATGAATAATTGTAGCTACAACCAATACTTCAGTCATTTCTGAAAGTTGAGTGTCTTCTAATATTTTCGGGTTATGCGCTTTTGGATTTCGGTACATAGAAAAAAATCCTTTACAGAAGTTGCCGAAACCCTTATGCTCACTTTCTTCGCTTGGATTATTCAGCATATTAAAAGCAAGCATAGGTCTTTTGTCTTTTCCTAAAGCAAAACAATCATCAACCAGATCTGCTCCATCTGAAGTATAGCCACTTTTCTGCCTAAGTCTTTCCGCAACACTTTTTGTGATTTCTAGTATAGAGTGAAAATAATTTTCTTTCAGCCATTCGGCTTCGCAGTATGGTAAAATTTCTGAATGAACTCCGATACCGTGTACTTTTTCTTTGATTTTAAGTGACCTGCTTTTAGCTTCTGAAATGGTTTTAGCCTTTTCAACTAGTCGGGGTTGTCCGGTTTTATCAATTTCTATCCCTTCGTAAACTAATTTTTCATTGATAGTTGTTCTGTCTCTTTCAAATTCGTCTTCGGAATTATATCTTTTAGGATTTAATAACCTAACTACAAATGCCAATACATTATTTCCACAATTGTCTTGTATTTGCTTTTCTTTTAATGCATAAAAAAGTCTGTCGGTTTTGTTTGTACCAATTTGCGATTGAGAAATATTAGCACCAGCTAAATGTTCTGTGATTTTTGTATGCGTTAATAGATTTGATATAATGTCAGATATATTTCGCAAGGTTATGTCATCAAAGGATTTTGTCATTTAAAAATGATTAATTCTGTTTCTGGATTTCCATGTTTTGGATTTCCCTATCTTTTTTCTCACGAGAATAAACCCAAAGTGATAAAAGTCCAAATATAATCAATCCATAAGCTATCCATTTACCAACCTTTTCAATAAATTTAATGAAAACCGAACTTTCATAAGATGAAAAACCTTCGGCTCCCATCGGACCACGCCTGTAAAACTTTCGTCGGTTAAGCCAATAGCGAAGTCCTAAACCTGCAATCAAAAATATTATTCCTATAACCAATGATGCGACCATAACAAAACACTTAAAATCTACTTTTTAAATTTACAAAAAAAACAGTTTTAATATCCCTTAAAAAGAGAAATCCTGCTTTTTGTGGCAGGATTTCATTGTTTTTAATCAGCACTATTAAACTGAAAACTTATCTGTTTTTCATTTCCAAAGCTGTCCGAAATCCAAACATCAAAGGATTGCGAAACGGCAGATGTTGAAGTATAGTACAACCGAAATTGCTCTGTGGGTAATGGGTATAAATCGTTCGGTAAATATGGTTGCTCATCGTAATACCGCAATGTGCCTTGTCCGTCAAATTGGAAATAGCGAAGAAAATACTGTGTGTTGCTGTAATTGCCTGTTCGCTGTATGGCAATGCGTATTTCTACCGTTTGTCCATTGGCTACATCTTTTGGAACTGGCATCACGTTTACCTCGAAAGGAAAATCGTTCTGTATTTCGAGTTCATCATCTTTACTACAAGATACTAAAGTTACCGAAGCTGTTAGGATTGCCAGCATTACATATATCGGCACTAATCCTATTCTGAATTTATTAAATATTGCTATCATTGTTTTAAGTTTTTAAAAATTAAACCTTAATCCCACACCTGCGGATGGTCGGAATTGCTCTAAGTCCGTACCCCAAAATACTTTTGTGCGTCCTTGCAGGATTAAAACAAAACGGTCTGATAGATATGTTTCAAGAGTGAGCCGTCCACCAGCTCCGTAGATGAAGTTATCCTCGCTCAAAATCTTTGCTCCGTCATACAACATCGCTTCGCCACGATTGATGCTTTCATAACCGACCACACCTGTTATTCCGAAGTTCAGTGTGATGTTTTTACGGGCATCACCCAACAGAAAGAAACTGTAACCGCCTTCGGCAGTATAAGTTTCCTGCGGTATGCGGAGGTCTTTATAATTGTGGTATTGGTGCGTGTATTCCAATGCCCAAAGCTGGTAGTTCCCGTTTTTACCGTTCACGGTCATTCCGATATTGAGGTAATAATCATTACCGATTTTATCATCGGACAGTATTCCTGTGCTTATTTCCAATCCTTTCTGTTTTGGGAGCATTCTTTGTGCCTGTGTAACCGTCATGGCCATCAAAATGAACATCACGGTATAGATATACTTTTTCATATTATTGCATTAAAATGTTATTAAAATTTTAGGTGCATATCGTTTATCAAACGAGCTTTTATCAAATCCGAATTTTCTACCTGCAAAGTTTGATGTCTGCCACCGTTCTTCTCGAAAATCTCAATCAACAGTACCTTGTCATCGGCAATGGTAAATTGGTCTAACAGGAATACGTTTTGTTCGGTTAGTTTTCCGCCAATCTCGTCCAAAGGCTTGTAAGTTCTGAGGGGTATCATAGGGCGTTCTTGTACCACAGTACGTTTGGCTACCTTTTTATCTACTACTTTGAAATTGATAAAATCAATCTGGAAAGGCACATTGGTTTTATTTCTCAATTCCGTATGGAAATAGTATTTGCCGTTGTGAATGTAAATTCCTTTCAAAATAAACTGTATGCCGAAACTTTTTGCCCCAATGTGCTTTACAATACGCTTATCATTTTTGTAAATCGTTTCCAAAAGCAATCCTGCCAACGAAGGCGAATTATTGCCCAACTCTTCAAAAAGCACATCGTTACCGTTAGCTTTATCAACTGCCTTTTGCATTGTGAGTAGGTCGTAACTCATTGCCTCTGGGTAAGAACTGTAATAGACATTGAAACTGTAAAAACGTCCGTCATTGGTAATGACCGAAAAATTGGTTTCAGGTTCGAAATCCCTTACCGTTGCTTTTACACGCAACACGTTTTCCGCATCTTCTGCTTTTCCTGCAATTAGATATTCGCTTCCCAAATCCACATAACGGATAGCGGTCGGAAAAATCAAGTGCGAAGTTTTATCGTAGGTAACTTCCATTTTATACGGTTCTATCTTGCCTAATGCAAGCGGAGTTCTGATGCTGTCTTGTGCAAAAGATTGTACGGCAAAGCCGAGTATCAGGGCAATTGCCCAAAAGGTTTTTAAATGATTTTTCATTATTAAAATTATTTGAGTTCAACATTATTTTTTAGATACCAAGAAGACTTGATATCCTGCTTTCAGCGTAACTTTTGGGGTTCTTACCTTTTTGGCGAAGTAGCCCGAAATTCCCTGTACCACGCCACGACTAAGGTCTGCTGCAACCTGCTGTCCAGCATTTTGCGTGAGCATTACGCTTGTTCCGCCTGTCTGGCTCATATTGCCTGCCATTTCAGTAAGGGCATTCATTTCGGGCGAATAAGGAACGTACAAGCCTTGCTGTCCGTCCAAATCGTAAATGGTTATATCTACCGGGATGATATTGCCCTCCAGTTCTATCGAGGTAACTTTTAGTTGTAAACGCCCTCCCTGAAATTTCGCATTAGCCGTTAAAATCGTTCCTTTTGGAATGGTACGGCTCGGTGTTTTTGCAGGCTCTAATAATCGTAAACGCACACCTGTTTCGCCAACTACTGTTTGGGCATCGTGTACACAGGCTTTGATACTGTTTTTGGGTTGTGCCATTTGTTCCAAAGAACCAGCGGTATAAAACCCACGGTTCTTTGTTTCGCTCCAATCCGCTAAAAAAGCACTGTCCGATGGTTCACGGTAAAGGGCTGATACTGTATTTTTTCTTGCTGATGTGAACGATACAAAATGCTCTTTTTGGTTAGTAGCCATAGCACTAACAGCATCCGGAACAGCACCATTAGCAGGTGTTGAATTTTCGGTATTCGCATTTTTTGGCAGATACTTTGCTGCCATTTCATAGGATTTCTCCATTAGCTTCAATTGGTCATCAACTGTGGCCACAGGTGGCACATCCTTTTCTGATAATTTTTCTTTCAATTCATCCACCTGCTTACGCAGTTCCATTGTTTCAGCGTTATCATCTTGATAAAAGGAACTCAATGCGCTTTGGCTATTTCGATAGCTGTTCAAAGCAGGGTTACTGCTTCTTGCCGAATTTCTCCCACTACCGCCAAAGCTGTTGTTTTCCTCTTCTTCATTAAACGGTTCGTCGGTTGGCTCTTCTTTGTCTTCTGTATTCCAGTAGTCTGAAAGTGTAGCCAATGCATTGCGTTTTTCCTGCTCTTTGCGTTCGAGCATTTCCTGTTCATACGCCTTGCCTTTGTCTGCAGGCATTCCAGTTCCAGTAGCCTCTGGTACCGCATCGTTCAGCCCTACATTTTCAATTGTCTTTTTGTCTTCGGATGGTTTAAATATGAGGTACATACAACCCACGAAAACAATCGCCATTAAGCCGAAAATTAAGGGCTTTTTGAGCTTCTCCTTATTATTCTGTGTGCCGTCTTGCAACGCATCAGCAGTTGCTGTCGAGTTCCCCTCCGTTACCCGAACAACCGATTTTTTGTTCTCATTTTCTTTCATAAATTTGATTTTTTAAAATTGTTGATACACTATCCTGCAATCTTGCAGGACTTCCATTTTTTTTGAGGACAGGATTTTCGATATGCTCTATGATCATATCGTTTCCAGACTTTGAGGTATCGTACCAGACTTTGAAAATTACACCTGCGGTAAGCAGTAGATATCCCACAAAAAAGTACAGGGTATATTGGTGCTGCTTGCGCACTGGCAATGCCTGCCAACGTTCGTCGAGCTTATCAAAATACCTATCCATATTTGCTCTTAGTTTTTTCATACTCTTAATTTTTTATGATGATGTTAGAGCTTGAACCGCTTGGAGATTTTACCCACATTTTGCTTTTGTTCATCATTAACCAAAGCAATAACCTCAACTGCATTGGGTAGGACTATTAAAGAGAGGTTTGTCAGTTCCGATTTTTTTAGCAATTGCCCAAATTGGTCTTTTCTTGCCACCTCCATTCTGTTGAGTGAGAATTTGCCGTTCAGATAATTTACCCACATACTGCATTCTACACTTGGCTTGTCTTCTCCCGACCATTGTAGGTAGCCTGTCAACAACAAGTCTTGTTTAGGCAAAGTATCTGCACCTTTTTGGCAGCTTTCAAGGTAATCGCTGATACTTTCTTTCAGCTTTCCGGCATACGCACCCTGCGTATGAAAATAGCCGTTATATCCTTTTTCTGTAAGGATTTTTGCGAACGTGTTTAAATCTGATAATGTTTCCATAAGATTGTTTTTTAGCGTTCGATGACTTCTATATCCCTGTTTTCCACGACTGCAAATTTTTCGATATTGAAGCCTTGTGGGTTGTTGTCAGAGCGAACGGAGTTGACTAGGTAGCAGGAAGTAATTAAGTTACGTCTGGTTACATTGCTTGACCGAATGATGAATTGTTTTGCATAGGTTCGTACCGCATAAGGATGGGTATCGAAATTGCAGACCACACTATCTACTTCGATGCGTTGCTGTACGTTTCCTGATATAATACGACTGTAATAGCCTTTTTCTGACAAGTCTTTATAGTAGTCGAAGGCACTTTTGTCGGCAAGATTGAATGCCCTGCTCATATTGCTTTCTATAGCGTTTTTGTCGGGAGCAAGTGTAAAAAACAGCTCGTGAAAACGTCTGACGTGTTCCCTTGCTTCCACAGGTCGGTTGATACTTGCATCTTGCGATAAGGCAAGCATCAAAGATTTGCCGTTATCCAATACATAGATTTTTTGGCGTTGTTCTTCTGCAAAGCGGTAGGACTGCCATACGGCATATCCTACCACGCCAATACAGAGAACCGCAAACACAATGGCATATAGTCTTATCTGCCTAAAGCTGTTTTCGATATTTCTTAGCGTTTTAAATTCCATTTTTTTGAATGATTTATTGTTATTTATTCATCAGTTTACCGCCGATGTTTCCTACTGTAGATCCTGCACCAGCACCCGCAAGGTTTCCTGCCTTCATCGCTGTTTGATTTACATTACGAGTAAAGTTTCCTGCACCTCCGGCTTGGATTACCCAACCTGTTACTGTTGGAATTGTGAAGTAGCCAACGATACCGATAATCATAAAGATGATGTACACCGTATTGCTCGTATCGGGTATGTAGGTCGGGTCGGCAAGCATTGCTATATCCCTTTCCAGTATGAGGGATTGTATTCTTGCCAGCATCGAGCTGAACAAATCGGAAACAGGAAGCCAGAGATATACGCTGACATATCTCGTGATCCACTGTGTGAGCGTGGACTGAAATCCGTCCCAAACGGAAATAGCAAAAGCTATTGGCCCCAGTATCGAAAGGACTATCAGGAAAAATGTTCGTATGGTATCAATAACTAAAGCCGCCGCCTGAAAGAGTATTTCCAATAAATTGCGAAACCAATCCTTTATTGCTTTCTCTATCTTGTAGGCTTGCCTGTCCATATACATTCCTGCCATTGTACCAACGTCCGATGGCGACCAGCCCAATTCATCCAGCTTTTTATCAAACTCTTCGTCTGATGCCATATAGGCGGTTTCGGGATTTCGTACCATTGCTTCGTATTCCAATTGGTCTTTCTGTTGCTGGAGTTGGTTGAGGTCAAGCACCTGGTCTTCGAGTATGGCGTGAGTTCCTGTAACTACCGGGCTTAATACTGCATTAATGGTTCCCAACACGATGGTTGGAAAGAACATTATACAAAGACCCAGAGCGAATGGACGCAGTAACGGAAACACATCGATAGGCTCGGCTCGGCTTAAAGCCTGCCAAACCTTTAATGCTACATAGAACAACGCACCCAATCCCGCCAATCCTTTAGCCACAGCCGCCATATCACCTGCAAGCGGCATCATATCGTCGTAAAGTGAACGAAGGAGTTCGTGAAGATTATCCCATTCCATTTTTACCAGTATTTTTGGTTAGAAGTTCCGTAGAGTTCAAGAACTCTCTGTGCGTCGTTTTTCTTTTTCGCTCTTAGGTAGCTTACAGAAATGTTCTTATTAGTGTAGTAGCGTACAAGGCTGTGGTAATCCTTTACCTCTTTGTACACACGATCAATAATATCCATACGCTCTTTGTCGTTTAGCGAAAGGCTTGAAGAGGTTATAATTTGCTTCAATTCTTTCAGCAGTTCGGTACTTTCATTGAGCAGTGCCGAATAACCATTGCCGATTGCAACCAATTCCTGTGGTGTGAAATTGGGATCGTTCATCATTTTTCCAAAGTTCTGAACATATATTTCGGACACATCGCCTACCAACAATACGGTTTGCTGTACTTTACGGGCATCTTTCACAAGGTTGTTGATAGCTTTTAGCTTGTCGTAATATTCCTTGCCCTGATCGTACACTTTTTTCACTTCGTTGAAGTTCTTTACGACATTGCTCACGGTGGAAGAAGTCTGTATGATTTCGTTCGCACTGTTGATAATTCCTGATGCCAGATTTGCAGGGTCAGTTACTACAAATTGAGCTTTCGCTGACGGTGCTACGGCGAGCATTAGTGCCGTACACACCAGATACAATACTTTTTTCATTGTTTCTGAATTTTTAAATTGTTAATTGACTATTGATTTACTTTGTCCCGCCTTTGCATTGCGATATGCTTAATGGCGAGTTCTACATTGCCGTCCAGTTCAGCAGCAAGCTGCATCACTTCCATTTTTTCGGTTTCTTCGGTGGTGTAAGCAAGGTATTCCTCCAAACTAACTTCGGTGGCATAGACTGCCGAGTGCGTACCACCTAAGCCTATCCAAACCTCTTTGTAAAGTCGGCTTGCATCGTTGTTCATATTGATAGAAAGTACCTGCCCTTTTTCCTTATCTGTAAGCCCCAACATCGCCTGTATATCATCAAACTTGTTCATATACTTTCGTTGGTCTAAAAGGATTTTACAGTCAGAGTTATTGATGATACTTTCTTTGACGATAGGCGATTGGATAATATCATCGACCTCTTGCGTTACGACAATCGCTTCTCCGAAGAATTTGCGGACGGTCTTAAAGAGATACTTGATGTATTCTGCCATTCCTTCTTTGGCAATCGCTTTCCAAGCCTCTTCAATTAAGATGAGTTTGCGAATACCTTTCAGCCTACGCATCTTGTTAATGAAGACTTCCATAATGATAATGGTAACTATGGGAAAGAGGATTTTATGGTCTTTTATCGCATCAATTTCAAAGACAATAAAGCGTTTGGAAAGCAGGTCTAACTGCTTATCGGAATTGAGCAAATAATCATACTCACCGCCCTTGTAGTAGGGTTCGAGTACGTTAAGGAAATTGGCAATGTCAAAGTCTTTTTCCCTTACCTGTTTTTCTTCGAGTACCTTGCGGTAATCGCCTTTTACATACTCATAGAAGCCATTGAATGATGGATAAATATCTTCCTGTTTGATGCGCTCGATATAGCCTGATACAGCATTCGATAATGCTACTTCTTCTGAACGGGTTGGTGGTTCATCATCACGTTTCCAGAGTGTCAGTATCAAAGTCTTGATACTTTCACGCTTCTCAATATCGAATACGCCATCATCGGTATAGAAAGGATTAAAGGCAATTGGGTTGTCTTCTGTATAAGTAAAGTAAACACCGTCTTCGCCTTTGGTTTTACCTTTAATGAGTTCGCACAAACCTTGATAAGAATTTCCGGTGTCCACAAGCAAAACGTGAGCGCCTTGCTCGTAATACTGCCTAACCATATGGTTTGTGAAGAACGATTTACCACTTCCCGATGGACCGAGTATAAACTTGTTCCGGTTTGTGATTATGCCACGCTTCATAGGCAAATCCGATATATCCAAATGGATAGGCTTTCCGGTCAGGCGGTCAGCCATTTTGATACCGAATGGCGAAGGCGAATTGTGGTAATTGGTTTCTTCCGTGAAGAAGCATAATGCAGGTTCGATAAAGGTGTAAAAACTTTCCTCTGCGGGAAAATCACCTGCATTACCCGGTATTCCTGCCCAGTACAATGTTGCTACATCGGTAGTGTTGTGTCTGGGTTTACATTCCATCAATGCTAAAGCACTACCACAATCATTTTTTAGCTGTTTCAGTTCTGCCGCATCATCCGACCACGCCATAATGTTGAAGTGCGCACGAACAGAAGATAGCCCAAAACTGTGGGCTTCGTTCAGGTACTTTTCTATCCACTCTTTGTTAATCTGATTGGCACGGCTATACCTTGCCAAAGAGTGCATATTCCTTGCGGACTTCTCAAACTTTTGTAGATTGGCTTCGCTGTTATCCAAAAACAAATATTGGTTGTAAATGTGGTTGCAGTTTAACAACAAGCCCACAGGTGCGGCGAATGACAAACGGCAATCACTTCGGTCGGTAGATAGCTTTTCAAAACGGGTATCAGCCGATACCGTTCCGGGTAAATCGTCAGTATCGGACAAGGTGTGCAGGCTCAACCTTTTGTTCCCGATACGGACTTCTTCCGTTCCGAGAGCGATGTCCTGCATCGGTGTTCCAGCTTCCCTTGATAGCGTAAGGTACTGTTCCAATAATCCCTGTTTTTCGTCCGTTCCGATAATGTCATCTTCGGTAAGACGTTTCAGGGTTATGAAACCGCTATCGTTTACGATACGTTCAAACTGTGCCACCGCTTCCATAAAGCGGTGTATCGTTTCCTTGTTCCTGATTTCCTTTGGTATCAGCGAACCTTTGCAAAGCGATGAAAAATTACTTTGCATACGCATACGCTCTTTAGTTGTCTTGGTTAAAAAGAGGTAGCAGTAATGGTTTAGGAACGGTCGCTCATTAAAATGACGTTGGTAAGACTTCGATAAAAAGCTCTGGTCTTCGATTGCCAAATTGGGCGTATAGCTTTCCTTAATATACCAATCCTGTTTGTGAATAACTGTAAAATCAGGCAAGGTCTTGATAGCCTTGTGCCAAGCGGAATGAATGGCTTCATATTCCGCAGAAGCGACCGTAAACAGTTCCGGCAAACGCAATTCAAAACAGGCGGTAATGTCTGCATCTTTGGAAAGAATACAGTTGTTTTCTACTGCCAACAACGGAAATTTGTTTTCCAGCGTTGTAGTTTTTGCAACGTTTCTCATAGGACATTCGATTTAGGAGTGAATTTTAAATAGCGGTGTATGGGCTTGCGGCAGATGATGTAGCGGGGATGCCTTTTATTAGCGGCTATTTTCATTAATCCGTGTTCACCATATTTCCTGTTCAGCGAAAAGGTCTGCCACACAATCAGCGAAGCACCGCCTGCTCCGAGAAACAGGCAGATGTAAGAGTTTACGCCTGCCATATACAGTATCATCACGAAGATGAGCGTACCGAGTAGTCCGCCAGCGAAGATGAAAAGGTATTGCGCTTTCAAACCTTTAAATTCCACCGTTCTCCCGATGCCTTTGTTTATGTTGTAATTGTTCATAAGCAAAGGATTAAAGGAAGAATGAACGGAGGATGGTAGCCGCTACGATTAAGAAGATACACGCACCGAACCAGCTTGCCGCAGTCTTCGATGTGTCGGGGTCGCCTGAGCTGAATTTATTGTACACCTTAACACCTCCGATTAACCCGACGACCGCACCGATGGCGTAAATTAATTGGGTTGCTGGGTCGAAATAAGAGGTTACCATTTGGGTAGCCTCGTTGATACCTGCTGTACCGTTTCCCTGTGCGAAAGCACCAATTCCTGACAGCATAGCCACGGCTGCCAGCAATACTTTTTTTCTTTGTTTTTTCATAATTGAAACACATTATTTTGTTATCCTTAACCCGCACCTTGCGAGCTTTCGGGACAAAGGTGTTTCAGAAATCAAGACGTTATAAAAAAGTGGCAGTCAGAGGAATTGTTTGGCGGTGGGTGGCCGTTCAAATACTGAAATATGTTATATTAGCTGTTTTATGTTTTCAACTAATTCACTCACTTATCTCACCCTGCATTGATATGCGCTTTGAATTAACTGAAAATCAATTTCACTATTATTTTAACCATCTTATCGACTCTCAAAAAGACTTGGACTGACAAATTATGACAGAAAATATACAACTTGAATACGACGCTTTTTTAAGGTCATTTAAAAGAAATATAGATGTACCTCATTCTTTTTTACTAGGTGCAGGAGCTTCAATTAGTTCTGGAATACAATCTGCTTACGATTGTATTTGGGAATGGAAAAAAGATATTTATCTATCAAAAAATATAAATTCTGCGGAGTTTTACAAAAATCACAAAAATGAATCTGTTAGGAAAAGTATCCAAAATTGGTTAGATAATCAAGGACAATATCCTAAGCTTGATTCTACTGAAGAATATTCTTTTTACGCAGAAAAAGCATATCCCATTCCTGACGATAGGCGAAAATATTTTTTCAGTCTAATTGAAACTAAGGAACCATATATAGGATATCGATTGCTTTGTCTTTTAGCAGAACATAATATTGCAAAATCTGTTTGGACCACAAATTTTGACGGATTGATTGTGCGTTGTGCCCATCAGAACAAATTGACACCAATAGAAATTACATTAGACAATTCAGATAGAATATATAGAAATCAAAGCAGTAAAGAATTATTAACTATTGCTTTGCACGGAGATTACAAATTTTCCACATTAAAAAACACTGAAAAAGAACTAGATAATCAGGATGAAACTTTTAAAGATCAATTTTCCACTTATCACACAGATAAAAATTTAATTATTATCGGATATAGTGGTAGAGATAAATCGCTAATGGATGCTATTTTAAAGGCTTTTTCAAAGAAAGGTTCTGGTAGATTATACTGGTGTGGATTTGGTGACCAAATTAATCAGGAAGTTTCCGATTTGATTGCACAAATTAGAGAATCTGGAAGAGAAGCCTATTACATATCAACGGACGGGTTTGACAAAACCTTAATACACTTAACTAAATCTGCATTTGAAGGAAATTCTGCTGTAGAAAAACAAATTCAAGAAGCTTTGGAAACTTCAAATGATGATGAATATTCCAAAACAGAGTTTAGCCTAAATTTTACAAAGGCCGATAAATACATTAAGAGCAACTTACACCCAGTTACTTTTCCAAAAGAAATCTTTCAATTTGTGATTGATTATAACAATGAAAGACCTTGGACATTTTTAAAAGAACTCACTAAAAACACAAATATTTGTGCTGTTCCTTTTAAAGGAAAAGTATTTGCAATCGGTACATTAACTGATATTGATAAGACTTTCAAAAATCATCTTAAATCAGAAATAAAAAGAGAGCATATTTCAAAGTTTGATGTTGAGAACGTTTCTGTATTTAGATCTTTAATGCTAAAAGCAATACTTAAATATTTTGCTAGTAAATACGAAATAGATACAAATTTTAAAGATAAAATATGGCTTAAAAATAGTGATAGTAAATACGGAAATATTAACATCCACAAAGCCTTAATGCTTTCATTTTATTTTGATAAGAACAGGCAGTTTGCATATTTAGCATTTGTACCAACAGTTTATTTAACATCTATAGATGAGATTTCAAAACAACAAAAACAATTACTAAGTAAGGGAAAACTTGAAAAACTTTTCAATGATAAGTATGATGAACTACTTGGTTTTTGGAATGGAATATTATTCCCAAATCAAAAATTAAAATTTGAATTTCCAGAAAACTCAGGAACAGGGTTTGAGTTCCAAATATCTTCAAATACGGCATATGGAGAAATTAATGTTTTAGATCCTAATTTCAGAACGTATAACCCGAATAATTATAACAGAAATCAAACACAGTTTAAAGGTGTTCAATTTTTAGAACCTCAACTCATATTTAGAAATATAGCTACCGATATTGAGTTTAAGGATTATCATCCAATGAGAGGGCTTGTAAATAACAGACCTTTTGATGTAAATCTTAATGGAGTTATTTATACTAATGAAGTTAATCTCTCGGTTATTTGTGGTAAATTATACGCAGAAAAGCTATTTGATTTTCTTTCCAAAATTCAGATCAAACATTCAACCGAAAATATTAATCCTGATTATTTAATTGATTATCCCGGTTTCGCATCAGCATTCAATTTACCGATCAATATACCTACCTATGAGAGTAACGAGAAATGGATGGATGTTGATTTTAGGGCAAATAATGAATTACAGAATCATGAAAATGCTCTAAAATTAGCTAGATTGATAACATCTAAAATTGAACAGATTGCTAACACACAAAGTCAAAGTACTGTTGTAGTATTTATTCCTGAAGAATGGCAACCTTTTGAAAGTTATATTTATGAAGGCGAGAGTTTTGATTTACACGATTATATCAAAGCATTTTCAGCTTCAAAAGGGATTGCAACACAATTGATAAGAGAAGATACATTAGAAGATAAATTAAAATGTCAGATTTATTGGTGGCTCTCTCTATCTTTTTATGTGAAATCTCTAAGAACCCCTTGGATTTTAAATAGTCAGGAAAAGAATACTGCTTACGCTGGAATTGGATATAGCATATCACGCATTCAAAATAAATCTGAAGTAGTGATCGGTTGTAGTCATATTTATGATTCAAACGGCCAAGGATTGAAGTACAGACTTTCAAAAATTGACAACTACTTTTTAGATAACCGCAACAATCCTTATCTTTCTTTCAAAGATGCGTTTCAGTTCGGCGTATCAATTAGAGAACTATTCTATCAATCACTTGATAAATTACCAGAACGAGTGGTTATTCATAAAAGAACTCGGTTTACAGAAGATGAAATCAACGGTATAAAAGCTAGCCTTAACAAAGCTGGAATAAAGAAAATCGACCTGATAGAAATTAACTATGAAGTAGATGCACGATTTGTGGCAATGAGTGTTTATCAAAACAACTTACAGGTTGATAGATTCCCAATATCAAGAGGAACTTGTATTGTTACAAATAAACATACTGCTCTTTTATGGACACACGGAATCGTTCCCTCTGTTAGACAGACTAATTATAAATTTTATCTAGGTGGGAGAAGTATTCCTGCCCCAATTAAAATTGTGAAACATTATGGGGAGTCAAATATAAATACCATAGCAACAGAAATTTTAGGGTTAACAAAAATGAACTGGAACTCACTTGATTTGTATTCTAAATTACCCTCAACAATTGACTCTTCAAATCAAATTGCCCGGATAGGAAAATTGCTTTCAAGATTTGAAGGTAAGACTTATGATTATAGGCTTTTTATATAATAAATTTCATTCGATCAGTAATGATTAAGGGGAGTTTGTATAAGTTTCCCTTAATCATTTTTTTTGTAAAATGGAAGAACTGGCTTTTGCTTTGAAGCTGTAACCTTGGCTATTACAAAGGACAGGATTATGAAAGACCAAATCTGATTTTGAAAGTTACAAAAACAAGCGATGAAAGGTCTTTATAAAGAAAAATATCTACAATGTTTTTTTTAGCTGTTTACCAACAACCTAGGGTCAAATTTTATTTCAAATTACTTATTAATCTTCTGAAATTCATATTTATAATCTTCTGAACTTCATAAATAGGGATATCCCAAATTTTTGATAAATACTCAAATACTTCTTCAACTTCGCCAGGTAATAAAGGCTCATTTCCTTTGTTAATAAAAGGTCCATCCGTTTCTGTTAATACATTTTCCTTTGGTATTTTAGATATTATTTTTTGACCAGATATTGACTTTATCATCGCAGGATTAATGGAGAAATAATAACCTTCATCTGAGATATTTTTAATTAAGTTAAGTCCTCCTGAATACCAATGAAAAATTGCATTTTGAATTTTATAGTGTATTAATAATTCAAAAACTTCCTTTTCTGCCTTTCTCGAATGTAAACTAAGTATTTTCTTTTTATCAGAAACCAACTTTAAAATTCGATTAAATGAAGCTAGCTGAATATCTTTTGTTTCAATACCTTCTTTTGAAAAGTCTAATCCAATTTCACCAATATATGAAGTTTTAGACAGGTATGATTCAAATTTTGAAAACTCGTTTTTATGTAGGGTAGCATATAAGGGATGCATTCCTAAAGCCATCCTTACATATTTTTTTGATTGGAAAAAAGGTAGCCCCATCTCAAAATGACTGGGTAAATTTGTCATCGAAAAAACGGTAATACCTTTGTTTTCGCATATATCTAAAATAACTTTAGGATTTTTATATAAATCTATGTGACAATGAGTATCTAACATTTATAACCCAGCTTTTGTTTTTATGACTGAATTACCATTTTTGTCAATCCATTTGGATAATTCAATCCTTGTTCGCCATACTACATCAACATATTTATTCAATTTATTGATATTCTTTATACCATTAACTATTAATTCTGTTTTAATATCATCTTTGGTTATATTTTTTTTAATAAAATCTAGGCAAATTCCTACATCTTGAGTTTTCTTCAGTTTAAAAGGTATTAAAGAATCTATATGGCTACCATAAGTTGTTTTGTCAATTTGATTTAACAATGATGCTTGGCGATAAATACAAGGCATGCACACGCCACAATGAGTTGCAGAACGCTTTGTCCAAGTTTTTCTATGACCTCTCTTTCCACATGAGTTTGAAGATCCAATTATTTGTTTTAAAAATTGTAAGTCTTTGCAATTTTCAACCATTTCACCTTTTGTCATAAATTCATATGGGTTAGAAATGTTACTAACAATATTTAGTTTGCTTAGAACCAAGTTAGTTTTATCTAACACAAATGAATGGGTTGTTCTCGTACTACAAGAAGTTCGTCTTGAAGCACTCAATGGATAATTCAGCGATACCGAACCATTTTCAGGTACAATAATTTCACTAACTTCCTTGCCTTGGGAAACTAAAAGTGCAATACCAATGAATAAAATCGAACGGCTTCTAAAGGTTGTCTCTCGTTTTGCAGTTGTTTGAGATAAAGTTACTTTTATAGAAGGTGTATGTTCAAAAAGCCCCGTGTATTTAACTTTTAATTTATCCAACAAAATATTTTGGTCACTTAAAGGACCTTTCATTTGGGGATCATAGTGAGATGCTAGAAGAATTTTGTCTTTAGGATGAGTGCTTAAAAAATCAACTGCTCCAATCAAAGAATCTAAGCCTCCTGAAAATAGGTTTAATTGCTTATACTTTTCCTTAAAATCAATCGATAATTCAACTTCCGGATTTGTAAAATCAGATTTATAAAAACTAATGCTCCAATAATCCCCAGTCAGAAAAGAAAAAAGTTCTTCCAAATCATTTTTGACATTATTCCAAACCTTTAGTTCTGAAACAGGGAATGATATATTTAGCTCTCTTGACCACCCATCAACTGAATGTTGTTTTCGGTTTACAAATCGATCAATCCCATAAACCGAACATGTTATAAAGAAGAAATCTCTAATTTCCGAATTCACAGAAGTTGCAAATGGCAATAATGTTTTATAATCAACACTTACTGTAGAATAATCACCTTTATCTTCTTTAAGTTTTATATTTAGAATTCCACTTTTTAAATCATACTTAGGAATTTCTACTTTAATTTTTTTCATTGCAGATGATTTTAATTATGGAATCAAATATTTTCTCGATTTCTTTTCTTCCTTCAGCTTTATTCCAATCAATTTTTGATACAGCTCTTTGTGTATTTAAAACTTTTACACGACCTAATATGTCATCTTTTATTATTTTAAAAGTTTCTTTGCTGACTTCTTCTCCTTTTTGCTGTTGTATTTTTTCTTCAAAACGTTGTGATAAATGTTCGAAAATGTAAAGCCCCCAAAATTTACACAATGTATCCGCTAGTCCTTGACCATCAACCAATTCTTTTATTAAATCTTGATATTTCTTTACATCGTTATCCGATTGAGCTGCAATTTCTTTCATGATTTCACAAGAAGCTTTATTAGCAGCAGTTTCATCCATTCCTTGGTTGGAATCTGAACAATAAATTAATAAATAATCAATGACATCGTTAAACGATTTTCCTTGAAGTGAACCAAAACCAATATCAGTTAAAGTCTTATCAAGACCATTACTTGCTACACTTGTAAAAAATCCAGCAAGTTTACCCGCAGACTTTAATCCTGCTTTACCAATAGAGGATGATTTACCAGATGCAATAGCTTTACGACCACCACCTGTTTTTACTAGATTTCTAAACATTGATTTGATATGTTCAGTTCTTCTATCCAATATTTTTTTATACTGTTTAGAGTTATCACTGACTACAGGTTTTTTGCCATCATCATTTTCTTTTTTATCCTCTACATTCTCTTTAGCTTCTTCATCATCAAGCTTTTTTTCCTGTTCCAAGGTTTTAGCTAATTGAGTAATTGAATTTGATAAATCTCCCCAATTGGGTTCATTGGTTACTCCTGGATTAATTCTTTGTGTAGTTCCCATTAGTTATCACCATTTATTGCATTAAAAATTTGACTATCCTTTTTAAATACTTTATATAGTTTTTTCACCTCAACATTCTTAGATTCAATTAATTTAAAATTTTGAGCTAAACTGAATGGAATTTTTTTATTATCCACTTTATTGATAACCCTTGTATACGCATCAATCACATCTGGACATTTTTGCGACATTAGTTCAATAAAAGCCTCATGTATTTCAGTTTTTTCAGGAGTTTTAGTGAGTTCTTTTTCAAGTAACGAAATCAATGTTTCATAATCTCCTTCACTTAATTTATCCTTAACTTCATTAGCTACAGTTCTTGTTAAGGCTGTTCCAGCAACAGGTTCAATTAACTTTTTTACTAATGATCTGATATGTGGGGATACCAAGGAACTACCACTAATTGATGTTGTTAACTGGTCTCTAGTAATCCAATAATAATCTCTTAAATCTATATCTGTTAATTTTGGCTCTGCATTTAACCATTTTATCGTTTTATCTGTACCCCAGTCGGCAGAATATTTTTCTTTGATAATTTCAATACTATTTTTACTCGCAAGTGATTCTAATTCTTTAAGTTCTTTAGATTCTCCTTTTTGAGATGATTGCCATTCATAAATTTGTCTGAATAAACTTTGTGATGAGTATTCAAGCACCATCAACTTAGCTAAAATATCCATTTTGAAATCAGCTATTTTTGCAACCCTCACCAATCTATCTCTTAATGAGTAAGTGTTTAAAAACCTTTTTATTTGTCTTGGATTACCTTTTAATCCTTCCGTTATAATAGGAGCTAAAGAAGCAATGATTGATACACTATTTGTTAGCTTACTTTTCTCTTCAGGTTTAAGAATTGAGTCAATATCTCCCAATCCAAATACGTCATATCTATTATTTTCTCTTGCTGTACAAAAAGCTTCTAAGACTTTATTGAAATCGCTACCAAGCTCTTTTTGACAGAACAATAATGACAAATAAGTTTCGACCTCATTATCAGTCAATTTAGGGAGATAATAAGGGACTTGTATTAATTTTTCTAAATAGTCGCTAACAATTCTTTCATTTCGGCTTTCTACGTCTGAAGAGTTTTCAATACCATCTGTTTTGTAACGTAACTCTATTGCATGCCTTACAATTCTTGGGTCGGCACCAATAACGAAAGCAGTCTTATCAACATTTAAAAATAGTTTAATAGCTTCTAGGTTTTCAATTAACCTATCAGGAGTGCAACGATCCAAATCATCAATAATTACAACAAGCTTTTCAATCTTAGATTTGTCAAGCATTTTTTTGAAATCATCTCTGAATTCACGTACCATCGTAATTTCATCTGCTTCATCTTTCTTGATTATACTACTCAAAAAACTTTCTGCTTCATCCCCCTTTAGTTTATTGGCTAACTCCGTAGGATCTATTTGAGAAAACTCATTTAATAGATAAGGTATTAATGAAACTCCTCCTGTGAGATATGCTGAAGCAGCAGGAATCGCAATTTTTTTGAAGCCCAAACCCATTAAACGCATCCATTTAACAGACTTAAAAAGCTTTACTGTTTCATTCTTAACTTTTGGACCTAATTTTTTATGTTTTGCAAATTTTTCAATGATTGATTCTAATAATGCAGCTTTAGCATCATCATAACCTTCAAAAACCCAACCGTTAAAATACAAAACAAGAGTACCGTCTTTAAACCCATCTTTATCATCTCCAATCAGCTCTTTTTCTACTATTTTAAGTATGCTTGATTTCCCACTTCCCCAATCACCAAAAACACCGATTGTAACAGGTAGTACATCATTATCATTAATCACATCTACAATTAAATCTGCATGAACTTTAAAACCGAGTAAATCATCAGAGGTTTCATTATCTGCCCACATATATAAGGATATTAGTTGTTAAAAAAATAATTTCAATCGCTTTTAGTTTTGAAACAAATTCGGTCAGCTTAACAGAAAACAATTAAAATTTTATGGAATAGTAAATATATACATTTTAACTCTTATTATTTTCTTTTGATTGAGGATAATTCAAGAGCGTTTTTCGGAATTTCGGGAAATAATATAAGTATATATCAAAAGTTTTTTCGGGGATTTATTGAGAAGTTTAAATTATGAAAAGAATCAAAAAAAATTTGCTTCAAAAGCAGGAGAATAACTTTTTCACACAAACTCCCCAATGTCAAAATCACTCAAATCACTTTTCCGCAAAGTGGAAGAACCGGCTTCCGTTTCAGATGAAAGGGTACTATCCAAAAGCTCGGCTATTCTTCGGGAAGCATCTTCCATAGAATTTTCCAATAGGTTGAATAACTCAGTTCCCTGTATTTTTTGAACTATCGCTATCGCTGTTTCCTTTTGGGCTGGTTCCAATTCTTCTTTTTGGAGCAAAACCCCCACGGAGCTTAGTTCTTCAAAGGTAACCCCTTGGGCAAAACCGTTATCACCACCAGATATTCCGTACCTGTTCCATTCTTCTTCTTCTTCCTCCAAATCAGGCACATTTCTGAAAACTTCGTCCAGCTCTTCCTGCGGAATTTGAATACTTACGTTTTCATTTTCGTCGTATTCAATGTCTAAATTAGCAGGGTTTATTTCCTTTTCCTGAATTTGGCGTTCAGTGGCAGTGTTTGGCACTGAAAGGCGTTCTACAGGTTTGGGCTGTCCCATAATATCGGGTAAGTTCGGATTGACTTTTTTCTGCGGAGGTTCTTGTTTCGACCTTTTATGAGTTATAATTTTATCCTGCAATAGTAGGACAATGACTATGAGTAGGCATATCACAATTACTATTTCCATAGCTTATAGAATAGGTTTAAAATGTTCGTTGAAATAATCGGTAATATCTTCACCGTACTCCCTGAAATGATGTTCGAGAATGTTGTCAATGTAAGAGTAGAGCGTTGTTCTTTCTTCCCTTGTCAGTTGAACGATGCGGAGCAATCTTTCGTGGTATTCAGGGCGTATGTAAACGACCTTGCCGTTACGCCCCGATGGAAACCGATTGACCAAAAACGTTTCCTCATAGGCCACTTTTTTTGATGAACTGTTACGGGCTTTTTCCCTTGGCTTGGTTTCCTTTGGTACATCCTGCTTTTTGTTATTGCCCGGTGGAGCTACAAGCTCATCGCCGCTTATGATGTTCATAAGGTATTCCTCATCAACATTGGGCTTTTCAAAATCGTTGTTTTTGTTATTTGAAGCCATACTTTACTGTTTTTATAGATGAGTGATTTTTAAAAATTCCTCGACAAACAAATCCATTTTCGTTGCTTTCATCAACTGTGGTTCAGCAGGTAGCAAACTTGATCGGAATACATAACTGGCTGTGTCGTCTGTTTCCTTTCGGAAACGCTTGCTGTCCATTATCCTTGTTTCCATTATGGGCAGGTTGAGTTCTTTGATGACACTTTGATACGCATCATACAAACCTGTTTTTTCCCTGCCGTCCACTTGGTTCCAGAACAACCACATCTCTTGTTCGGGATTTCCCTCGTCCGTTTGTGGAAGTCCGAGAAAGGCTTTGGTAAAGCCCAATGTACTTTCCACTACCAAACGATCGGCAGTAATGGGCGAAAAGATAAAGTCCATTTTTTTCAAGGTAGTCAGTACGCCTTTGGTATTGGCTGTTCCGGGCAGGTCGAAGAAAACTACATCCGGTTCAACCGCAGATTGGCTTTTATATTCCGATGCTTTATCCAAAGCCGTTTCAGCCTTGCATTTAATAATCGGGTACGCTTTTTTGTTGATGGATTGAAACTGCTTCATTGCTATCTTTTTATGGTAGTCGTTCTGCATTATGGTTCTCTTATCCCGTTCACGCATATTGGTCAGGCTGTGTTGCGGAAAGTCGCAGTCCATCACCAGCACATTAAAACCTAAACGGTAGTGTAGCACACTTGCCAGCAAAGTGGTCATTGTAGATTTTCCCACACCGCCTTTTTGGGTGGAGAAGCTGATTTTTAAAGTTTTCTTTGTTGTTTCCATTATTTAAAAATTTATTGTTACACACTTTATCTGTTTTGCAGGATTGAATATTTGTTTGTCTGATTATAACCTCATTCCTATATTCCTGCATTCTCTTTTGGGTACTTTCCTGTACAGGTATTTGCTTTCATTTTTGCCTTGTCAGGTACATTCTTTGGCAAGTGGAAAAACTTGCAACAGGTAAATTGCTTTACCGCTTTTATGCTTTCACACTTTTATTGTTTTATGCTTTTAAAACCTTATGCTTTTATTCCAAACTACCTGTTTGCAAACCTGATTTTCTTCTTTGTTTAGATACATTTTTTACTACCTGAACTAAAATTATACGGCAAATAAAGCGATTGATTTAACCGCTGATTGAGCTGTGGCGGTGTTTGGCGTTCAAAGGCAGTGTTTGGCACTGCGATACAGTATAAACCTTTCGTAAACATGTATTTACTTTGTAAAATGATTTTTATTAATGGATTTATGCAAAAGTCTTTTGACAAAACGGAAGGTAACGGGAACGGCATCGAGCCGTTTTTCCCTGTTACATTTAATCCGTCCCGCAGGGCGGATTTTTGTGTTCAACGGAACACGGCAAGTTGTGTTTTGAGGCACTCGAAACCGAGTTAGTGCCTCAAAACAACTTGCCCTGCTGGGAGCTAAAAAACACTCTCCGAAGTCGAGGTTTTGTGTGAATTAAAAATGGATTAGTGATGAACAATAATCAAAAACAGAATAAGGGCGGACGGACACCAAAAACCGACCCGAGCATCCACCGCCACGTTTTCCGTCTTACAGACGAAGAAAATGCCAAACTTCTATCGCTTTTTGAAGCATCGGGAATGCCCAATAAAGCAAAATTTATAATTTCCCTGCTGTTCAGTAAGGAAATGAAATCGGTTAAAATTGATAAAGGAACGGTTGATTTTTATATGCGATTGACTTCTTTTCACAGTCAATTCCGCTCCGTAGGTGTTAATTACAACCAGATTGTAAAGTTGTTGTACAAGCATTTTTCTGAAAAAAAAGCCGCTGCGTTCCTTTACAAATTGGAAAAACAGACGGCTGAAATGGCGATGCTATGTCAAAAAATCATTCAGATAAACGAAGAATTTGAAGCAAAACATTTGAAAAAACAGTCTTAGAAATGATAGCAAAAATCGGAAGAAGCGTAAATTTATACGGTGCATTGGCATACAATCAGCTCAAAGTAGAGAATGAAAACGGACAGATTTTGTTTGCCAATAAGATGATTGAAACCGCTAACGGTCATTATTCCGTTGCTCAATTAGCCCAATCTTTTGCTCCTTACCTGATAGCCAACCGCAATACCGAGAAACATACGTTGCATATTTCGCTCAATCCCGACCCGAAAGATAAGGTAAACGATGACAAGTACAGGGAAATGGCGGAAGAATATATGCGGGAAATGGGTTACGGCGAACAGCCTTTTGTGGTATTCAAACACACGGATATTGACCGCAATCATATCCATATTGTATCCGTTTGCGTGGACGAAGAGGGTAAAAAGATTTCGGATAAATTCGAGAAAATGCGGTCTATGAATCTATGCCGTGAACTGGAAAGGAAACACGGATTAATATCCGCAACAGATAAAGAACATAAGCCGAACGACAAAATTTTTCGTCCGGTAGATTATCGGACAGGCGATATGAAAAGTCAGATAGCTTCAGTAGTCCGACACCTGCCCAACTATTATCAATACCAAACGTTGGGAGAATACAACGCTTTGCTTTCGCTGTTCAATATTACCACCGAAAAAGTGGAGGGCGAATTGCAGGAGCAACTACGGCAGGGTTTACTGTACATTCCTTTAAATAAAAAAGGAGAAAGAGCAGGACATCCGTTCAAGGCTTCTCTGTTCGGAAAAAGTGCAGGACTTCCGACTTTGGAATTGCATTTTACGAAATGCAAAGCCGCTTTGAAAGACCACCCTACAAAGCCAACTATTAAAGCGGCCATTACCATTGCCCTGAAATCAACAAGTGATGAGCAGGCTTTTAAAAAACAGTTAGGCGAACAGGGCATCAATGTAGTGGTACGTAGAAATGACACAGAACGTATTTACGGAATAACTTTTATAGACCACAATTCTAAGACCGTTTGGAACGGTTCACGCTTGGGCAAAGAACTTTCTGCCAATACTTTTAATGATTATTGGAACAATAATATCAAACCCGACATTAAAGAGCCTGTTGAACTACAATCGAAAATATCAAGACCAAATGATGCAGATCTTCCTGCGGAAGAACCTCACCATTTGTTCGACTTCCTAAATACTACTGAAAAACACGAAGACGGTTTGATTGAAGCATTAGGCGGTTTATTGCCCGAAACACAGAGCGAAGATTACGAGGAACAGGATTTTGCCAATAGAATGAAGAAGAAAAGAAATCGCAAAAGAGGTCAGAAATAGCATTAAGCCAAACACTGCCACGCACCGCCATTGAGTGCCACATTCTTAAAGTTGCTATTTAGAACCTTTAGATTCACGCCCGAACATTAAAAATTAAAATAATGCAGGGAGAAGATGATTTAAGAGGACTTGCCAAGATTATGGCATTTATGCGGGCAGTAAGTATCCTTTTGGTACTGATGCACCTTTATTGGTTCTGCTACGGTTTCTTTATAGAACGTGGCTGGACTTTAGAAGTAATCAACAAAATATTAGGCAACTTTCAGCGTACCGTTGGACTGTTTTCGGATACCTTATATACCAAACTATTTGCTTTGGTATTATTAGCATTAAGCTGTTTGGGTACAAAGGGGGTTAAAGACGAGAAGATAACCTGGACTAAAATTTATATTGCTTTGGCGATTGGCTTTGTTCTGTTTTTTCTGAACACACCTTTATTAAAGCTATCAATAATTACCGCCACAATCCTTTATATCCTTACCACAGGTTTAGGTTATATCGCTTTAATGGTAGCCGGAGTTTGGATGAGCCGATTGCTCCGCACCAACCTAATGGACGATGTTTTCAATAATGAAAACGAGAGTTTCCAACAGGAAACCAAATTGATGGAAAACGAATATTCTGTCAATCTTCCCACAAAATTTTATTACAAAGGCAAATGGAACAATGGCTGGATTAATATAGTCAATCCTTTTCGGGCAACGATTGTTTTGGGAACTCCAGGTTCAGGAAAATCGTATGCGATTATCAATAATTACATCAAACAACAGATTGAGAAAGGTTTCAGTATGTATATCTACGATTTCAAGTTTGACGACCTTTCTACCATTGCTTATAACCATTTATTAAAGCATCGGGATAAGTATAAAGTACAACCCAAATTTTACGTCATTAACTTTGACGACCCACGCAAGAGCCATCGTTGTAATCCGCTTAATCCTGATTTTATGACGGACATTTCCGATGCTTACGAAGCAGCTTATACCATAATGCTGAACCTCAACAGGTCTTGGATACAGAAACAGGGCGATTTTTTCGTAGAAAGCCCAATTATCCTATTAGCAGCCATTATTTGGTATCTGAAAATCTATGAGGATGGTAAATATTGTACATTCCCACACGCCATTGAATTACTGAATAAAAAGTATTCGGACGTATTTACTATTTTAACATCCTATCCCGATTTGGAAAACTATCTGTCGCCTTTTATGGATGCGTGGCAAAGCGGAGCACAAGACCAATTACAGGGACAGATTGCATCGGCAAAAATTCCTTTGTCAAGAATGATTAGCCCGCAGTTGTATTGGGTAATGACGGGCGATGATTTTTCATTAGACATTAACAACCCAGCAGCACCTAAAATTTTGTGCGTTGGTAACAATCCCGACCGCCAGAATATTTACTCCGCAGCATTGGGATTGTACAATTCAAGAATTGTAAAGCTCATTAACAAAAAGGGGCAATTAAAGAGTTCCGTTATTATAGACGAGTTACCCACCATTTACTTCAGAGGATTGGATAATCTTATCGCAACTGCCCGTAGTAATAAGGTAGCAGTTTGTTTGGGTTTTCAGGATTTCTCCCAATTAACAAGGGATTACGGCGACAAGGAAAGCAAAGTTATTCAAAATACGGTAGGTAATATTTTTAGCGGTCAGGTTGTTGGAGAAACAGCAAAAAGCCTTTCGGAACGTTTTGGAAAAGTATTGCAGAAGCGTCAGAGCTTGACCATTAACCGTAACGATAAATCCACTTCCATATCCACACAATTAGATAGCCTTATTCCGGCTTCCAAAATTTCAACGCTAACGCAAGGTATCTTTGTTGGTGCTGTATCGGATAATTTTGACGAGCGTATTGAGCAGAAGATTTTCCATTCTGAAATTGTAGTGGATAATGAAAAGGTTGCATCCGAAACAAAAGACTATCAGAAGTTACCGCAAATTTTATCCTTTGTAGATGCACAAGGAGAAGACAGGATGAAACAAGAAATTGAAGCAAATTATAAGCAGATAAAACGAGACATTGTTCTGATGATAGAAAGTGAATTGGAGCGAATTAAAAACGACCCCGATCTGCAACATTTGGTACAAAAAGAATAACCAAAAGGTATATAAGTAAGCTTGGCATCATCTGCAAGCTCTTTATTTTAAAATAATTACAGTATAAGTCACAATACTCCTCTGGGTAAATGAATACCTTTTGTCCGTACATAATTCTCCGAATTGTTTGGAGTTTCTTTCTGTTTTTCAGTCTGCTCCACAGCTTCTTCTTTAGGCTCCGGCGTGATAGACAACTGTATCTTCCGTTCAACTGCAGCCAATTCTGTTTTAAGTTCGCTCAATCTACTTTCTTTAGACCACGTACAACCCACCAATTCCTGAAGTACAGGCAAGTCTTTTTGAATTTCGGCAATCTTTTTTTCTTCTTGGTCTATATAGCTGGGCAATTTTTCCAATGCCCTTAAAAAATTCATTGAAGCGGTTTCGGGGTCTTTTGCCATTAAACCGTTATTGAACGTGTATTTGATATTGCCCTCGCCCTGTACCAAAAATCGGTTTGCCCTTATATCCACACCCTCTTTTTCGGATATTTCGGTTTTGACCAACAGCGTAAATCCGTACAACGTGCCAATTTCTTCATACTGACCTCCAGTGCGGGCTTTGTCCACAAGCTGGCTGAGCTTTGCACCGATTTGTTTTATATCCGCATTGGGCGATAAGCCGTCCAGTAAAACAGGGTTTGTAATAGTACCGTCCGAACGCTTTTGTATGCGCCCTTGTAAATTTTCCCAATCAAGACTCATTCGGTTAAAACGAGATTGCGAACTTTCCAGTAATCCCGTAAAATCTTGCAACTTGTATTTGGCACTGAACTTAGAACGGTTGAACGCCTGTTTCTCGCTTTCCAGTCCTCCAATCTGTTTTTCTAACTTGGCTTTATCCAACAAATCGGTATTTCCCGACAGGATAGCCACATATTCCGAAAAATTCATTCCTGATTTTTCATCCATACTGCCTTCATCAATCGTTCGTTTGCCGAGATTGTTGTTTTTTAACTGGTCTATAAAAAGTTGCTTATTGTATAGCAGGTTAAACTTGTAGCTATCTAATGATTTTTCTACGGCATAGATAATTACATCTACTTTGTTGTCTGCAAAATGTTTCGCAATTTCATTGCCTTTTCGGACAGCCCTGCCGTCCCTTTGAGCAAGGTCGCTTGGTCGCCACGGCGTATCAAGATGATGAATGGCAACGGCTCTTTTCTGAGCGTTCACACCTGTGCCTAGCATACTCGTTGAACCAAACAGCACACGAATTTTACCCTCGTTCATCCCCTTTATAAGTTCCTTGCGTTGTTTGTCACTTTTGGCTTCCTGTATAAACCGGACCTCGTTTGCGGGTATGCCGTGGTCTTCCACGAGCTTGCGTTTGATTTCGGAGTACACATTCCATTGGTTCGGCTTGTATGTTCCCAAATCAGAGAAAACGAACTGCGTTCCTTTTTGTGCATTGTATTGGTTGAAATACTTGGCGATGTTTGCCGCACAATGCGAAGCCTTATTATCGGGGTGGTCTTCGTATATACCGCTTACCATACGCATATCAAGCGACATCTTACGGGCATAGTCCGTAGCGATGAGCATCTTTGCTTTTTCTTCATTTTGTGATAAAGGTTCTCTTCCTAATAAGGTAGCATCACCCGTTTTGGCAAACAGCATTAGATTTTGGATAAATGCTGACTGGTCAGGCGTAGGCGGTATGTTATAAAGTACCTCGTTCTTATTCGGGCGGTCAATGCCTATATCCTTTGCCGTTCGGTAATCCGTGATTTCCGAGTAAAACTGTGCAAGTTCCGGCATTTTGATGAAGTATCGAAAACGCTCTTTGGCTACGATATTGTTAGCAACTGAAAACTCATAATCGGTCGTTTTCCTTGAATAGATTGCTGCCCACGCATCAAAAGAATGAATGCCCTGTTTTTCCATTGCTCTTGGTCGCAGGTATTTGAACAGCAAGTACAGTTCCGTTAATGAGTTGCTAATAGTAGTTCCCGATAGAAAGGTTGCTCCCATATCCGCATTTGTACGTTCCTGAATGGTACGGATGGCAAAAAGCAGGTTCATTGCCTTTTGGCTTCCATCCACATTGCCCAATCCGGCAACCCTTGTATGCCTTGTGTTGAACATTAGGTTTTTGAATTGGTGGCTTTCGTCCACAAACAAATGGTCAATGCCCATCATCTTAAAATCCACCACATCATCTTTGCGGTTTTCAATATCGTGTTGCAGGGTTTTGAGTTTGACTTCGAGGTTTTCTTTCCGCTTGATTACTCCGGCAAGCATACCTCTGGTAACTTCCTTGCCTTGCGATTGCAGCGCATCAAGGTTTCGCCCAACGCTATCCAATTCAATTTCGAGAATTTCTTTTTGTATTTCGGGCGACTGCGGTATCATACCGAATTGGTCGTGTGTCAGAACAACACAATCCCAATCGTTGTTTTTAATATCCCCAAAAATCCGCAACCGTTTTTGTGGTGTAAAATCTTCTTTGCCTGGAAACAGAATTTTAGCGTGTGGATAGGCAGTACGGTAGGCTTCGGCAATTTCGTGAACATTGCTTTTCAGTCCTATAACCATTGGCTTGTGGGCTAATCCCAAACGTTTCATTTCCTGTGCTGCGGTACACATTACCAACGTCTTTCCTGCACCTACTTCGTGGTCGCAGATAGCACCGTTATTCAGCTTTATCATCCAAACGGTATCCTTTTGGCTTGAATACAGGTCTTCAATACCCAATGCCTTACGGTCTAATCCCGGAAAATCCTGATGTGTTCCGTCATAGTTCGGTCGAACAAAACAGTTAAACGTATCGTTGTATTGGTCGGTCAGCCTGTTTTTAAACTCATCGCTTTGGGCGTGAAGCCAATCGGTAAAAGCGGTACGGATTTCATCAATCTTTGTGTTCGCCATTTGTATAGCTTCCATATCCCGCACCTTGACCTCTTGGTCGCCAATCCTAATTTTTTTGGTAATGTCTGGTGTGGTATTGACAAGAGCGTGTTTGATCAGGGCAATTCCGTCAAACGTTCTGCTCTCTGCTTTGACAGCGTATTTTTCCCATATATGTAAATTCCCCTGATGACACTTTACGGAAAAGTCATCGGAGCTTTCTGAATAATGAATAGCTACTTCTGCATCAAAAAGATGTGAAGCAAAACGGGCATAAATGCCTGTGGGTATCCAGCGTTCGCCCAAATTAAAATCCAGTTCCTCAAATTCGATACGTCTTGGTCTGGCTTCTTCTAAAACCGTAAGGCTTGCTTTGGCTTCGCTATCTTCGGGATTATTTTGGAGGTAGGCTTTGACCTCCTGGGCTTTTTCCACTACGTTACCTGCAATCCAGCGTTCGGATATTTCATATTCCTTTTGTAAAGGATTGTAGAAAATACGACCGTGTAAGGCTTCTTTCAAAGTATCATCTGTCATACCGCTGATTTCGGACATATAGTCCAAATCCACGCTTCCGTATTTGTTCAGTGAAGCTACTAATGCTTCTTCGGGATTGTCTGTTGCTATTGTTACCGTAGAAAAACTTACAGGACGGCTGAATATATCCGCTTTGTGTACTACGCCACCAACAACACGCTCCAAATAAGGGATTTCCTTGCCGGAACTGTCTGTTTTAATCAATTTGGCATTATCGGCACTATTGAGATTACCGTATCTTTTGACAAAAACATCGTATAAACGGTTAAAGTTTTCTCTTTCTTCCTTGTATTCGGTCTTAAACTTCGCCTCTTTATTATAAAGCTCTTGGTAAACATCACGCACTCCGATATACGCTTCTGCTCTTGCTTTTTGCAGAAGTGGTAATTGCAAAGGGTTGAAAACAGCCGTACCGTCTGAAGTATCTACATCTTGCAGATGACCTACCCAACCATTATCCACCACAAGACAATCGTTACGGTAGAACGGTTGCAGTTCGCCACTATAAGGAGCAGGTTCGGGAATGGTGTCGGGAATGACTGGCTTAACAGCTTGGCCGATCCCGTTGATACCTGAAAACAGGTCGCCGATAGCTTCCTGTTTTTTTTCATTGTTTAATGTGCTTTCGTTAGTAATTCTATTTGTAACTGGAGATGTATAAGTTTGTTGCATCACATTGAACAGGTCGATTTGGCGACCTATTGCACGGCTACTTTTTTTAGTACTTTGTCTTTTGGATTGTGTCGTTGTTTTGGGTGGAGCAAGAACCATTAAAGGTTCGCCCGCATTTTCAAACAGGTCAAAAATGCTTAATTGTTTTAATTCCTGCGGGCTTTCCCGATTGATTGATAAAGGTTGTATTTCCGGCTGAATGGTTACAGGCTCGACAATTGGAGGTGTTACTTTTGGAGTAGCGGTAATTTGTATTATAGGCTCATCGTTCCGTTCGCCTTTGTATAGCTTCAAATTCAGATGCATGCCAAAATCTTCGGAAAGCATTTGTTTGAGGTCTTTAGCAATTCCAGCAACGCCGTCTTTGTGTGTATAAATTAGTGCAGGTTGTCCATAAGGGTCTGTATCTAATTTACGGTTGGTATGCACAATCCTTGTGCTGTCCTGAAAGAGTGCATTGCTTGGAGTATCGTATTCCGTTCGGTTGCTTTGGCAAAACAGATCTTCCCTTTCGGTCAGACTTTGTTTTGCTGTGTTCTTTTGCAGTATAATCAAATCACTGCCAACCTCCGTACCTGCATATTCTGTAAACAGGTTGTTGGGCAATCGGATAACCGAAACCAAATTGTTATCCTGCATCAAAGCCCTGCGTATCGGTTCATTCTTTGGGCTATTGAGAATACCCTGTGAAGTAATGTAAGTCAGTAAACCTCCCTCACGGAGCATATCAGCACCTTTCAGAAAGAAGTAATTATGTATGCTTCGGGATGCCTGTACTTTTGCCGTGTCTTTACTTCGGGAATAGGAAAGGTCAAATATCGAAGTGTCGCCAAAAGGAATATTGCTGGCAATTACATCATAGCTGTTTTGTTCCTTTTCGGGTATTTCCTCAAAACCACTTACACGGATATTGCTTTCGGGATAAAGCTGTTTTAAAATCTTGCCTGTGAGCAAATCCTTTTCATAGGCTGTAACACTGGCTTTTTGATTTTCTGAAAAGGATTGTATGAATGAGCCGATACCTGCGGAGGGTTCGAGGAATTTTTGAATATTCAGACCGCTTTCACGCAATGTTTCGGAAATCGAATCTATAATCTGGGGCGGTGTATAAAAAGCCGTCAGTACAGAGCTTTTCATACTATCCACATACCTGCGGTATTGCTTTTCGTCTTCGGAATTTTCGTTGAGTAGCTGGTGGAGTTCCTGCGTTAGTGGAAAAAGATCGTGTTCTGTTTTTCTCCAATTATTGATGTCTATTTCGTTCGCTATGGGGTTCAGCACGAATTTAAGACCGCCAAATCCGCTGTATTGCATCATTAGCAGTCTTTCGCCTACGGTGGCTTGGCGTTTCTCCTTTTCCAGTTTAAAAGCAATTCGCAGGGCATCAATGTTCTGTTGGAGATGTTGCTTTTTACTGAAGCCCATTTTCCGTTATCCATATTGCGATGGTTCCGGTTATTTCGGTATAGAGTAGGTCAAACTCATAACCGTATGCGAAATCATCGGTTAGTTCATAGTTGGAAAAAACGACCTCACATACAGGGGACATTTTCAGGGCAAATGGGCGTAATTCCTCATCTGCCATTATGGTATCAAACTCATTACAGACCACCTGAAAAACGGTATCGAATTTAGAGAAATATAAGCCCTCAAAAAGTATGTAATTGGCTATTTCGTTGCATTGCTCAATAGTATTTCCTGAACGGAAAGCACCCTCATAGGCATTGGCAGTCCACAAGGAACGTTCCTCAATAAATTTCTGGTCGTTTGCTATTTCGGGAAAGCTGGTGTTTAATAATTCTTGCAGTCGTAACCTGAAATACGATAGGTCTTTTTGCTGTGTATCCATACTATAATTTTGTTTAGAATTTTTCTTGAAGCCTAAAATTAAAGCAGTAGATAAGAGCCTTTAAAATGTGGCAGGGTTTGGCTTTGAGAGGCGGGCTTTGGCGTATAAATGCTGTTTACGATAAGAAATGAAAAGCAAAAACCCTCCAAATTATCAGAGGGTTTATTTATTGGTTATTTAATATTTGTAGCATCCTGCCAACCTCAATATCCATTCTTGAAAAGGCAAACCATTTTTTGCCCAGATCTTTCAGTGATGCTCCGATATGGTAAAGATCTGTATCGTCAATAATTAAAAAGCGGTCGTGAGCATCGGAAAAAAACTCAATTTCAATCGGGGGATATTGGCTGTTGTACCGTTGCACATCCAGCCGTAACTGATTGCTGATGTTTTTGGTATAGATAGTTGCAGTTACATTATTATTCCGTTTGCCCAATAAGGTCAGTACCGTGTCATCGACATAATTATCCAACAGGATAATGGAGCTTTTAGCACTCCGGATAATATCCGATACAAAGGTATAGGCATCAAAAATTTGCCCGTTGTAGAAAATACCTTTTTCGCTGTGGAGCTTGTCGCTTCCCATCGCCTTAAAAATGGCTTCAAATTTTTGGTCAGTGTCTAATTGCTTTAGCTCAATTTTGTCCAAACGATGAAACAAAGAAGCGTTGCTGATAATCGTTCTACGCATTTCTACAAATGCTTCCATAATTTCAACACTGACTTTAACGGCAATATCTGAACGCAATATGGCAGAAGCCATTGCAACCCCTTGTTCTGTAAAAACATAAGGCAAATAACGTCTTCCTCCGTAGCTCAAACTTGAGGTTCCAATTTGGAACCTCAAGTTTTCAACTTCCTCTTCGGTCAGTTGAAAACAAAAAGAAGCAGGAAACCTTTCAATATTTCTTTTTACGGCTTTGTTGAGGTTCTTTGTTTCCACCTCGTATAAGGAAGCGAGGTCGCTATCCAGCATCACTTGCTTTCCACGTATGGAGTAAATCAGATTTCTGATTTCCATTGTGCTAATGGTAGGCTTATTTTCCATTACTTTTTGTAGCTTTTATTTTTGGCAAACTCAAAGGAACTTTCTGCTTTGTCATTTAAGACGATGTAGGCGTCGAACTTCTTTCCTGCCTTGCTTTTCATCCCTTTGATGAGTGAAGTTTTCCTTTTATTGACAAGACTTTCAATATCGGCTATACCGATTTGTACGCCACATACATTACGGAACTGCACCCAATTACAAGTCTCATCGGGACATTTGACAATTTTATCACGGATAATAAGTTGTTGGCTTTTGCATTTCGGACAAACCAATTTAGGTAGGTTATTTTGGGCAATGGAAGTTTGCAACAATTCATTGGTAATAGATGAAGCGTAAGTTTCCATTTCCTTTAGAAATACCCCTGCATCTGCTTCGTTGTTTTCGATTTTATGGAATGCCAATTCCCATTCGGCAGTCATTACCACGTCTGCGATTTTTCTATCTTTGACCAATTCATATACCTGCAATCCTTTTTCGGTTGGGATTAAAGACTTCTTTTCCCTTTGGATATAATTGCGTGTAAACAATGTTTCGATAATTGATGCCCTTGTAGCTGGAGTACCAATGCCTATATTTTGCAGGGCTTTCCGTTCCTCTTCATTTTCGATTTTCTTTCCAGCACTTTCCATAGCTGACAATAGCCCTGCTTCGGTATAAAGAACAGGTGGTTTGGTTTTCTTTTCCAAAACGGTGACTTCCTTGATTTTGAGTTCGTCGCCTTTTTTCAGTTCGGGCAAATCCTGTACATATTCGGTGTCATCATCAGAAAAACTACCTTTAATGGAACGCCAGCCCGCTTCTGTAATCTTACAGCCTTTTGCTGTAAAATCGTAATGCAATACCTGTAAACTGACATCGGTTATCTCCTTGATACAGGCTTGTGAAAGAGCTTCGAGCAACTGAAAGGCAATCATATCGTAAACGGCATTTTCCTTTGCGTTCAGTGCTGACGGGATTTTATCTGTAATCAATAATCCGTGATGGTCGGTAACACGCAAGTCGTTCACGATGCGTTTATTGAAACGTCCCCATTTCATTTTTGATACGGCTTGCTTGTAGGTTTCTTTGTCCTGCAAAGCCCTCACTAGGTTGGGAATTTCAGTCCATACATCTTCGGGAATATATTTGCTTCCGGTACGTGGGTAAGTGATAAACTTTTTTTCGTACAAACTTTGGGCAATGTTCAGCGTTTCTTCAGCAGAAAGGTTCAGTTTTTTGTTGGCTTCTTTTTGCAAGCCAGTAAGGTCGAACAATAAAGGCGGTTGTTCCGTAACGCTTTTGGTTTCTAACGATGTAATTGTTGCTGTTCCACTTCGCTGAATGGCTTTCAGCGCATCATCGGCAAGTTTTTGGTCTTCCCATTTGGTTTTGGAAATGCTTTTAAAATCTATCAACTCTTTGTTATGCGATAACTGTATCTGCCAATATTGCTGTACCGAGAAATTTTTATTTTCCAAATAGCGTTTGCATATCAAAGCCAATGTAGGCGTTTGCACTCTTCCGAGCGAATAGATACCATTGCCTGCGATAATACTCAATGCCTGTGAAGCATTGATACCCACAAGCCAATCGGCACGGCTTCTGCCTTGTGCCGACTGATACAATCCGTCAAATTCTTTTCCATCTTTAAGAGTATCAAAACCCTGTTTAATGGCTTTTTCGGTAAGAGAGCTTATCCAAAGCCGTTCAAAGGGCTTGTTACATTTCAGGTATTCATAAATGTACCGAAAGATGAGTTCGCCCTCACGACCTGCATCGGTTGCTACGATAATGCTATCGCTTTTATTAAAAAGTTGTTCGATAACTTTCAGTTGTTTTAATGCTCTTGTATCAGCGGTATAGTCTTTGTCTTTTTTAACTTTACGAACGGTTAGTAAGAATGGATTGGGGAGTATCGGAAGTGAGGCTTTCTGAAAACCTGATATTCCGTAATCTTCGGGCATTCCCAATCCTACTAAATGTCCAAATGCCCACGTAACAAAATAGCCGTTACCTGTTAGGTAGCCGTCCTTTTTCTCGGATGCGCCTAACAAGCCGGCTATTTCCCTTGCTACGCTTGGTTTTTCTGCAATGATTGTTTTCATACTTGATTATCTTTTTACGCCTTTGGACTTAGCAGGTGTCTTTAGCTGTTCCGGTTTCCTTTGAATGTCGAAATTTTCGTTTCCTGCTTTCAATCGTCCTGATAAGTGATCGATTTGCAATTCATATTTCTGTACCAATGATTTGTCTTCTTTAGATGAATTATTGACACCTGACTGAATTTTATCCGACAACTCCACTGCTTGGGATTGTGGCACAATAAAAAATCTGAATTGGATTGGATTTTGCATCGACGAAAAGAATTCGATCAGAAATTCCATAAGGAAACTACCATTTTTATCGAACAGCTTAAATTGTTCTTGATTTTTCAGGTTTACTTCTGCTGTTTCAAATTCATCATATTTCCCAACGCCCTTCATACCATAGATCTTATTGTCCCCTTTATTCATTATCAAGAGGATATCAGTCCTTTTTTCCTGCGAATATTGTTCGCTAATTGATTGTTTATTCATAACAAATATTTTTTTGTTTAATCCTTATAGTACTTGGCTTTTCGCACGATTTTTTTCTTGTTACATTTTTCTGCGTTTGGACTTTGCAGGTGCTTCGGGTTTTTCCTGTTCTTCCTGTTGCTGTTTGCTATCAGGATTTTTTTGTCCTGATTTTAATGGCTCTTTGATGTTTTTGGTTGCCTCATTGGTTTTGCCTTCTGAATTGACGGCAGTTTGTGTTTTATGGGCTTCAGTAGGTTTTATCCTTTCCTTGTATTGATTGGGAAATTCAAAATTGGTTTTCCCATTTTCTTTATTGAAAGTGATATAGCCTTGATAAGGTTGTCCTTTTTTATCTGTCAAGCCGTCAATGTAAATGGTTTGACCGTTTTTGAAATCCTTATTTTGCTCATCGGTCAGTTCTTTACCACGGAATGTTTTTGGAGCTTCCTGTGGTTGATTTTGCTGATTGCTTTGCTGATTGCTTTGTTGATTGTTCTGTCCGTTGCTTTGCGTTTGCTTATTAGAATTACTTCTATCAAAAAGAAACTCAACATAACGCTTGTCCGCATTGAACTGTACTGTTGCCGAAAACTCAGTTCCTTTCGTAGAAATCATGCCTTCTAACTTTAGCGGTTTACCCTCTATTAAAGTTTGCTTTTGGGTATCGTCCAATTTCACGCCTTTAATTTCATCGGGGACTTTTATGAAATCCGTTCGTAATGCAACCAGCTCATTGGTAAGCCTGTCCACACTGATAATAGAGGGCATCAGTTCGCCTGTTTTGGAATTTTTTAAATCAACCACACGACCCATATTACCTGTTTCGAGTAGGTTTTTCTTGTCCTCATTCGTAAACTTGTATCCGAAAAACTCAAAGTTGAGGTTCGGTTCTTTACGAATGCCGTTCAATGCAGGAACTACTCTTCCGTCTTCGGTTACCTGTAAAGACAAGCGTACATCTGTGCGGAGAATGGCTGTGCCAAAATTAACGCTCACAGGTATAAGCTCATTGGTTTTGTAGCCTTTCAATAAAGGTTCAAGAAGGTTTCTTTTTTCAAGGTATTCTTTACTTAATCCGAGATTGTTCATTGTGTCCCAATCAATCTGTTCCGGCTTGTAGCGGTATTCGCTTGTTTCCGGCGTTGTTTGTGCTGTTTCCATATTATTTTGATTTACTTGTTTTTTATCTAGTTGATTTTCGGTTTTCACTTCGTGCTCTTTCATCACTTTTTCACCTTCGGGTGTTGGGTTATCTACCTGCTTTTGCATTTCCTGTGCTTTATTTAAAGCTTCATCAGCCGATACTTTAAAAAATGACAAATTGGTTGGGTTCTTCAGTTGGCTAAAAAAATTGGAGAAGAAATTGGAGAAGAAATCACCACTTTTGTCCACACGCATAAATTGGTTTTGGTTCTTTTTCGTTGGTTCAACGGTTTCCATTTTCCCGTTTTCGTCCATACTCTTTACGGCTTGGATTTTCATTTTTTCTTTATCCAGCACCAATAATATGTCCGATAGTTGTTCGGGCATTTCCTGTTTATTTGTTGTTTCTTTACTCATAATCCGAAAATTTTAAGTTCTATGCCGAATATAAAGGAAGCGTTCATTGCATTACCTAAAGTGGCAGTCAAAGGCAGTATTTGTCACTTATTGGCGTTCAGTTTAGTTATGGGAGGATTAAAACTCTCCCTGATAAACTGATGCACATCAGACAGTTTGTAATACAATTTTCCGCTAATGGTATAATAAGGCAGCTTGCCGATGGAGCGATACCGTTGCAGGGAACGGTTACTGATTTTTAGCATTTGGAGCAAATCCTGATTATCCAATAATTCCTCACCGTCTATACTGTTACGTTTTTTTTGTAATTCGTCTATAGTGTCGCCCAGCATATCAAGGCGACCCATCAGGCGTTCCATCCACGCCAAAAATTCCATTCTATCTATATTCATAGGGATATACTTTTAAGGGTTAATACCTATTTTTTATCTGTCTTTAGCTTTCTGCCTTTTTCGATATAGCTTTTGCCTTTTGCCATAAGTTCCTGCACAAATTCATCACTGCTCTGTATGGCATTGGCGTTGAGCATATCCTTAATAGTTCCAATGGTATAGAAGTATTGACCATAGATTTTTGAATAAGCTATCTCGCCTTTGGTACGCATACGCCAGAGGGTTTTTTCGCTGACATGCAGGTATTGGCATACTTCGTGGTTATTGAGCCACAGGTCATCATAGCTTTTATCTTCCTGTCTTTTCAGATAGTCGGCAATGGCATTGATACGGCTGTTGAGCTGTTGCCAGGCTTCTTCCTCAATAGTTATTATTTTCATTGCACAGCATTTAAAGTTCACTATGCAAAATTGTGAAAGGTGGTAGTGTTTGTCTGCCAATCCCTGCCAATTGGTTTGGCGGTTTTTTAAAAATTTTTATAAATAGAAAAAAACCTTGTTTAATAAGGGTTTTGAGGCATTTTGCATATTTTCTAATGGAGTTTTGCCAACATTTGCCAATTGGCAGATATGGGCAAAGAAAAAGCAGTACATTTTGTGTACTGCTTTGAAATTACTGTATTGAACCGCTAAAGCTCTTTATCCATATATTCTTCGAGGGATATTTTGAGCTGGTCTAAAAATGCAGTTCGGGAACCTACCCGTGTTTTCATTCGGTGGAAAGAGTGATGCAGATCTCCAAGAGGAACTCGGAAAAGTATCTGAAACATTAAGCTTATTTTTCGGATACCAATTTTGCCGTGAGAAATAGCTCCTGAAGCATAAAGAGCATACACCAATTCGATAAGTGCATTTTTGCTATCTGTCCAAAAAACATCTTTTGTTGATTCAGAATTTTGTAAAATCACATCAGGATTTTCGTCGGGATTAATTTTTGTTAGCAAGTAATTATACAATAACTCATTTGCTATAATTCGAGCAATTTTATAGTCATAAAAAGTAGAGAACTGAGAATCTATTTCAAATACGAAACTATTAAGTCCATCGTGATAATTGATGTTGCCAAGTCGGAAGTAAACTTCATCGTTATCAGTCCTTCCTGAGCGGTAATATCTATAAAAATCTGAATTACAAATGTGCTCATCGTATTCTTTTTTCAATTCCTGTAAACGGCTTGTAAAATAGCTGTGATATATTTTACCATTATTAACAGGGCAACCAGTTTCTATGCGGTATACCTTATTGTAATAAATTAGCTTTCCAAGGATTTTCGGCTTAATGGTATGGAAAAAATATATCTCTTCTTCATCATTTTTAAATCCCTCTTCAATAACGTATTTCTTGACCGTAAATAACAAGTCTTGGAGGTACAAGGTCATTTCGTAAGCTTCATCAATCAATCTCTTATTTTGCGATAAAATCTTATCCTCCTTGTTATGAATCTCTAAAATGATGTTTTGTAACGAGTACTTCATCATAACTATATTTTTTATGAGGATTACCGTCCTTTATAGCGAATTCCCCTAATTAGTTTACAAACATTAATAAGATAAAAGAAAGTATTTCCTAAGCGTAATTAGCTACAGTATTTCTTGTTTATTTCATCTTTCTATTATTTTATTGTAGTAATAATGACACTTTTATAAGTTATGATTATTAATTAACGTAATATTGTCGCTTTAATTGTGGAAATAAAAAAATAGGCAACATATCCACTTCAAGAGTCGAGATATTTGGTTGGACTACTAATTCGTGATAGATAGATTGAAACTTTTCTATGGTTTCAGAAAAAGCAATCAAGTCTTCGTTTGGTATAATCCCTAAAGACTTGTTCTTAAATTCTTGTATGGTTTGGCTTGTTGCCAAGTTTTTTTCTAATAAATCTACAGACATCATAGCCACTTTAAGTGGAAGAGAGGATATTGGTCGAAGGAATAGGTATAGTTTAAGCGAATTTTTTCAAAATCCGAAATCTACTTTTTATAACTTTCCATATTATAGTTCATTGCAAAAACCAAAAAAACAATATAAAAGCTTTGTAATGAACTATAATACTCAATTATGTAACACACACAGCTTGGGGGAAAAAATTACTGGCGCAAGTTGCGAAGCGTACGTGTTTTTGATAAAAACTGTGCCAGTAATTTTTTTTGGAGCGTTGGCAAAGGGGTGACTACTGAAATGTAAAACGTCTTTTTTACCACCGAACGAAAAAGAATGTTCTTGTTATTGGAAACGTAATTAGCGAAATGAAGCAAACAAAGACTTGAGTTTAGGAATACTTGGACTAAATGAAAGTTTTGTGCAGCTGAATGAGATAATGATTAGATAATTCCTCTTATTTGTAAATGATATTTTAAGGATGAAGTTTTTTCGTAATCATCATCAAAAGGCATTTGATTTTCTTGTTCTTCCTGAGAAAGTGTATTGTATTTATTTAATTTTTCGTAATAATGCTTTTCAAGTAGTTCTTGTAAATCAATGCAGTTTTGTAAAATGTTTGTTTTGAAGTAAACAGTATGGTCTTTATGTAAAACACAATTGCCTGTTTGTAAACTTTCCTCAGTCACGATATTAGCACATAATAATATCAATTCGTAATATAAATGTTCATACTTTACTAACCATTTTAATAAATCTATTTCGTTATCAAGACCAACATATTTAAATTCATCAATCGCTATTTTAGCTTCATTTTCAATCATTAAGAATTTATAAACTTCATTGATATGATAATAAAGCTCGTAAAACGAATAATGATATTTGTAATAATTATTTATCCAATTCATAGAATTGTATAATTCTTCATAGCTTTTAATCCAAGTAATTATTTGTTCTTTTGAAATTTCACAGTCATTAAGTTGCTTTATTTCATTCAGAGCAGTGATTGATTTATTTTTTAAATAGTTATATGTAGATGAAGGTGTAAAATTTACTTTTTCATCATTATAAACCGTAATATCAAGTTTTCTTTTATTTTCATTGATAACATTCTCATTAGTGCAAAAAACCGAACAAGTGTATATGTCCTTTACTGTGCTATCTTCATTTTGTTCAATAATGAAATTAATGTAACGCCCTGATTTATTGCCAACAAAGGCAATCCCTTTTTTATTTTTATTTGTACATTTATCGGAAATACATTTACCCTCATAAGGAATAAGTTTATTGTCCTCTTTTTGGAAATCTGCGAAAACTTCTTTCAGTTTTTGAAGAAAAATTATTTTCGTAGTATCTTGATAACTGACATTGTCTTCCAAAATTAATTCAATTGCTTTACAATCCATTTCTGAAATAGCATTAATAAGACCCGATATACCTCTTTTTACAATGGTAACATCTCCTAGTTCTGCAAGTTGTTGTATTAATTTTAGTTGTTCTGGTGTCATTTTTAAATTAGGGTTTAAAATAATGAAATTCCTCGCTGATATTCTGGCCTTAGTCCTTCGGTAGTATATTTTTTTAATTCGTATTCTAAATGCTCCTGCATAAAATCTTTCCCAAATTCCTCATATACTTTAAAAAATTTCATAGCTATTGTGTTCAAATTATTAGCCGGAATTCGTTCTTGTTTCTCTGAGCTAGCTTTTCTGAATGAGGAACAAATTAGAGTGTATATTTCAATAATCTTTTCATCGCTAATGTTCTCTGTAGGAGCTGTATTGTTATATTCGCCAAGCTCTCTTAATCTTTTTACTAAACTAGTATTTAGTTTATCTTCGAATGAACCTGGTTCTTGTGGTTTTCTTTTTAGTATATAATAACTAAAATAAAAAATAGGATAAAAAATGGTCATAACGCATCTTATCAAAATAATAAATGAGTATCTGTAAAACCAACTTTTGTTTTTATTTTCTTTTAAAGAGTGTTTATTGCCAATGGATAATTGCTTGGCAAGTGGACCAATGAAATTAGATATAATTCCAATACCTAAATATGTTAAAAATTCTATCATATAAATCTTATAATTATTGTAAAATTTCTTGTTTTATAATCGTTTTTATGCTTTTGAACTTCGTTCATTTTTTTTGAATTAAGTAAATTTGCTTTAAAGTGCTAAACATTTAGTCAACTTCTTTTAAGTTTTTGGGAGTTTTACACTAGAGTCATCAGGGTTTTGTTTTATTCCCAACCCAAAGTTTTAATTATTTGGTTTCTGTACTTGGTGGCTATTTGCTTTGGGGTGTTGCGGATGTATTCTTCGGCTAAAGCACTTTGATTTCCTTTCAGTTTTTTTAAATAATCAACTCGTTCATCTGGGTCAATTTTCGTTTCATTTTCATCATTCAAAATCCATTTTTCAGGAAGATTTGTCCAAATTACGCCATCAAAATCTGTGGTTTGAATCCAGTTTTTGATATTTTCTTTAAACGAAAATTCTATTGATGAAAATTCATCTTTAGTTTTATTATAATAACCAATGCTCATTCTCCCAGAACCTTCGCGAACGGCAAGATTTAAAACCGCCAAATCAAGGTTGTCAAAACTAGAAACTGAATACAATGTTGGAACTTCTGTTCCATTTGCTGTAATGACCAATGTTAATCGCCCATCTTTGGAGATTCTTGCAAACTCAATGGGTAAAACAGGACCATTTTCTTTCCAGCCTATATTGGTATCAAATTTTAATTCTTTGGGTAGCCATATTAAGGAACCCCAACCGAGGATTGCTATTTTCATAGTTTATGATTTATCGCAGATATTGTTCATTTTTGCTTTGAAATTATCTCTTAATTCAGTGCTACTATCAATATTGTTAAATGAAACACCTTCAATTATTGCTTTTTTATAATCAGAAATTGAGTTTTCAAGGGCTTTTTGAAAATTTTCTCTAAAGATTATTTTCTCGCCATTAAAAACAAGATTAGTTTGCTCTGTGTCAGAATGAATTGTCCAACCATTTTTAGTTTGTGTTTCGTGTAAACAAGCACATCTTACATTTATATAAAAATCACAAGATTTTGACTCCATTAACTTAAATGCATTATGATTTTTAAAAAATGACATAAAAACGTTTTTATTTCCTCTAAAACTATTTCCATCCATTTTAATAAAGTGTGGGTGTTCGTATTTCCAACCATTTATAAAACTTTCGATAGTTTCAATTAAAGAGCATTGCAAATTAACAACAGCAAATCCCTCACCGTTATTTAGTTTTAAATCCAAAATTGCATTTATTGGATTCAAGTATCTTGTTCTTATCCTTTCTTCAAAAAAATGAAAGGCTAAACTCCATAATTCATCATTGTTTTGGTCTAATTTTTTTCTAAATCTTCCCAGTCTTTAATTGTTAATTCTCCTGCGATTTTCATAGTGTTGTTTTATAGTTTCTTAATTCAATAAACCCTACGTCCTAGATATTTACAAAGATAGTGTGGATTTGTATTCCGTCATACAAAGATTGGCTACTAAAATAAATCCAGCCTAGTTGCAGTTATTTTATTTTTATTACAAAAAAAAACTACAACTTTTTATCGTTGTAGTTTTTTGTTACTTGATTATCTTTATGGGTACGGATAAAATATCCGCACTATCTACGTTGGACAAATCCGTAGCATCTGGTTTAGCTAATTCAAATCGTGAAATCAATTCAAGATTTTCAAGTCTGTTATCGGTTTTGATTCCGTTTTTGTGAACAACTGTTTCAAAAAAATTAAATTCGCTGTGTCCTAAAAAAGCATAAGCTACCAAAAAGCAAACGTTAAATGGTTTTAGCTTTCCATTTTTTCTCAAACAAACTATCATTTTTCCAAATCCGTTTTCGTTACCGTGAGTGATATGTGTTGGTGTTCTTTTAAACCTACCTAAGCTACTGATTTCATATGGGTTATCAAATCCATCTATTTTTTTCCAAATTTCCATAATGCAAAAAAAACAACTAATCAAAGAGTCGCACGTCTTATTATAGTTGGATTTTATAATAGTTCTTATTGCAAGTGCGACTTTGCTAAAACAAATATACTACTTTTGTTTAAAATCCCTGTGCGAGCAGAATGTCTTGTCCTCAAATAGATTTACACAAAAGTTTAAATTATCTTTATACATATCTAGGAGGTCACGTAAATTAGTAAGTTTTCTGATTCAATGGTTAAATTTTCTTGAAGTATTTTTTCTATTACATTCATTTTTTATAGTATAATTTATTTTAAAAAGACGCACTATTTGTGGTAGTAGCTTTTAATTATTCATTATCGGTTATTCCGACCAAAACTCAATTTTATTTGGATTCATTATTAAATCGGAAATACGATCTAAATTAAAAGTTCTTTCTTCTTTGCGCATATAACAATAGCCATATACACATACTGAATCGAATTGTCCCATTGTTTTAAAGCCAGTAGGGCTTATGGTTCTTAAACTTTGTAATCCTCCTTCGAATTGAACATTTTTATGGTAGTTGAATTTGATATTAATTCCAAAATCTATTGCTAACTGAATGTAAACTTTGATAGTTTGCAATTCTGTTGAATTGACCGTTGATTCTTTTGTATTGTATTTATCACGTAAACGCTCTAAATAGCTGTTTTTGAGTTTTATTGCATCCTTGTTGTTTGGATTTGTTTTTATTTCATTCTCAATAAATTCTAATGTTTTTATTGCATCCTTTGTTTCAAAATAGACTTTTGATAGCCAATAATTTATAGCGTTAGCATTTGGTTTTAGATTATTAAAAACTAACCAATCTTCTTTTGCTTTTTCATATTCTTTTAAATCATAGTATGCACTACCTCTCCAATAGTAAGAATACGCATTATTGGTGTCTATTTTTATGAAACTATTATAATGGAAAATCGCTTCTTTTAATTGCTTATTTTGTTCATAGGCCCTTGCTAAATCATAGTGAACAGTGGCTTTTGAATTATCGAGTTCTAATGTTTTTTTTAAATATTCTATTGCCTTTTCAAAATCCTTATTATCTGTGAAGTTTTTTGCTAATGATGTAAAATCTTCTGTATTTATTTTTCTTGTGTAATTGCAGTAATAACTGTTGTTACAGGAATAAAAATAGCCATAAGGACCTTTTCTTTCAATTAGTTTACCATTATCGCACCAATCACATTTTATTGATGTAATAGGTTCGTTTTCTTTTATTTCATCAACAAATTTTGAAGAGTTCTCAATGCTTGATAAAATATGAACGTGTTTTTTTGCTCTTGTTACTGCAACATAAAACAAACGTCTTTCTTCCCCATTTGGAAATTGGTCAGCTTTTGATAATAAGAAATTTAATAATGGGTCGTCTGATATTTCAGAAGGAAAACCGTAAGTTCCTGAATTACCATTTAAAATTATAACGTAATCTGCTTCTAATCCTTTAGCAGAATGGACTGTCATAAAATTCAAGTCTAATAGATCATTATTTACATAAGTGATTTTGTAAGGTCTATTTTTATTGTCGTATCTAATGTTGATATAATTTAACTTCGTTAAAGCTTTATAATCAAATTCATATCTACCTAAAAATAATATTGAAGTTTTACTTTTTGGATTACTTTTTATGATTTCCTTGATTGCTTTATCAAGTGCTATATATTGATTAGTTCCTTTCTTATCTGCATCATTGTACTTATGAAATGTTATTGCTTCAAGATCACTTTGTTTGTTTGATTTTAATGTTTTTACAATTTGATTTGGATTTTTAAGTATGAAATTGCTTGAAACATTAATCAGTTTATTGTCGAATCTATAAGTTTGTTCAATAATAGAACTATTAGTTTTTCTATTAAAATCTTTTAAAGTTGAAGTTTTAAAATATTCTTCGAAACCTGTAAATATACCAATATCACTTCCTGCAAAACGATAAATGGATTGCCAATCATCACCAACACAAAATAGTTTAGTTGATGGTTTTTGGTCTAGTAAAGCTTTGATTAATTGATAACGGGATTTAGATATGTCTTGAAATTCATCAATAATAATATAATCATAATCAGAAGTATATTGATTAGTTGTAATAGTTTTAGTTGCTATATTAATCATATCACTAAAATCAATTTCCTCTTTTTCTTTCAAGTAGTTTTCATAGTTAATATAAATAGGCTCAAATATTTCTAAAAAATAAATAGCTCTTTTATCATTGTCTTGTAATGCTTTAGATGCTAATGTTTTTATGTTTTCATTATTTGATTTAAAAAGCACCAAGAATGTGTTGATTAATTGTGTAAATACATCAATATCTTCGGGAATGTTTTCAGTTAAATACTTCCATAAATCATCATCAGATAATGGATTTAGCTTTACGTTTTGATTAGTTAGTTTATCAGTTAAGTTTTTAATTAAATTCCCTTCTTTTTGCTCCCAAGAATAGGTTTCTAATAGTTTAGTATTATTTTCTAAATGTTCAGCTCTTTTCCATTCAATTCCTTCTGAATATTTTTCTTGTGCTGTTTTAGTTTCATCACCTTTAAACCAATCAGGTACTTTTCCGTTTTTGTCAATACCAAAATGTTCGATATAAATTTTATATTCCGGTAAATAAAAGTCTGGCTTGTATTGACCAAACATTTTACTCGCTGTTTTATATTGGTATTTTTCTTCGTATTGGTATTCTATTTGATTTCTAAATAAAAAATTAGCAATTAATACTTCTTCTTGGCTTTTGAATCTTTCTCGATATTTTATCTCGACACCATCTTTTGTGGTTGTTTGAATAATTTTGTAACCTTCAAATTTTTGCTCTTTTAAATAATTGTTATGTTCTGCATCAGTTTTAAATTCCTCTAATGATTTGTATGGTTTTAAAAAATATGATAAAAAATCTAATAGTTTATTTGAGTAATTTGCATCCTTTTTTGAGTGGTTTATAAAGGATTGTAACAATGATTTTATATCAACTTTCTTTGGATCAAATACTTCAGGAGCTTCACCATTTACTTCTGCAATTATATCTTTACCAAGTTTGTGAAAAGTCATAACAGGTAGGTCAATATTCATTTTCATTCTAATCCTATCAATCATATCTTTTGCCGATTTGCGAGTGAATGAAATCAATAGAATTTTACTTTTATCTACATTCAATCTTTCCGTAAGATATTTTACCTTTCCTGCAATAGTTGTCGTTTTTCCTGAACCAGCTCCTGCAATAATAAGGTTATTGTCTTCATCTATCACAACCGCTTTCCTTTGCTGTACATCAAGTGATTTACCTTCAATATCGCTTAAAATATTATCTGAAGTTTTTAGTTCTTTTATTACATATTCGTTATTTCTTTGTTGAATACTACTTTCTAAACTATTAAAATTTGATATAAATTGGTTTATGGTTTTTATTTCCTTATCAAAGTTAGGTAAGTGTTTGTATTCAAGAGTATTGATTTTTTTTGATAAAGGATTGTGAATCTCCTTAAATTTATATAAATCGTAATTGGATATAAATTTTGGACTTTCTATAAAAACAGAAAGTGCTTTGTTATATTCGTCTATTTTAGAGAATAAAGGATCGAGTTCGCTCTTTTGATTTATATGAAGTTCTGCAAGTTCTTCCTCTTTTTTAATCCTTAATTGTTTAGCTTCCAATCTTTTACGTTCAAGTTCTTTTCTTTTTAATCTTTCTTGTTTTTCAATGTATATGATTAAACTAATTACTAAAACTACTACCGTTATAAATATATATATCATTCGTTGTTATTAAATTGTTTACAAAAACCAAAGGTTGTTTTTACCGAAATCGGGGAGTTTTTCTCTTTAGAAGTGGGGGAATATTTGTGCGACCATTTCGGGGTATTTGATAGTTACGGATTAGTTAAAAAATGATTCCTCTTGGTGTTTTATAATAGATTTATTAAAAAATAGAATGACTAGAAATCACTCCATTAGTTACATTAATATGCATCATAAATTCTAATTTGTGTTTGCCATTTGGTGCTGGAATATTATTTAATAATACTTTATCCCCTAAAGAAAAGCTATATTCATTTTTCTGATAAATTTTAAAAGTGCCTTTTGATGTTTTATAAGTAAATAACCAAAAAAGGTCTTTAATTTTGGAATCTGTAATATGGTATACTAATAATTTATCGACTATATCACCTTGAGCAAAATATTCACCATCTGGCGCACTATTGTTGTTTAAGAGGACAGACATACCTACTTTTGAATAATTTAATTCGTCTCTATTTATATTTAAAATATCTCCATTTATTAATGGCATATTAAAAAAAGTAGTTCTTTCTAATATTCCAATATTAATAATAAAAGAAGAAAGGTATTTTGGAACATCAAGATCAGGAATAATATTTTCATTAGCTAAAATGAATAAATCATCATTGGTGCCATCAATTTTTAATATCATCACTGAATCATCAAAGAAGGATTGTTTTAGAAATATTTTATCTGTCAAACGATCTATATAAATTAAGTTAGCTTCAGCAAGATATTTCCATTTGCCAATTTCAACCTTTCCATTGAATGACATAAATAAATTCACCATTAGTGATTTTATTTAAACCAGTTTTAGGAAAAGTATTATCATTTCCATTGCCCCCAAACATATCTAATTGCGCCATATACAAATGTAATTAAAATTGATGTTCTTTGATTATGCTTTGTTTTAATATTAATTGCACTTTATTGTTTGTTTTATAATAAATACATTGTGTTGATTTTGTTGAACTTAATATTTAATTACAGAAAAAAATATTTATTTATTTTAAAGATTAAGTTTATTTTTTTAAACTAAACGAGGATTTTGTGCAGCTGAATGAGGTAATGACTATTTGAGTATTTCAATACTGGTGCAAGTTGCGAAGCGTACGTGTTTTTGATAAAAACTGTGCCAGTAATTTTTTTTGGAGCGTTGGCAAAGGAGTGGCAACTGAAATGTAAAACGTCCTTTTATCACCGAACGAAAAAGAATGTTCTTGTTATTGGAAACGTAATTAGCGAAATGAAGCAAACAAAGACTTGAGTTTAGGAATACTTGGACTAAATGAAAGTTTTGTGCAGCTGAATGAGATAATGGATAAAACTCAAAGGCTCAAAATGAATCTATTCAAAAACATTAAATTCTGCTATTTATAAACGGGAATAATTCAATTTGTTTATTATCCTTTGATGCTTTCTTTTTACTTATTAATTTACCTTCAAGATTATTGATTAATTGTTGGTTATAAACTGTGTTATCCACTTTGGGATGTTTGCCTAAAAGTAACTTTGAAAATTCTTCAATTTTTTCAATAATTGCGATTAAATTAATGTTTTCTATAAAAGTGAAATAATTATTAGTTAACTCCACTTTATGTTTAAGTGTGGACGAATTAGATATTAATTCGGTTAAGAGAACAAAACTAATTTTATTAATTCTATTATCTAATAAAAATTCGCTCAACTTAATTAGTAATTTTTTATTGTCAATTAAAATCGTATCGGTTGTGCTTTCTATGATTGATAATTTTTGTGAAGTATTAAAAATTTTAGAATTTAATATTTCTAAAATAATAGAACTATTCAAAGTATATTCCTCAATTGATTTTATAAAATCATTAACATTTTGTTCTACAAGAAGAATTAACAAATCATTATATGATTCATCAATCATAGTGTAATTATCAGTCGATAATAATATTCTTTTAGATTCAATTAATGATTTCATCTTTGAATTGCTAATACTTATGAATTCATTCCCATCTTTATAGGCAAATGGGAGACTATAAGTTAATTTAGAAAAACTCTCATCTGAAATATTGCTATTAATTAAATCTTTAGGAAAACTAGTTTTTACACCTGCATCTGAGTCATCAATAAAAGGTGGTTTTGAAAGAATATTATAATTATGTTCAAGATTTAAATAATCTATTATTGTTTCATCAAATTCTTTTGATTTTTTATAATAGGCCATTAAATTTTTCCAAGTTGGAATTATTTTCTCATATATTATTAATGCTGATTGGATTTCAATCTCATTGATTTTTGACAAGTCAACTATTGAAAACTTGCCTTTTTCTATAATATCAAAACGGATGTTGATTTTTTCGTTATTAAGAATTGAGCATATACTTTCTTGAGATTCATTAGAATTATTTTCTAATTTCAGAAAAACATTTTCTAAATATATTTCTAAATTGTCTTCAATATATTTAATGAGTTTTGGCTTTCCTGAATTTTTAATTGTTGTATAATTTGATGTTTTAAGATTTTCAACATTAGTTCCATTTTGATTAAAATTGGTTATAAACAATTCAATCATTTTTTCATTTATTACATATTTGTTTTTATCATAAATAAATTCAAAAATATTTTTATTTTCTTTATTGTATTTAATATTTTCAAATTCTATTGTTGAGTTTTCTAGAAATTTTTTGAATGTTTCTAAATTAGTTTCTTTAGGGTTGAGATAATTTAGATTTTCTAATTTAGAAATATAATTTGATAGTATTTTTTGGTTATCAATTTTATCAATTGTTTTTATATCAAGATATTTGAAAATGTATTTTAAATATTGCTTGATTTTTTCGTCAGGAAGATTAGACTTATTGAAAATTAAATTTAATATCTCACTCCAATTGATGAATATAATTTTAAATAATTCAGCTCTATTGTTTTCGTTAGCATACTCAAAATAAGCATCAATAAATTTAACAGATTTTTCATTTCCTTTGCTTAATAATGCAATTATAGAGTTTAATTTTGCATTGATTTTATTTTCAATCAAGTAATCAATCAAATAAAAATTTAAGATCGCTTCTTGATAATAATTTTCAGGCTTTATTTTTTTTATTAAAGTTTTAACTTCTTTTAGTTTATGATTATGAGATAATGCTTTTTCGCTGGGAAGTAAACTAATTAAAAAATCATTATCTTCTTTAGTAATACTACCAGGATGAAAATAAGAAATGTAGTGGTTGTAATCTTCATTTATATATCCTTTGATTAACAAATAGTTGATTAATTTATAATTGTTAATGATTTTCTTTTCTGAATAATATTTTTCAAAATAAGGTGCTGAATTATTTTCATCTAATAACTCAAATAATTTTTTTGAATTGAGTTCTTGTTTTTTATTTTCGATATCGATTAATTCAGTTTTAATTTGATTTAGGTTTTCTTTTTCACCGCTTTTAAGTGTTTCTAATCTTTCAGAATAAATTGAATTATCTAATGCTTTTTCAATTTGGCTAAATGAAACCCCACTAGCTGTTGAATTGTAAGTAGAATAATAATAATTAATATTTGGTTGGTTTTTAAATAACTCAAAATATTCATCTGTTAGAAGATTTTCAATTGAACATTTAGTTTGTTTTAAGTTAAAACCAAAAACCGAATAATTATTTTGAGAGTTAATTATTTCGCAAAATTTTAAAATATAAAGCATTCTTAATTCTTTTATATTTTTGATCTTTTCATTTTTAATGTTCTCTAATTTTGGATTCAATTCTAAGTTTATTTTTGTATTAAGACTTTGAATACGTTCTTCAATTAATTCACTAGAATTTTCAATAATTTTATAAACGTAACCTTGATTAGAATTTAATTCATTAAAATCTGTTGGTTCAATATTCTTATATACCATCATTGCTAATAAATTATTGTAATTGTCTAATTGTTTGCCTATGATTTTTTTATAAATCGTATATTCATTATATATTGATTTAATTGTTCTATAATCATTCAAAAACAAACAAACATCATCAATAAATTCTTTTGATAATTTCTTGTTTTTAATATCTAAATCTAATTTTTCTAAAAATTTAGAACTTGAACTTGTATAATTTATAATAGGAATTACAGGAATAATAAAATCAAAGAATTTAGCTCTTTCACTTTCTTTAAAAACATCGTCAGAAACGGCATAGATAAATGTTACTTTCCGTTGGTTTTTTATTGGTTCATAGTTATTTATCAAATTATTAATTTCTCTTAATTTTATAAATATTTCACTTTTATTTTTAAATCTGTCAATATCTTGAATAAAGACAATTTCAATTGGATTTTTTTCAAAAAAATATAAAATTTCATCAATTTCATTTTCGAAATTTATAGTTTTTTTGTCTTGATCATTTTCAAAATCAGTTTCTTTTATTTTAAATTTTGTCAATTTAAAATTGATAATAAAATTCATTACTTTATTTAAGATAATGCCTGTTCCAATAACTAGATAAAAACCATAAAAGAAATCAAATCCTTTAATGTGAAAATAAAGATGAAGATTTCTTTTAAGATTTTCTAAAAATTCAAATTCTATAAAGTAAGATATTGAAAATAGCCATAGTGAAAAGAATATTGTTTTTGACCAAATTCCAGTATGATTTTCAATTCTTTTAAAACGTGATTCAGGAATTTTCTTATGTTCAACACTATAAAAAAGTTGTTTTAAAATGTTATATTCTATTTTATCAGTTACTAATGTTTTTTCATCAAATGTTGCAAGTGAAATGTTTAAGTATTTATATTCAAGATGTTTGTGTTCAAATGTTTTTAAAATTGAGCTTTTTCCACTTCCATATGGACCAGTTAGGGCAAGATTTTGAATATTAGGATTGTCTATTGCAAACTTAATTGTAGTGCTGTGACTATCTTCTTCTTCATTTAAAACAACAGGACTAAAATCTTCTAAATTATCAGGATTTTCATAATTATTTATACCATTTATTTTTCTTAAATAATTGGTTGAATATTTTATTACTATGAAAAGAATCAGTTTTAAAATTTTATTTTTTTTAATTTTAAATTTTTCTAAAAATGTAGATTCATTTATATTCACTTTGACTTGACTCATATCATAATATGTTTAAAGAAAACAACTTAAAAATTAATTGTAAGAATTGTTTCTGCTAAATTAATTTTTTTAAAAGTTGTATTCTATTTTAGTTATCAACAAAATGTATAATTAGTATTTTATTTAATTCAAGATTCACACCTCAATTGAGGTTAGATTGCTGCTATAAACTGTGTATTTACTTTCGAAGTTTTAGTTCACTTCAAGTGTATCTATCCTCTATAATATTTCTATAATTGGATGGAGATAATTTCTTTGATTTTTGTGGTGAAGGTTGTCTTGGTTAAAACCGCGTTGAAAACGCTACGATTTGTTTTTCTAATGTGAGTAGGTACTCGCCGCAGGCAAGCACCTGATATGGATACAAACGAGGACAAGAGGGGTTTATTGCTGTTATATCTTGTAAATTAATAGTATTAGTGCAATCACAAATGTTACCGCTTGCAGAATGAAAAAACACCAAGTTGCCTTACCTAAATATTTTGTAAAGCAATTTAGACTTTTTATTTTGTCATTAAGTTTTTTTTGTGTTAGCTCTTCGCAATTCTCATACTTAATTTCATTTTTCACTTTAAACAATAATATTCTTTTGCGAATAATTGTCTTTGTGAGGCGAAAATCAAAAAGTCGACAAAACAAAGCGACAATTCCAAAAATTGATGAAATTGTAATAATAAATGCAACTGTCTGTGGAAGTATATATCCCCAAGCATATTTTTCTTTGAATATCGGTTTGTCAAAGTTATTGATTATTAAACCTACTGATGCAATTGAAATAGTAAACAGAAGGTTGATTGAAAATGTAAGTAAAGCGATTTGTTTTTCTTGCCAACGTATAAAGCGTTCATTTAAAGATTTTAAATGATTGGCTTCTTCGCCTTCAAGACTGTACATAGATTTTTCTCCAAAAGTTGGCATTGTGTTTACTATTAAATTACTGATTTGTTTCTTCTTTTTGTGTGCTAATATCTTCGTTTTTTATTTCTATAGTTTCTTTTGCTCCAATTCTTTTTAATGTAACAACGCTTTTATCTTTTATTGAGATTAGAGATAAATTATCGACATCAATTTTGTCAATTTTATAAAATAATTCTTTGTTTGGATATGATAAATTGATTGTGTTCCCTTTGTCGGTAATTTTTAATGTTCCTTTGTAAACTTTGTCGTTAATTATTTCAGTAAATGTTTGTTTTCCAAAAAATGAGTGTTCAAAGAAAAATATTTGTTCCTTATAAAGTAGGTTTTGCCATCTTTTACCATACAAGTTCAAGTTTCTAAAATATTTCGGTTTAGATATAAAAGCAATTAATAGTATCAAGAATATTAAACCAATGGCGATTCCGATATTGGTCAATAAATCTTTGTTTATTTTACTGTCGTTTTCTGTTAGTTCATAATGTTCTCCATATGTTTTATAATATACAACCCAGTTTTCATTATTAATATTTGCTCCGTGGTCACCAGAACTTTCCCAAGAAGCGGCAAATGTACCTGATGAAGAATATGATTTAGGTTCTCTATTCTCTAAATAAAAATATTCATTTCTTAAATCTGGAAAATTGTTAATGTCAATAAATTTTCCTGGAGAATACGCTCCTGGTGATTTTTTATCTTCTTTTGTGAAATATTCATACGCACTACGATAAGCATCACGTACAGAAGTTCTATAATTTTGGGATTGGTAACCTCCACTAATTTTAAATTTACCACCCAAACCATCATCCATATATTGCGGAGCAATATATGATGAACTTGGTTTTTTATATCCCATATCTCCAGAATATGATGTCAAAACATCAAAACTTTCGTCACTTTGTTTTGTTAATTGTTTAATTGTAAAACCACCACTTTCAGCAGTAAAAATTGTGTAAAGTTTTTCGGTTTCCCACCAAGGATTTCTAATAGGAATTGAAAGAGGGTCATCAGTTAGGTTCTGTTTTCTTTTTCCGTAATCTATATTTTTTAATTTACCTTCCGTTAAAGTTATTGTTCCGTCAATAATTAAACTTTTATTGTCAAGGACATTATTGATTTTTAATGAAATTTCATCTTTTAGTTTTGCTTTTTTAGAGTTTACAATATAAAAGCCTATAAATATTGCTAAAAGAATAAAGATAACAATAGAACCGAAAATTTTAAAAGAAGCCCAAAATTTTATGTTGCTATCTTCAACATTATTCATTTTTTCGTCTAAAATTTCATTCTCATCATCTTTAATCGAAGATGATGATAAAGTGTCTATTATTGGTGGTGGCGGTGGCGTTTTTTTTAATACAATTTTCAACTCATCAACATCTTTGACTTGTTTCCAATTTTCAAATCCATCTGACCAAACTAAAGTTTCTGGTTTTAGTCCAATTGTTTTTAATTGGTCAATAGTGAAAGGACCTTTTTGTTCCTTTTCGTCCAAGTAGTAAAATTCTTTTTCCATTAACTGTCTGTTAAATTTTTATTCGGTCGCCCAAAATGGCTGGTAACCAGCGGCGCTTTGTGAAGTGCTTTGAATTTCTCAAAGCGCTGTTGTGTGCCCGTGCATTATTTCCATTTAAAATCGTCATTAATCATATAATAAACAGCATCAGCATTTAAAGATAAGCAATAAACAGACGCTAATATTAATGCATATTCATATTTCATTCTTTCACCTTTAATCAAATACTCCTGTGTTTCTCCACTCATTCTAGTTTTGTTATATGAAATAAAAGCAATATCATTTGCCTTATCCATACCAATTTCATTAATTTGAAGTAATATGTAATTATTACTGATTGGTGTATTATTAAATGCAAAGCTGTTCTCAGCTATTTTAATAACTTCTTTCTGAAATATAGGTAAAAGAGAAATTCCAATATCTTTAAAACTAAATGGAGAGGGAGTTTTAATTAGTTCTTCTTTTGAAACTTTTATCGGTACTATTGGTTTTAAAAAGTCATCATTTTCAATTCTTTCCTTTTCTATCCATTTAAGGTAATCCTCCAAATTATTTTTAAGCAAATAACTATCAAAAATACTAATGTTTTCTTTAACAAAATTATAGCTCTCTAAATCAAAGATAGGCATAACAACTCCAACTGGAGGACATGATTCCATCCCTGTTGTGTCAAATCTAGGCCTTCCTTGTTTTCCATAAAAATCGGATTCTTTTCCCCATTGAATAGGAGGTTTTACATATCTAATATTATTTAACTCAAAATAAATATCTTTAATGGGTGGCTTCGTTCTTTCTATTTCATTACTAATGATTTGTTGTGTCATATATTCATTAACCTTAATACTCCAAGCCTCTCTTAATTTATCAATAAAATCAATGGGCTTTTCTTTATTTTGTATTTCAACATCTTTAAACATCGCTGTTGCAATTGTATCAAAGCCGTCTGAAAAATGATAGATTCCACAAATAATGAGCATGTCAATATTTGATGTGTCATTTTTTGCTCGCCTAACAGCTATGTCAAAAAACTCATCAGGCAAGGTCATCGATAAACCATTATTCACGATTATAGTAATCTTATATTCTCCATTTTCTGATGAAATCTTGAGTTGTTGAGATGCTTTTTTTATTGCAGTCTTTATAGGCGTAGAAAGCTCATTGTAATATTTCCTTTTGTTTTCAAAATCAAGGTCTAATGGATTTATAATTACAGTTTTTATATCAGACCGAAACAACTCAGCTAGTTTATTTTGTTTTGATTGCTTTTCAATAGGCTCTTCCTCAATGATTTTTAGTTCAATCAGAATATTTTCATATCTATAATCGCAATTTTTAGTTTCAATTGATGGATCATATGTAAACCTTTCACCATCGACCATCGCAATTATATCATCGAAGTCCTTTTCAGTTAAGCGTGAAAAATTTAAATATTCCATCTGTTGTATTTTCTTTATTGGTGGTGGTTCTTTCGCATGGCACACAACGTTTGCGGCTATGCGAAGTGCCTTCTTTCGCCGCTTCACTAATAATAGCTAAAATAGCCAAATTTTTTAATTTGTACTATTTTATCCAATAAAAGCGGAAGGCATTTCGCATAACCGCTGTTGGGCGTAGTTACTGACTATTTACAATCCATCTTTTTATCAGTAACGGAGTTGGATAGACTACTCATATCTTTTCTTTCACCACAATCCAAATCAATGAAACCAATTATTTATTGCGCTTAGCAAGCCTGCTAGGCGAAGTCAATAATAGGGGTTTTTGGGCTCTATTTTTTTGGGATATTTAAGTTATCAAAAATAAATTCTTGACTTTGTCATTTATTTTCGATAACTTAGCCAAGTCTTTTACGTTGTCAAACGTATTGAAAGTGAACTTTCTACGATTCCCAATCGAAAGACTTGAAGACTAAATCCTTTATTCTTCTAAACATCCCAAAAAGAATATCCCGAAAATTTATTGTGCAAGAAACTCCGTAGTCTAAGTCGTACGTGCCAATTATGCCCAACGTTTTGGCGCTTGGCGCAGTGGCGGATTTCGGAGCACAAAACTGTCAAGACACCACAAATGTTGATGCGAGGTAGAATGTTCAATTAACCACGTCACCCGCCATTGAGCCAAACGCCTGTTACCGCCTAGTGCTTCTTTTTCTTCGTCCATTTGTTGGTCAGTCGTGCGTTGGGACAGACACACTCTTTGCCAAGTTTTGGATTGCGTGTCGGCTTGATCGACTTGGCAATGTGTGTGGCTGTGAAGGGTTGGGTTATTCATTGTCAAAGTATTTGTTTACATATTCTAATGGGATTTTTTCTTGTTCAAGTCTCCAGTTGTTTGTTTTCAAAATCTCGTAAAGCTCTTGTTCTTCGTCTGTCAAGTTTAGTCTTGTTGATATGTTTGTCGGTGTTCCGTTGTCGTCTTCAAAAAACTTGTCAAAGGATTTTTTGTCCATTAATATACTTTTTGTCTGCGGAAAGTAAGACCTGAATTGTGATAGAATTTCAAAACCTTGAACGTCTATGTCACCCCAATAATGTAATTTAAGATTATCAAACCAACGTACATTTTTAAGATTGAAAACGCTAAATCCACTACCAAATATCGCAATGGTGTCATCCATTTTTGGAAGTGTCAAAGTGGTGTAAAGTGTTGTTTTGTTTTCTATGACCAATACTTTTCTGATTGGTAATTCCAATTTTTCAAATTGGCTGACTGGAATAGCAATATCATCTATTCCCGAAAAAAATCTGTCCGATATTGTTTTATCAAGAACTTTAAATCTGATTTGAGGTTCAGCATATTTCAAATAGAATCTTTTTTCAAATTCTTTTTCTTCGGTGTTTACGTGTTCGTAGATAAGGACATCTAGGAGTTCTCTGATAATGCCTTTATTTCTCTCAATAAATTTCGTGTGAACTTTTACCGGCAATTCTCTGATGTAGAAATTTGGTTTTGGATTTTGTTTGAAGTATTGACACACTTGCAAAATATTTTTCCATTCGTTCGCATTGTCAATAACCTTTTTAGGATTTTTAATTATCCAATCTTTGAGTTCAGGGAATTCTTGAAGGATTATCTCAACATTTGATTTGAAAGAATCTACTTCATTCTCTTTACCTAAAAATTTCAAAAAATCTTTTTCATTATCAAAGTAAATTGAAATTGGTAAATCTTGAGTTCCTAAATGCTTTGTCTTTATTTTTTGAAACTCCAATGTATAGCCAAAACCTTTTTTCTCCTTTGAATGGCTATGAATATGTTGAATTTCTCTTTCAAATTCCGACAGTGAAGATTTGGTGTACGTCTTATCGCCACGAATAACTAACTTCTCAAAAGGTCGCTGTTCAACCAAAGATTGAAGAAATGAAATGTACTTTCTTTCGGTTTTGTCCTTTATTTCCTTTGGTGTAATCATTTAGTCAGATAATTCGCTTTTTCTTCTTTGAATTGTTCAATTGGCATATCATACAACCACGAATGTCTTTCTTCTTTACGCTCAACAAAGTGAACAAATGAAATATCGTTTTCTACAATGTGAATATTATCGCTTGGTGTAACGACCAGTAATTGCAAATGAAGTTGTTTACAAAGTGTAATTAAGTACCGTGCTTTGTCTTCATCTTGAGCCTTGAATGCTTCATCAATGGCAATGAAGCGAAAGGATTTAGATTCTAACCCTTGATTATATCTTGTTAATCCAAATTGATAAGCAATTGCAGAACCCAAAATAGTATAAGTAAGTTGAGCCTTTTCACCACCTGAAAGTTGCCCCATTGCTTCATAAGTCTTAAACTTTTGACTTGTTTCCTTGTAAAATTCTTCGGCTTTGTAACTAAACCAAAAACGAACGTCCATTACTTTTTTCCGCCATTCTTCTTTATCTAATCGTTCTATAAATGGTTGAATGTGATTATTGAAATGATGTTTCCTGCCTTCAATATTTTTTTCCATTTGGTAAACATTGGGAACGGCTTCTTCTAAAAGTTTTCTAAACTCTTTCACTTCATCATTAATCTTGTTAGGTGCAACAAGTTGAATGTAGGTTTGGGGTTTATTTTTGAAGTCAATCTCTTTTAAAGATTCGTTCAAATGTTTGATGTTTTCTTTGATTGAATCTGACCAGTTTTCAAAGAACATTCTAAAATCACCTACTTTGTTGGTAATTGTTTCTTGCAAATAGTCATTGAATTTCTTTTCAAACTTTGGAAGATTATCATTCTCCAACCTAGCAAGGAAATTTTGATATTCACTGATTAACTCTAAATGTGTTGAATCGGGAAGGGAATTAACATCAGAACGCCAATCCTTGAATTTACTTAATATAGCTTCTGAAGGCTGTTTAAATTCGTTTATCTTGATAATTACTTCTCTTTCTTTCGTTTGCTTTTGTACTTCAAGTTCTCTTGTTTGTCTTGAATTTTCCTTTTGGAATCTCTCACGACTTGTTTCAAATGTTGTGTATTCAATATTCAGCAAATCGGAATGTTGTTTTTCAAACATTGAAACATCAACAATTCCCAATGGCTCATAAATGGATTTGTTACTCCTGATTGATTGTTCAATTGAGCCAACTTCATTTTTCTTGGAAAATATTTCTTGTCCTTTATTGAAAATTTGAACATCTGAAAGCTGTCTCAAAGCGTCTTGAACCTTTTTTAAATCTTCTTGAAGCTGCTTTACTCGATTGTTTGTTTTTTCTAGTTTATCTTTCTGTTCTGTTTTTTCTTGAATCTCGTTCGCATACGATTGCCAATTTACATCATCATACTTTTCAAATTTTGAAAATAAATTATGGCATTCATCCTTGTATATACCTAGGTTTTTTATTTCAATATTTTTGTTTGCAATCGCTTTCTTATTTTCTGTTTGTTGATTTTGAAGATTGATCAATTCTTTCTTTAAGGAGGAGAGTTTTTCTTTGTTGTCCCATCCTAACACAAAATTTTCCTTCCGAGCAATATGTGGTCGGTCGTCTTTTTCGTGTTTGCCCCTTTTGAATTTTATCAACCCATTTTGAGTAATTGCCATTTCGTGGAATTGCTCAAATTCCAAAAGATTATCTACACACACAAAGTCAAATTGTGATTCGAAATAGTTCTCAATCCAATCGTAATATTGTGTTTTTGGCTTAATTTCAATTTTATTGATTAATGACTTTTCGTTAAAACCTTTGTTCTTAAAATTTTTGAGATAGTCTTGGTCTTCAAACTTGTCGTAACGAATTCTGCCTTTCAAATTATTGCTGTTCACATATTGGTTAACTAATGAATAATACTTTGGTGGAACAATCAATCTCAAAGCAAAATTGTGAAGTACTTTTTCAATAGAAGATTCCCACTTCATTTCACCATCTTTTACTTTAATCAATTCTCCGATGAAAGGAATTTCTTCTCTACTTGCTCCAATATGCTCAATTAGTTCTTCACGAATACGAGCCTCATTAATAGGAATATTGTTCTTGTTTTTTTGAAGTGTTTGAATTGTTGCTACTAATTCTTCGGTTGATTTAGTTAAATCATCTTCTTTGTTTTTCAAGGAACGGAGAATTTCATTTTCAGAATCAATATTTTGTTGAGTTTTATGTTTTAATTCTTTTGCTTTTTCTCGGTTAGTAATAAATGTTTCTTCGCTTGGATTGGTTTCTAACTCAAGCCGTGTTCAAGTAATAAGTGCAACAGTTTTGTAAGATAGTAATTTCTCTTTAGGAGTTAGGTAGTTGAATTTCCTAATGGGCCTGTTGTTGATTTTTTGTTCTATTTCTGCGATGGTTTGGTCGTTGATTTCATTTAGGTCGGTTCCTTTAGGAAGGAATGCTCTGATGAGTCCTATTCGGTTTTCTACTGTTCCTTTGTCTTGAGAAGTATAGGGTCTGGTGAAGAAGGTTTTGATTCCATATTTGTCTCTTATTTCATGGTGCAAGGCGAAAGCCATATCGTTGTCGAATGTGCAGGTTTTGATCCAGCTGGGTCCGATCCACTCAATGCGCTGTTCGATTTTGGCCTTGACAAGCTCTGCTTCTTTTGAAGGGAGGAAGTCCATTGTCGTGATTAGAGTAGCTCTATCTGTCATGACTAGTAAGGCAGATTGGTGGTTTTTACCCATCATCAAATCTACTTCTATATCCCCTAATCGTTCCCTGTTTTGAACGATTTCAGGTCTTTGGTCGATCGGTACACGTTCTTTGATAACGCCTCTATTTTGCCTGTAATTGCCTCTTTTTTGTTTTCGTTTGCCGTGTCTGAGATGTTTGTACAGGCCTCTGTCCTGAATCAAACTCGAATGGCGGCTTTTCTTGGCTTTCCAAATCCAGTCATAAATGGTCTCATGGGATACGCCTTGCTGTTCTTGTTTTTCCCATTGGGCAGCGATGAGTTCCGGGCTGAGTTTGTCCTGTTCCAGCCACATTCTGGCTTGTTCTTTCAGGGCTTCAGTGAATCGGATTTTCTTTCGCTTGAGGCGATGGCGTTCATGAGTCCGATCTATAGCAATCTTGGCTGAATATACTTTGGCATGAGGTCCTCGCTTTCCGGTATTCCGCTTGAGTTCTCTGCTCACGGTGCTTTTATGGACCCCAATGAGCCTGGCTATCTCCACTTGCTTGGTTCCGGCTTTGTTTAAAATTTCGATTTGGTACCTTTGTTCTGGGCTGAGATGATTGAATTTCTGCATGACAACACTAATTTAGTTATTCAGCCTAAGGAAAGGAAGCCTAGGCTTCCTTTCCTTAAACCTTTAGTGTTGCATTTATAACTTGAATCTGGGAATTACTTTCCCCGGGAGCTGTTAGCCTACCCCGGGAAGAACAGATCAGGCTCTAACCAACCTGATGTCGAATTCCCGCGTAACATACTTCCATTCCTCGGTTTTTCTGAGTTTGCCCACAAGCTCTTCAAATTCATCTGAATGCTGCGGCGCATATTCGAACCAGGTAAGGAAATCAAAAGGCTCCCCAATATCCCTGCTATGATATAATTTCCTTGCCACGCCTGGTAAATAATGCATACCAACTTTGGTGTGATCAGATTTATCAGCAAAGATTGCACGCCTTTGATCCTGTGCCAGCATCCACCATTCATCGGATTTCTTAATGGGAATTAATGCGGCCATTGTGGCTTCAGGGCGGCCTAGCCCCGCTTGTACTGCGTCCATTGCGGCTTTTTCTTCCTGAGTAGTGTAGCGTAAATTACTCGTTTGCCCCCTTAATGTCCATTTCCCCGAAATGGTATTAAAGTCTGTCGTCGGTACAATATTTAAAAATGGGGCCAGAGCCATGGCTTCACCAATAAAGGGACTAATTTTGGTGATTTTCCACGTTCCAGTCTCGCCTGCGACGAAATCGAAAGTGTTTTTTAACTGGTTTGCTGATTGAAGTGAATCTGCTGTTGCCATGCCGGGTAAACTAAGTGCTGCGGCGGAAACCGCAACACTTGTGATAAATTTTCTACGGGAGTTATCCATGTTTTAAGATTTTTTGTTTGATCCAAAATTAATTCTTATATTTGATTATATAAAATGATTTTAAATGATTTTAAATGATTTTATACATCATTAATTGTGATTAATAAAAGTGAATACAAACGATCTTAAAATTTTTGAGGCAGTAGCTGCTAACGGAAGTTTCACCAAGGCTGCAGAAGCGATGTTTACCGTTCAGTCAAATGTAACGGCCAGAATTAAGGCGTTGGAAGAAGAGTTTCGCACAGAGCTTTTTACCCGTACTTCCAGAAAGGTTGAGCTAACGGCAGCCGGGCATACCCTTATGCAATACTGCAAGCAAATCAGTCACCTCGTCGAAGAAGCAAAAAAAAATGTTGGCAGCAGCGATCTCGTCAACGGCTATCTGAAAGTTGGGTGTGTGGAAACAACTATGGCCTTGAAAGTGCCGGAAATTCTCAGCGGCTTTGCCGAACATTACCCGGATGTTGAACTTGAATTTAGATCTGAAATGCGCAGTACGCTAATCAATGAAGTTCTGAATTACAAATTGGACGCTGCCTTTGTGCCGGGCCCGGTAAATGTGGCTGAACTGGAGCAAATTAATGTCAAAGAAGAACAGCTGGTAATTCTCATCGCCGCCAAAGCACCCAAGCTGGCCGATTTACTTCAAAAACAACCACTAAAGATCGTTGTCTTTGAACAGGGTTGCGTTTATCGCGCCCGGCTGGAGTCGTGGCTAAGTGCTAAAGGCATTATCCATTATAAAAGCACAGTGCTCAACTCCATAGAGGGGATCATCAATTTTGTCGAAGCCGGGCTTGGTGTCAGCATATTGCCCGAAGAGATTATTTCCCAATACTATCCAGGCAGACAAATCATTACCTATCCACTCAACAGGCAGCTTGGCACCATAAACACCGTTCTCATATCACGGAAGGATGTACCAAAGTCAGGAGCGTTAAAAGCCTTTCTCGATAAGTATTAAACACCTACTGGAAGGCAAAAAATGACCATACGAATAAAACTAACAGGCCCCTTAAATCACAGCAACTG